>NZ_CP056199.1:4583172-4888717 GCF_013782625.1 Enterobacter sp. RHBSTW-00994 | reverse complement strand
GGCGGACTCCACTCGAACAATAAAAGAAAGATACTGAATATTCGTGATTGTTGGCACACGTCGAATAGACCCTGTGCAAAAGGGTGACGTGCGAATTGCTATCTGCAATTTTTACCCCGTCGGGATCCCAGGATCGCGATCAGGACCGCGGATCATAGCCTAAACTGAGTCAGAGATCTTCTGTTTCTCACAGATTCTTCCCGATTTATCCACAGGAAGATCTGAAACCGGGTAAGTGTAATCGATCCTGCAAGGAGTGCCCCACGATTTAGCCCGCATATTGGAAAAATTAATGAGCACAGACAATTTTTTGCTTAAATGATCTAACGAAGATCCTGGACGATCCTTGCGCTTTAACGGGGAGGTCGTATAATCCCCCACCCGGCGCGTTATGCTCGACTTCTCCGCGTCGAACGCTGCTCATTTTCCACGCGAAAACGTGCGAAAATACGCGGGAAAGAAGGAAAGAGAATTGACTCCGGAGTGTACAATTATTACAATCCGGCCTCTTTAATCACCCATGGCTTCGGCGTCCGTCGTTCAATATTCGTTCGGGCATCGTGAAAAGCCATTGAATTTATTCAAGTTTAGGTAGAAATCGCCATGAAACGCACTTTTCAACCGTCTGTACTGAAGCGCAACCGTTCTCACGGCTTCCGTGCTCGTATGGCTAATAAAAATGGTCGTCAGGTTCTGGCACGTCGTCGTGCTAAAGGCCGTTCTCGTCTGACCGTTTCCAAGTAATAAAGCTAACCCCTGAGTGGTTAAGCTCGCATTTCCCAGGGAGTTACGTTTGTTAACTCCCACTCATTTCACATTCGTCTTCCAGCAGCCACAACGGGCTGGCACGCCGCAAATCACCATCCTCGGCCGCCAAAATTCGCTGGGGCATCCCCGCATCGGTCTTACAGTCGCCAAGAAAAACGTTAAACGCGCACACGAACGCAATCGGATTAAACGTCTGACGCGTGAGAGTTTCCGTTTACGTCAGCACGAACTTCCATCAATGGATTTCGTGGTGGTGGCTAAAAAGGGGGTTGCCGACCTCGATAACCGTGCTCTCTCGGAAGCGTTGGAAAAATTATGGCGCCGCCACTGTCGCCTGGCTCACGGGTCCTGATAGCCCTCATTCGGGTCTATCAACGCCTGATTAGTCCACTACTCGGGCCGCACTGCCGTTTCACACCAACCTGTTCGCAATACGGAATTGAGGCATTGCGCAGGTTTGGAGTGATAAAAGGCAGTTGGTTGACGGTGAAACGCGTATTAAAATGCCACCCTTTACACCCCGGTGGAGACGACCCCGTCCCCCCAGGACCATTTGATACCAGAGAACACTAACGATGGATTCGCAACGCAATCTTCTTATCATCGCTTTGTTGTTCGTGTCTTTCATGATCTGGCAGGCGTGGGAGCAGGATAAAAATCCTCAACCACAACAGCAGGTCACGCAGACCACGACCACAGCAGCGGGTAGCGCCGCCGACCAGGGCGTACCGGCCAGTGGCCAGGGTAAACTGATTACGGTTAAGACCGATGTGCTTGAGCTGACTATCAACACCCGTGGTGGTGATGTCGAGCAGGCGCTGCTGGTAACTTACCCGAAAGATCTCGGTTCTAACGAGCCGTTCCAGTTACTCGAAACTACGCCGCAGTTCCTCTATCAGGCTCAAAGCGGTCTGACCGGTCGTGATGGCCCGGATAATCCGGCTAACGGTCCGCGTCCGCTGTATAACGTCGATAAAGATGCGTTTGTATTGGCTGATGGCCAAAACGAACTCGCGATCCCGATGACTTACACAGACGCAGCAGGCAACACCTTCACCAAAACCTTCACCCTGAAACGCGGTGAATATGCGGTGGGAGTGGATTACAACGTGCAGAATACCGGTGCTAAACCACTGGAGCTGGCAACGTTTGGTCAGCTGAAGCAGTCCATCAATCTGCCAACGCATCGTGACACCGGAAGCAGCAACTTTGCGCTGCATACCTTCCGTGGCGCGGCGTACTCCACCCCAGATGCGAAATACGAAAAATACAAATTCGACACCATCGCCGACAACGAAAACCTGAACGTCAGTTCTAAAGGTGGTTGGGTCGCGATGCTGCAACAGTATTTCGCAACGGCATGGGTTCCACGTAATGAAGGTTCTAACAACTTCTACACGGCGAATCTGGGTAACGGCATTGCTGCTATCGGCTATAAGTCTGAGCCAGTTCTGGTTCAACCGGGTCAAACCGGGAAAATGGGCAGCACCCTGTGGGTCGGTCCGGAAATCCAGGACAAGATGGCAGCCGTCGCGCCACATCTGGATCTGACCGTAGATTACGGCTGGTTGTGGTTCATCTCTCAGCCGCTGTTTAAGCTGCTGAAGTTCATCCACAGCTTCCTGGGTAACTGGGGCTTCTCCATCATCGTTATCACCTTTATCGTGCGTGGCATCATGTACCCGCTGACTAAAGCGCAGTACACCTCCATGGCGAAGATGCGTATGCTGCAGCCGAAGATTGCGGCGATGCGTGAGCGTCTGGGCGATGACAAACAGCGTCAGAGCCAGGAAATGATGGCCCTGTATAAAGCAGAGAAAGTAAACCCGCTGGGTGGTTGCTTCCCACTGCTGATTCAGATGCCAATCTTCCTTGCGCTGTACTACATGCTGATGGGCTCCGTTGAGCTGCGCCATGCGCCGTTCGCTCTGTGGATCCACGACTTGTCTGCACAGGACCCGTACTACATCCTGCCGATCCTGATGGGTATCACGATGTTCTTCATTCAGAAGATGTCGCCAACCACAGTGACCGACCCGATGCAGCAGAAGATCATGACCTTTATGCCGGTCATCTTCACCGTCTTCTTCCTGTGGTTCCCGTCAGGTCTGGTGCTGTACTATATCGTCAGCAACCTGGTGACCATCATCCAGCAGCAGCTGATTTACCGTGGTCTGGAAAAACGTGGCCTGCATAGCCGCGAAAAGAAAAAGTCCTGATTCGGTAAGTTAACGCTAAAATAAGGGCGGTCAATTGACCGCCTTTTTTTATTGGTATTAAACGAGACAAACCATGAGCCATAACGACACTATCGTCGCCCAGGCAACCCCACCGGGACGCGGTGGTGTAGGTATTTTGCGAATCTCCGGCCTCAGGGCACGCGAGGTAGCCGAAGCCGTGCTGGGCAAACTGCCAAAGCCGCGCTACGCCGATTATCTGCCATTTAAAGACATGGACGGCTCCGCACTGGATCAAGGCATTGCACTGTGGTTCCCCGGCCCAAATTCATTTACCGGTGAAGATGTACTGGAGCTGCAAGGCCACGGTGGCCCGGTGATCCTCGACCTGCTGTTAAAACGTATTTTGACCCTACCGGGCCTTCGCATTGCGAAGCCAGGCGAGTTCTCTGAGCGCGCGTTCCTGAACGACAAGCTCGATCTGGCGCAAGCAGAAGCCATTGCTGACCTGATTGATGCCAGTTCTGAACAAGCAGCACGCTCCGCGCTCAACTCGCTTCAGGGCGCATTTTCCGCACGCGTAAATCATCTTGTGGAAGCACTTACTCACCTGCGAATCTACGTCGAAGCGGCTATCGACTTCCCGGATGAGGAAATCGACTTCCTCTCTGACGGAAAAATCGAAGCGCAGCTTAACAGCGTGATGGCCGATCTCGATGCTGTTCGCGCTGAAGCACGTCAGGGGAGCTTGTTGCGCGAAGGGATGAAGGTTGTCATCGCCGGGCGTCCAAATGCCGGGAAATCGAGCCTGCTGAACGCTCTGGCGGGTCGTGAAGCCGCCATCGTGACCGATATCGCCGGAACCACTCGTGACGTGCTTCGTGAGCATATCCACATTGATGGTATGCCGTTGCATATTATCGATACCGCAGGTCTGCGTGATGCCAGTGATGAAGTTGAACGTATCGGTATCGAGCGTGCCTGGCAGGAGATCGAGCAAGCCGATCGTGTACTGTTTATGGTTGATGGTACAACGACCACGGCTGTCGATCCCGCCGATATTTGGCCAGACTTTATTGCACGTCTTCCTGCCAAATTACCGATCACCGTGGTGCGTAACAAAGCCGACGTTACCGGCGAGACGCTGGGCATCAGCGATGTGAATGGTCACTCACTTATTCGCTTGTCCGCTCGTACAGGCGAAGGCGTGGATGACCTGCGTAACCATCTCAAACAGAGTATGGGTTTTGACACCAGCATGGAAGGCGGATTCCTTGCCCGTCGTCGTCACCTGCAGGCACTGGAAGAAGCGGCAAAACATCTTGATCAGGGTAAAGCGCAGCTCCTCGGAGCCTGGGCGGGTGAACTGCTGGCGGAAGAGTTACGTCTCGCACAACAGAACCTGAGTGAAATCACCGGGGAATTTACGTCAGATGATTTGCTGGGCAGGATCTTCTCAAGCTTCTGTATCGGTAAGTAATTACCTCAACAGATAACAGCATTCCCTATTAAACCCGTATTAATTTATTGTTAATACGGGTTTTTACGTTTAAATAGCCTGATTAACAGCTAATAGATCCTGTCATTACATTTTAATATTGGAAAACCTTTAATAAGAAACAACTCAATTTATTGTTGTGATTTTAATCACAAGTACATAATCAGCAGATAGACAAATAATTTCAGTACAATATTGTATGCTTCGTGTCTAACGAGGATAAACATATGATGATTATCTTAACCACATACATTACCTCCAAATGGTTTAATATCGACAATCGAATTGTCGAGCACCATCCTTAATTCCTTTTTCGCATTTTCCTCTTAAACATCAATGGGTTCTTTGCAATCTATTGTTTGTCACGCCCAAAAGAAAATAAATATTATTCAAACCGCTGTATGTTGGCTTACTTACGTATCTATAAGGCTATTCACTTAGCCAGAGGTATGTCTGTATTGAAAGCAACAGAATAATATCTAACGGGCTATCAAAAAATGATTGTTTATCAATAAACAGTCACAGGGATTCTATTAATTAAATTATTCAAAGGATTATATCATGGAAAACTTTACACATCTCCCGGAACCCTTTCGCATCAGAGTTATTGAGCCAGTAAAACGTACAACCAGAGCGCATCGCGAGAGTGCGATTGTAAAATCAGGCATGAATCCTTTCCTCCTTGATAGCGATGATGTATTTATTGATTTACTGACGGACAGTGGTACAGGTGCTGTCACGCAGAATATGCAGGCCGCGATGCTGCGTGGCGATGAAGCCTACAGCGGAAGCCGTAGTTATTATGCCTTAGCGGATTCTGTAAAAGAGATATTTAACTATCAATATACCATTCCCACCCATCAGGGACGTGGTGCAGAGCAAATTTACATTCCTGTTTTAATCAAAAAACGTGAACAGGAAAAAGGGCTGGACAGAACAAAGATGGTTGCTTTCTCGAACTACTTCTTTGATACCACCCAGGGTCATAGCCAGATCAATGGTTGTACCGTTCGCAATGTTTATATCAAAGAGGCATTCGATACCGCCGTTCGTTACGACTTTAAAGGGAATTTTGATCTCGAAGGATTAGAGAGCGGCATCGAAGCGGTTGGCCCGAATAATGTCCCTTATATTGTTGCGACGATAACCAGTAACTCGGCAGGCGGGCAACCGATCTCTCTGGCAAACTTAAAAGCCATGTACAAGATTGCCAAAAAATACGATATCCCGGTCGTTATGGATTCTGCACGTTTCGCTGAGAATGCCTATTTTATCCAGCAACGAGAAGCGGAGTATAAAGACTGGAGTATTGAAGAGATCACCCGTGAAACTTACAAATATGCCGATATGTTAGCGATGTCGGCTAAAAAGGATGCCATGGTTCCAATGGGTGGTCTGCTGTGTATCAAGGACGACGCATTCTTCGATGTCTACACCGAATGCAGGACGATTTGCGTAGTCCAGGAAGGATTCCCGACTTACGGCGGCCTGGAGGGGGGTGCGATGGAACGCCTTGCTGTCGGCCTTCATGACGGCATGAATAAAGACTGGCTGGCCTATCGTATTACTCAGGTTCAATACCTGGTTGATGGCCTGGAAGCCATCGGCGTTGTTTGCCAGCAAGCTGGCGGACACGCAGCGTTCGTTGATGCCGGGAAGTTACTACCACATATCCCGGCAGAACAGTTCCCGGCTCAGGCACTGGCATGTGAATTGTATAAAGTAGCCGGTATTCGTGCTGTCGAAATTGGTTCCTTCTTACTGGGCCGTGATCCTAAAACCGGTAAACAGTTACCTTGCCCTGCTGAATTATTACGTTTAACAATTCCACGAGCAACGTATACACAGACACATATGGACTTTATTATTGAAGCATTCAAACATGTAAAAGAGAATGCTTCAAATATTAAAGGATTAACCTTCACATACGAACCAAAAGTCTTACGCCACTTTACAGCAAAACTCAAAGAAATTTAATTTACACCACATGAAATGGCTATATTCGTATAGCCATTTCATTATTCATTCCTGTTTTTTCTGAAGAATAAATAATGCTTAACGACTACAGTTAACAGAGGCATCATGGAAGAAAATTCAAAAGCTAAACACTCTTCTTTTTGGGGCGTGATGGTTATTGCTGGCACTGTCATTGGAGGGGGCATGTTTGCCTTGCCCGTTGATCTTGCCGGAGCATGGTTTTTTTGGGGTGCATTTATATTAATAATAGCCTGGTTTTCAATGCTACATTCAGGATTGTTATTACTTGAAGCCAATTTAAATTACCCGGTAGGATCCAGCTTTAACACCATCACAAAAGATTTAATCGGTAATAAATGGAATGTTATAAGTGGCTTCACCGTTGCATTTGTACTTTATATACTGACTTATGCTTATATCTCAGCTAATGGCGCGATTATAAGTGAAACAATAGCAATGCAATCAGGTAATCACGTCAACCCTCGAATTATAGGTATTTGCACTGCCGCTTTTGTCGCTGGCGTACTTTGGTTCAGCTCAATAGCAGCCAGCAGAATCACTTCGCTTTTTTTAGGTATCAAAATTCTGGCGTTCATCATTGTTTTTAGTTCATTTTTCTTCCAGGTCGACTTTTCAATACTAAGTGATAGTGCGAATAACCATAACAATACTGCGTATAGCCCCTACATATTTATGGCGCTTCCTGTCTGCCTGGCCTCTTTTGGTTTTCATGGAAATATACCCAGCCTCATCATTTGCTACGGAAAAAGAAAAGATAAGCTTATAAAGAGTATTGTCTTTGGCTCGCTTTTGGCTTTGTGCATCTACCTGTTCTGGCTCTATTGCACTATGGGGAACATTTCCCGTGATGGGTTTAAGGATATTATCTCATCAGGTGGAAACGTTGACTCGTTAGTCAAATCCTTCCTTGGAACGAATCAACGAGGGATCATTGAGTTTTGCCTGCTTGTTTTTTCCAATCTGGCTGTCGCAAGCTCTTTCTTTGGCGTCACTTTAGGGCTTTTCGATTATCTTGCTGACTTGTTTGGGATTGACAACTCCGGGGCTGGGCGTTTTAAAACGATACTGCTCACATTCCTTCCCCCGGGTATTTTGTACTTACTCTTTCCGAATGGCTTTATTTATGGCATAGCCGGAGCCGGGCTGTGTGCAACGATCTGGGCCGTCATTGTGCCGGCGATACTGGCACTCAAATCCAGACAAAAATTTCCGGATAAAACATTCACCGTCTGGGGCGGTAGAATCATCCCCACTGTGGTAATTGTCTTTGGGGTGATGGTCATTCTGTGCTGGTTTGGCAGTACACTCAATATCTTACCGCGATTTGGTTAATCGTAATTTCGCAACAGATTGCGTGTGCTTCTCCCTCAGAAACAATGGTGATTTCCTGTGAGGAAATCACCATTGTCCAAATGGCAACTCGCATCTCCATCCTTCTCCCCCTATGCTTCACGTCTGCCGAACATGGGGGTTTTATGGCGCGTTTTCTGTTTTGTAGTTTTGCTCTGGTTCTTCTGTATCCATCCGGGATTGATATGTATCTGGTTGGTCTGCCACATATCGCTCGTGACCTGGGGGCCAGTGAAGCGCAATTGCATATCGCGTTTTCGGCGTATCTGGCGGGTATGGCCTCGTCGATGGTATTTGCCGGGAAAATTGCCGACAAAGCTGGAAGACAACCAGTAGCCATTACCGGTGCGGTAATTTTTGCCCTGGCCTCAGTGCTGTGCTCACTGGCACAAGACAGCACGCTGTTCCTGGCTGGCCGTTTTATTCAGGGTGTTGGCGCAGGCGGGTGCTATGTGGTGGCCTTTGCGATTTTACGCGATACCCTCAGCGCGCAACGTCGCGCAAAAGTGCTCTCAATGCTGAACGGTATTACCTGCATTATTCCGGTACTCGCCCCGGTTATTGGCTATCTGATTATGCTCAGACTGCCCTGGCAGAGCCTCTTCTGGACAATGGCGGCAATGGGCATGCTGGTCTTTATCCTGTCGATTACGGTGCTTAAAGAGACCCATCCGGGTTCGCACACCGCAGGCAATAATGCGACCATTGCGCCTGCCGAAAAGCTATTGAACCGTTTTTTCCTCAGCCGCCTGGCGGTGACCACGCTAAGCGTGGCGGTAATTCTGACCTATGTAAATGTTTCCCCGGTCTTGCTGATGGAGACCATGGGGTTTGATCGCGGGGAATACTCTACGGTGATGGCATTAACCGCGATGGTCAGCATGGCCGTGTCCTTCTCGACGCCATTTGCGCTGAATATTTTCCGTCAGCGTACATTGATGCTGACCTCTCAGGTACTGTTCCTGGCAGCAGGCATTACTCTGGCAACGACAAACTCACATGCCATCATGCTGGTCGGTATTACGTTGATTTGCGCCGGGTTCTCTGTTGGCTTCGGTGTAGCGATGAGTCAGGCATTAGGTCCGTTCTCACTGCGCGCGGGAGTGGCAAGCTCAATGCTCGGTATCGCACAGGTATGCGGTTCCTCACTGTGGATTTGGCTGGCGGCAATATTAGGGCTTAACGCCCTGAATATGCTGATCGGGATATTGATTGGCTGTAGCATGCTCTGCATTGTCTTACTCATGGTCATACAGCCCGCGGCGCATTATGAAGAAGCCCATCAGCAGTCTCGATCTTAACCTTTTGTTGTGCCTGCAGCTGTTGCTGCAGGAGCGCAGCGTCACTAAAGCCGCGAAACGGATGAACGTCACCCCGTCGGCGGTGAGTAAATCGCTGGCAAAGCTGCGTGACTGGTTTGACGATCCGCTGTTTGTGAAAACGCCGTTAGGGTTACTGCCAACGCCGCTGACGGTGAGTCTGGAGCAGGATCTCGCTGACTGGATGCAGATTGGCAATCAGATCCTCGATAAATTCCATCATGACTCACCCGGTGGACTGACGTTCGAGCTAGCGGCGGAAACGCCGCTTATGTTGATACGCTTCAACGCCTTGCTGGAACAGGTCAATCAACGCTATCCGCAAGCGACGGTCAAGATGCGCCACTGGGACTACGATTCACTTGATGCCATTACGCGAGGCGAAGTCGATCTCGGCTTTACAGGGCGCGAAACACACCCACGCTCCAGGGAATTATTGAAGCTGATGCCGTGGTTTATCGACTACGAAATCCTGTTTAGCGATCGTCCTTGTGTTTATCTGCGTGAAGATCATCCCGCACTACAGGAAGAGTGGAATCTGGACACGTTTCTGCGCTACCCACATATCAGCATATTTTGGGAGCGTAGCGACACCTGGGCGCTGGATGAAGTGCTGAAAGAGATGGGTCGCGAACGCAATATTGCTATGAGCCTACCAGGGTTTGAGCAGTCGATGTTTATGGCCGCGCAGCCTGGCCACAACTACCTGGCAACCGCACCCTATTACTGCCACCATTATAATGAGCTCCACCAGCGTAAGCTGATTACCCGCCCCATCCCCATTGATGAAGAGATAGCCCAAAAGCTCACCGTTCCCTTCACGTTAATCTGGCATAAACGTAACAGCCATAACCCAAAAATTCTCTGGCTCAGAGAGACGATAAAGGCGCTATACGGTACGCCATTGGGCTAAAGCGCCCATTTTTATCTAAGAAAATGTAAAGTTTAGCTCCTGGGCTTCTCATCCTTCCATTTACTGATTAAAACAGTAGCAAAGTTAAGCGATAATGATGTAACCGTTTACCCCCACTACGACCATTATCATGGAGAGAAAAATGGCAACGCACTTTGCTAGAGGGATACTGACTGAAGGACACCTCGAGCCGGTCAGGGTTTCACCGGCCTGTCATGATGAAGCCCGCAAACTGCCTGAATATCGCCGGACGCGATTTTTAGCCTCCAGAGCACTCCTCGCTGAGCTGTTGTTTATGCTGTATGGCACGAGCGAGCTGCCGGACATGATCACCCAACCAGAAGGCCGACCGGTCTTTGCTGACCCTGAGCTCCCTCATTTTTCAATCGCCTACACGGGCAATATTGTTGGCGTAGCCCTGACGACGGAAGGCGACTGCGGACTGGATATGGAACTCCAGCGCGCAACGCGCGGTTTCCATGGTTCCACCGCCCATGACGCGTACCCTCTGTCCAGCAACGAAAAACTGTGGGTACGTAATCAAAACGATCCCAACGAAGCACGGGCACAACTCATTACATTGCGCCAAAGCATCCGCAAACTCTCAGGCTGTGCCGCTGATGATGCGAGTCTGCTCCAGTTACTGCCCGGTTCAGGCCGTTTACGCGCCTCACAAGCGGCTCTGGTTGAAGCACTCAGCGACGCTGAAGATGTCCTGATCTGGTCAATTGCCGTTACCCCCGCCATTGAGCGTCTGAAGATTTGGGAATTCGACAGCCATCGTGGATGGCATAGCCTTCCTGATGTCCCGGCGCGCGCCAATGAGCCTGCCGCACGTTTAATGAGACTCACCAGTTTACCAGCAGAAAAAGCACTTACCCTTAACTGACCCGTCCAGGGCCATCATGATGAAAAGGAGTAATCATGTCTGATACGTTGAAAGTTGTTACGTTACTGGGAAGCCTGCGCAAAGGTTCGTTTAATGGGATGGTTGCCCGCACGCTGCCGAGCCTCGCACCGGCAGGAATGGATATCTCAGCACTGCCTTCTATTGGTGAGATCCCGCTGTACGATGCCGATGTTCAGCAGGAAGAGGGTTTCCCGCAGAGCGTAGAAGCTCTGGCAGAGCAAATTCGTCAGGCCGATGGCGTGGTCATTGTGACGCCGGAGTATAACTACTCCGTTCCTGGTGGCCTGAAGAATGCCATCGACTGGCTATCCCGTTTACCGGAACAACCTTTGTCAGGTAAACCGGTTCTGATTCAAACCAGCTCCATGGGGGCGATTGGCGGTGCACGCTGCCAATATCACCTGCGCCAGATTCTGGTGTTCCTGGATGCAATGGTGATGAACAAGCCGGAATTTATGGGTGGCATGATTCAGAATAAAGTCGACCCGCAAACGGGTGAAGTGGTGGATCAGAGCACACGTGACCATCTCTCTGGCCAGCTGACTGCATTTGGGGATTACATTAAGCGGGTGAAAGCGTAATTTTGCCTTCACCCTAACCCTCTCCCGCCGGGAGAGGGAACTGCGTTCATCGGTCAGGTAAGCGAAGCACCACCTGACACCATCTTCTGCATCTTAGTGTGCATCAATAAACACAATCTTCAGCACAAACAGCAGAGCAACGATAATGACGCATGGGCTGAGGTCACGGAAACGGCCCGTACCGATCTTCATTACGCAGTAAGAGATAAAGCCCAGTGCGATACCTTCGGTGATGGAGAAACTAAACGGCATCATCACGGCAGTAATAAACGCCGGAACGGCTTCGGTTAAGTCATCCCACTTCACACGTGACAGGCTGGACGTCATCAGCACACCCACATAAATCAGCGCACCTGCCGCCGCATACGGTGGAACCATCCCAGCCAGTGGAGAGAGGAAAATCACCAGCAGGAACAGAATACCGACGACGACCGCGGTCAGGCCGGTACGGCCCCCGACAGAAACGCCAGAAGAGGATTCAATGTAAGCGGTAACAGAAGATGTACCGATAAAGGAACCGGCAACAGAAGAGATACTGTCCACAAACAGCGCCTGCTTCATGCGCGGGAACTTGCCTTTTTCGTCTGCCAGACCTGCTTTATCCGTCACGCCGATCAGCGTACCAGAGGAGTCAAACAGGTTTACCAGCATGAAGGAGAAGATCACCCCAGCCAGCCCAAGGTTCAGCGAACCGGCAAGATCAACGTGACCAATCACGGTTGAGACACTCGGTGGCGCAGAGACAATACCGTTATAGTGAACATCACCCATCATCCAGCCCAGCAACGTGGTGACAACAATAGACACCAGCACAGCCGCATGAATGTTGCGGGATGCCAGGATCGCAATGATAAAGAAGCCCAACACGCCCAGCAGAACGCTATGAGAGGTCAGATGACCGATGCTAACCAGCGTTTCTGGGTTCGCAACAATAACACCGGCGTTTTTCAGACCCATCATACCGATGAACAGGCCAATACCACTGGTGATCCCCACACGCAGGCTCACCGGAATATTGGCAATCATCCAGTAGCGAACACGGAAAATGGTCAGCAACAACAGGCCAATAGCGCCCCAGAAAATAGCGCCCATCCCCACTTGCCACGGCAGGCCCATCGCCTGAACCACAACAAACGCGAAGAATGCATTCAGACCCATCGCAGGTGCAAGCGCGACTGGCAGGTTCGCAAAGATACCCATCAGAATACTGCCCAGTGCCGCAATCAGACAGGTGGTGACGAAGACGGCGCTGGTATCCATGCCAGCAACGCCCAGAATTTGCGGGTTAACAAAAACGATATACACCATCGTCAGGAAGGTGGTGAAACCGGCGATCACTTCGGTGCGTGCCGTTGTGCCGTGCTCGCGCAGTTTGAACACGCGCTCAAGCAAACCCTGACCAGATGTCTGGGTAGTGTGTTGTTGACTCATCATCAATTTCCGAACAAGGAGGGAAAATTCGTCGCTATCCTATACCAAAATGCGACAATAGGGGCGGTTGCGAGATACTTTTTTTCATTGATTTTTCTTATACGGCAACGATTGCGTCTCGCAAAACCGCAGTACGTAAACGATAAACTTGTGAAAAGGGAAAGGCATGTCCGGAATTGAGGCGGTATTTTTCGACTGCGACGGTACGCTTGTCGACAGTGAGGTCATTTGTTCCCGCGCGTATGTTGCCATGTTCCAGGAATTTGGCATCGCACTCGATCTCGAAGAGGTGTTCAAACGCTTTAAAGGCGTGAAGCTATACGAGATCATCGACATTATTAATGATGAACACGGCGTCAGCCTCGCAAAAACAGAGCTGGAACCTGTGTACCGCGCCGAGGTCGCACGCCTTTTCGATTCCGAACTGGAGGTCATTGCGGGAGCCAATGCGCTTCTGGATTCGATGACCGTCCCCATGTGCGTGGTCTCCAACGGACCGGTCAGCAAAATGCAGCACTCACTGGGCAAGCTGGAGATGTTGCATCACTTCCCGGAGAAATTGTTCAGCGGTTACGATATTCAGCGCTGGAAACCCGATCCGGCATTAATGTTCCATGCGGCAAAAGCCATGAATGTGAACGTCGAGAACTGCATTCTGGTAGATGATTCTTCAGCTGGCGCGCAGTCGGGCATCGATGCGGGGATGGAGGTGTTCTATTTTTGCGCCGATCCGCATAACAAACCGATCGTTCATCCCAAAGTGACGACCTTTACCGAGCTGGCTCAGTTGCCTGAGTTGTGGAAGGCTCGCGGGTGGAATATTACGCGTTGAAAAAACAAAGCCGGATAGCGCGATGGCTATCCGGCCTACAGGTTTGTCAGGCGAATCACCCGCCGCAACGATTACTCTTTCGGGTCTTTACCCGCCAGCAGCTTATCCAGCTCATCGCCGCCAACATGACGGAAATCCTGTCCCTTCACGAAGTAGAAAATGTACTCGCAGATGTTCTGGCAACGGTCGCCAATACGCTCGATAGAGCGAGCGCAGAACAGCGCGGTCAGTACACTTGGAATGGTTCGTGAATCTTCCATCATGTAAGTCATCAGCTGACGCACAATACCTTCATATTCCTGGTCGACTTTCTTGTCTTCACGGTAAATACGAACCGCTTCATCCAGATCCATACGCGCAAAAGCGTCCAGCACGTCATGCAGCATCTGCACAGTGTGGCGACCCAGCGACTCCAGACTCACCAGCAGCGGCTGGTGCTGTTGAGAGAACTTCTCCAGCGCAGTGCGACAGATTTTATCTGCAACATCACCAATACGTTCCAGTTCAGCAATCGTTTTGATGATCGCCATCACCAGACGCAGGTCGCTCGCCGTCGGCTGACGTTTCGCGATAATGCGCACGCAGGCTTCATCGATCGCGACTTCCATCATGTTGACGTTTTTGTCGCCTTCAATGACGCGCTTCGCCAGTTCGCTATCCTGGTTGTGCATCGCGGTAATCGCATCAGACAGCTGCTGCTCGACCATGCCACCCATGGTCATCACCTGGGTGCGGATGCTTTCCAGCTCTGCGTTAAACTGGCCGGAAATGTGTTTATTAAGATTGAGGTTGTCCATGGTTTCTCCACATGCACTAAGGCAAATCAACCGTAGCGGCCAGTAATATAATCTTCAGTTTGTTTCTTCGCGGGCTTGGTGAACAGGTCGTCCGTATTGCTGAACTCAATCAACTCACCCAGATACATAAACGCCGTGTGATCGGAACAACGCGCAGCCTGCTGCATGTTGTGGGTCACGATAACCACGGTGTAATCCTGCTTCAGTTCGGTGATCAGCTCTTCAATACGACCGGTTGAGATCGGATCCAGCGCTGAACACGGCTCATCCAGCAGCAACACTTCCGGGCGAATCGCGATACCGCGCGCAATGCACAGACGCTGCTGCTGACCCCCGGACAGAGAGTACCCACTCTGATGCAACTTATCTTTAGTTTCGTTCCATAATGCGGCTTTGGTCAAAGCCCACTGCACACGCTCGTCCATATCGGCACGAGAGAGTTTCTCGAACAGGCGAACACCAAAGGCGATGTTGTCATAAATCGACATCGGGAATGGCGTCGGCTTCTGGAATACCATGCCCACTTTCGCACGCAGCAGGGCAATATCCTGGGTATTGGTCAGGATGTTGTCGCCATCAAGGATAATTTCACCTTCTGCACGCTGCTCTGGATAGAGCGAATACATCTTATTAAAGGTACGCAGCAACGTGGATTTTCCACAGCCAGACGGACCGATAAATGCCGTGACCTGGTTCTTTGCGATATCCAGGTTGATATTCTTCAGGGCATGGAATTTACCGTAGTAGAAGTTCAAATCACGAACCTGAATTTTACCCGGGGCAGTATCAACCATACTCATTGACTCATTTCCTCATTCGACGCCGCGATGTGCCGCGCCGTAAAAAATTAACCGTGTTTCTTCTTCGCGAAAATCACGCGCGCCAGAATGTTCAACAACAGTACGCAAAGGGTAATAATCAACACCCCGGCCCAGGCCAGTTGTTGCCACTCTGCGAATGGACTCATCGCAAATTTAAATATGGTTACCGGCAGGTTAGCAATCGGCTGCATCATATCCGTGCTCCAGAACTGGTTGGAGAGCGACGTAAACAGCAGCGGAGCCGTTTCACCCGCAATACGCGCAACCGCGAGCAGAATACCGGTCATGATCCCGGAGATTGATGCTTTCAGCGTAATGGCGGAGATCATTTTCCATTTCGGCGTACCCAGAGCATAAGCCGCTTCACGAAGACTATCAGGCACGAGTTTCAGCATGTTTTCGGTGGTACGAATCACAATCGGGATCTGCAGTAGTGCCAGCGCAATCACGCCTGCCCAGCCGGAGAAATGCTCCATCTGAGCCACGACAATGGTGTAAACAAACAGGCCGACCACAATTGATGGCGCAGAGAGCAAGATATCGTTAATAAAGCGAATCACTTCTGCAAGCCAGGATTTACGGCCATACTCCGCCAGGTAAATGCCCGCCATAATGCCAAGCGGCGTACCAAATACCGTGGCCCACAGGATCAACAGACCACTACCGGCAAGGGCGTTCGCCAGACCACCTCCCGCCGTGTTAGGTGGAGGCGTCATCTCGGTGAACAGCGCCAGGGACATCCCATCGATACCACGTACAACCGTTGAGAACAGGATCCACACTAACCAGAACAAACCAAATGCCATGGTTCCCATGGAAAGCGTCAGCGCGATACGGTTTTTAAAGCGGCGCTTAGCCTGCATTTTACGGCGAGATTCCGCCAGCTCTGCGGTGCTTTGCATTTCGAGAGTCGCCATTAGCGTGCCCCCTCATTTTTCGCCAGACGCATAACCATAACTTTCGAAATGGCCAGCACGATAAAGGTGATCACAAACAGAATCAGACCCAATTCCATCAGAGCAGCAACATGAAGCCCTGATTCTGCTTCAGCAAATTCATTCGCCAGTGCAGACGTAATACTGTTACCTGGCATGAACAACGATGCGCTGTCGAGCTGGTAGGTATTACCAATGATAAAGGTCACCGCCATGGTTTCACCCAGCGCACGGCCTAAGCCCAACATAACGCCACCGATGACACCATTTTTGGTGAACGGAAGGACAATACGCCAGATCACTTCCCAGGTGGTACAGCCGATGCCGTAGGCCGACTCTTTCATCATCACCGGAGTTTGTTCGAAAACATCGCGCATAACGGCCGCAATGTACGGAATAATCATAATGGCGAGGATCACACCGGCTGCCAGAATACCGATACCAAACGCCGGACCAGAGAACAACGAGCCGACAATCGGAACTGCTGACAACACATTGCCGACAGGCTCCTGGAAATAGGTCGCAAACAGCGGGGCGAAGATAAACAGGCCCCACATGCCGTAAACGATACTTGGAATAGCGGCCAGCAATTCAATGGCGATACCCAAAGGACGCTTCAGCCAGTTTGGCGCAAGCTCCGTCAGGAACAACGCGATACCAAAACTCACCGGTACGGCGATCAGCAAGGCGATGAACGAGGTCACCAGCGTGCCGTAAATCGGCACAAGTGCACCATAAATATCGTTTGGTGCATCCCACTCTTTGGTCCACAGGAAGGAGAAACCAAATTTCTGGATGCTCGGCCAGGAGGAGAAAATCAGAGACACGATAATGCCGCCCAGCAGCAATAGCACAATCAGCGCAGCCAGTCTTACCAGCGCGCTGAAAATCATGTCACCTTTTTTACCCGGAGGGTTAAATGCAGGCTTGGTTGCAGCCATAAATCACTCTTCTGTTAGACGTTTCACGAATATTGGCGGGTTAGCTCACGCCACCCGCCATCTTCGTCAAAAATATCTTGTTAGTACAGCGCTTTACCGCTGCTGTCTTTCACGTTGGTTTTCCATGCAGCACGAATCTGCTCAACCACGCTATCAGGCAGGCTTGCGTAATCCAGGTCATTAGCCTGTTTTCCGCCATTTTTGTATGCCCAGTCGAAGAACTTCAGCACTTCAGTACCCTGCTCTGGTTTCTTCTGATCTTTGTGAACCAGGATGAAGGTCGTGGACGTAATTGGCCACGCACCTTCGCCTTTCTGGTTAGTCAGATCCTGAGCGAAGGATTTGCTCCAGTCAGCGCCTTTGGCTGCATTCGCAAAGTTCTCTTCGGTTGGGCTTACCGCTTTACCGTCAGCAGACAACAGCTTGGTGTAAGCCAGGTTGTTTTGCTTAGCGTAAGCGTATTCTACGTAACCGATAGAGCCAGGCAGGCGCTGTACAAACGCGGCGATACCGTCGTTACCTTTACCGCCCAGACCAGTCGGCCAGTTAACGGTAGAGCCAGAACCAATTTTAGATTTCCACTCTTCGTTCACTTTCGCCAGGTAGCTGGTGAAAACGAAAGATGTGCCGGAACCGTCTGCACGACGAACGACAGCGATGTTCTGCGCTGGCAGTTTCAGGCCTGGGTTGAGTTTAGCAATCGCTTCGTCATCCCATTTTTTGATTTTGCCGAGGTAGATATCACCCAGCGTTTTGCCATCCAGCACCAGCTCACCAGACTTCACGCCTGGCAGGTTGATCGCCAGAACCACACCCCCAATAACGGTTGGGAACTGGAACAGGCCTTCCTGAGCCAGTTTCTCATCAGACAGTGGAGCATCTGACGCACCGAAATCGACCGTGTTAGCGGTAATTTGTTTAACACCACCGGAGGAGCCAATACCCTGATAGTTCACCTTGTTACCGGTTTCTTTCTGGTAGGTATCTGCCCATTTGGCATACACCGGCGCAGGGAAGGTTGCACCAGCGCCAGTCAGGCTTGCTTCTGCGAATACAGAGAAAGCGCTCAGAGATAAGGTCGCGGCGACAACAGTTGCGACAGTGGTACGCATAACTTTCATAATGTCTCCTGCAAGGATTTCGTAAATCATTGTTTAAGTGGCTACGATGAGCAAAATAGGACAAACAGGTGACAGATAAATGTACGAAATATGACAGTTTTATGACATTGAAAATCCCACTTAGGATTCTCCAAAATAAGCATTAATAATCATCACGTTAACCACAAACATGACAGTACGTTTTCAGAAATATTTTCTTTCCGTGACACTAAAAAAAGTAGCTGAATATGACAGATTGTCATAAATAAAAGCGAGGAAGAGTTGATTAAAAACAAGCCGGAGTGGGTAAAAAAGCCCCACCCGAAGGTGGAGCCTGTCGTGATTATTCTACTGTTACTGATTTCGCCAGGTTACGTGGCTGGTCAACGTCTGTGCCCTTGATCAGCGCGACGTGATAAGCCAGTAACTGCAATGGAACGGTGTAGAAGATTGGTGCAATCACCTCTTCCACATGCGGCATCTCAATGATGTGCATATTGTCGTTACTGACAAAACCGGCATCCTGATCGGCGAAGACATACAGCTGGCCGCCACGGGCACGAACTTCTTCGATGTTGGACTTCAGTTTTTCCAGCAGTTCGTTGTTCGGTGCAACAACGATGACCGGCATATCCGCATCAATCAGCGCCAGAGGGCCGTGTTTCAGCTCGCCTGCCGCATAAGCTTCAGCGTGAATATACGAGATCTCTTTCAGCTTCAGCGCGCCTTCCAGCGCGATAGGATACTGATCGCCACGCCCCAGGAACAATGCGTGGTGTTTGTCAGAGAAATCTTCAGCCAGTGCTTCAATACGTTTATCCTGCGACAACATCTGCTCAATACGGCTCGGCAGCGCCTGAAGACCGTGAACAATGTCATGCTCAATGGACGCGTCCAGCCCTTTCAGGCGCGACAATTTCGCCACCAGCATCAGCAGAACGGTTAACTGAGTGGTAAACGCTTTAGTCGATGCCACACCAATTTCAGTGCCTGCATTGGTCATCAGCGCCAGATCGGATTCACGCACCAGAGAGGAGCTCGGTACGTTACAAATCGCCAGCGAACCGAGATAACCCAGCTCTTTGGACAGACGCAATGCCGCCAGGGTATCCGCTGTTTCACCAGACTGGGAAAGGGTGATCATCAGGCTGTTACGACGCACAGCTGATTTGCGATAGCGGAATTCAGAGGCGATTTCGACATCGCACGGCACATCCGCCAGCGCTTCAAACCAGTAACGGGAAACCATGCCCGAGTTGTAAGACGTACCACAGGCCACAATCTGAATATGCTCAACTTTCGAGAGCAGTTCGTTGGCATTTGCCCCCAACTCACTCAGATCAATCTGACCATGGCTGATACGTCCACTCAGGGTGTTTTTGATCGCGTTAGGTTGTTCGTAAATCTCTTTCTGCATGTAGTGACGGTAAGCGCCTTTGTCGCCCGCGTCATATTGCAGATTCGATTCGATCTCCTGGCGTTTTACCGGAGAACCTGACTTATCAAAGATCTCCACTGAGCGACGCGTTACTTCCGCCATATCACCCTCTTCCAGGAAGATAAAGCGGCGAGTAACGGGCAGCAGAGCCAGCTGGTCGGAGGCAATAAAGTTTTCCCCCACCCCCATACCGATAACCATTGGGCTACCTGAACGGGCCGCCAAAAGAGTGCTCGGATCGCGGGAATCCATGATCACCGTACCGTATGCACCACGCAGCTGTGGGATAGCACGTAGTACCGCATCACGCAGCGTACCGCCCTGCTCCAGCTCCCAGTGAACCAGGTGAGCAATTACTTCGGTGTCGGTTTCGGAAACAAAGGTATAGCCGCGTGCTTTCAGTTCTTCGCGCAGCGGTTCGTGGTTTTCGATAATGCCGTTATGTACGACCACGATGTGTTCAGACACATGCGGGTGCGCATTACCTTCGGATGGTTCGCCATGCGTAGCCCAGCGGGTGTGAGCAATACCTGTGCCACCATGCAGCGGATGTTCTTCTGCTGCTTGTGCCAGTATTTGTACTTTACCGAGACGACGCAGACGAGTCATATGACCTTCTGCATCAACAACCGCCAGACCGGCAGAGTCGTAGCCACGGTATTCCAGACGACGTAAACCTTCGAGAAGGATTTCAGCAATATCACGCTGCGCAACTGCGCCAACAATTCCACACATAGTTAGATTTCCTGATAATGGCGTTATGCCATGCGTTGTCGCTGACCTGTATTTACCCGTTTCCGGGCCCCCCGAGCCTTGTAGAGAGTGGGGGTTATCTTTATGGGTACTGCTGGTGGGGGGAGGATTATATTATCCCCTCACCCCAGCCCTCTCCCCAAAGGGGCGAGGGAGAAAAACACCGCACCGAAATATCCGCTCCCCCAAGGGGAGAGTTAAGGTGAGGAACAAATCGACTACTTCTTCTTCACCGGGCGTTTCCAACCCTGCTTATGGACCTGCGGCACACGGCTCAGTACCAGCTCGTTGTCCGCAACGTCACGCGTTACAGTCGTACCAGCAGCAATGGTGACACCTTTGCCAACGGTAACGGGGGCCACCAGTTGCGTGTCGGAACCGACAAACACATCGTCCCCAATAATGGTTTTAAACTTATTCGCACCGTCGTAGTTACAGGTAATCGTACCTGCACCAATATTCACGTTGTCGCCAATTTCCGCATCGCCCAGATAGGTCAAATGACCGGCTTTGGAGCCCTTACCCAGACGCGCCTTTTTCATTTCGACAAAGTTACCCACGTGAGCACCTTCCAGTAGCTCAGCACCAGGACGAAGGCGTGCAAATGGGCCAATCGTACAGGCGGACTCCAGATGGGCATCTTCCACAACGCTATACGGGCTGATTTCACAATCATCACCAATCACGCTGTTTTTGATCACGCAGCCCGTACCAATTTTGACGCGATGACCCAGGGTAACGTTGCCTTCAACGATAACGTTAGTATCAATCTCAACATCACGCCCATGAGACAACGTTCCGCGCAGATCAAAACGCGCCGGATCGCGCAGCATAACGCCAGCCAGCAGCAATTTTTCTGCCTGTTCGGACTGATAAACGCGCTCCAAACGGGAAAGCTGAAGGCGGTTATTCACCCCTTCAGTTTCGCTAATACGTGTCGGATGTACTGCAGCGATCTCACGTCCTTCCTGATACGCCATCGCAATAATGTCGGTGATATAGTACTCACCCTGTGCATTGTTGTTAGTCAGCTTTGACAGCCAGCGCTTCATATCTGCGCCATTGGCAATCAGGATACCGGTGTTAATTTCCTGGATTTGTCGCTGTGCATCGCTGGCATCTTTATGCTCAACAATACCTGTCACTTTACCGTTTTCACGGGTGATACGACCGTAACCACTGGGATCATCCAGATTCACGGTTAATAAACCGATGCCACCCTGCGGTTTTGCGTCACGCAGGCGAGTCAAGGTTTCGACAGAGATCAGCGGGACATCGCCGTAGAGCATCAGAATGTCTTCGTCATCCGCGAAGAATGGCGCGGCCTGCTGCATCGCATGACCTGTACCGAGCTGTTCAGCCTGAAGTACCCAGTTGAGATTGTCATCACGCAGCGTTTGCTTCAGCAATTCTCCGCCGTGACCGTAAACCAGATTGACGTGGCGCGCACCCAATTCATTTGCAGCATCAATAACATGCTGCACCATCGCTTTCCCGGCAAGGGTGTGCAGCACCTTCGGAAGATCGGAATACATGCGGGTTCCTTTGCCTGCGGCAAGGATGACCACGCTCATCGTATTGTTCAACATACGCGTCCTGACTGTAATTTGAGTGAGAAGTAAAACCCTTTGACGTTGAAAATTCTACATATTTTGCGCCATAAAATGGAATGGTGCTAAAACGCTCAACCCAGGGCGTTACGGGCTCTTTGAGGATACTTTTTAAGACCGAATAAATCACTTTTTCTCTGGAAAATCCCATTCTCAGGGTAAGTCACTAACGCTCACAACAGCTTAGCGATTTTTTCGCCTCATGAATAAAGATCGGTCAAAATCAAAACATGGTTTTAATAATTGAATATTGTGACGAACAAAAAAGAAACACCGTTTCATCTTGATGATAATGACGCTCAGTTATTACTCAGGAGAATAAGATGAACTATAAAATACCTCTGGCCTTGATGATGTGCGCACCTTTAGCTTCGACTGCAGCAGAACCCACGCATGTCTGGAAAGCCATTGCCTTCGGGCAGTCAACGGACGTGAATTTTTCCTCCAACGTATTACCTGCCAAAATTGGCGTTAACGATGTCACTATCGACGGAAAAACGCTTACGCAACAGGATACTGCCGATTTATCAAAAGCCATTACGCTTGAAAGCCGCGGCGGTAAGATTGCTAACTCACACGATGGGTTAACCTTTTTCTATACCGAACTTCCAGCCAAAGATAATTTTATTCTTCAGGCTACCGTCAGAGTTGACCAGTTTGGACCTGAGAATGGGGCAAAACCAGCTGCTCAGGAAGGTGCTGGCCTTCTCGTGCGCGATATTATCGGTGTTCCACGTCAGCAACCGCTGAAAGAGGGTTATGAAGAGTTTCCGGCGGCATCAAACATGGTGATGAATGCCATCATGACGCAGGATAAAAAAGATCATAACCGGGTAAAACTGCAGGCCATAACGCGCGAGGGGATCTCACAACCCTGGGGAAATGCAGGGGCAGCGGTTAAAAAGCAGAGCTATAAAGAAGAGGTTGATATCAACCAGACTCCTGCATTCCGTTTAAAACTGGAACGCACAAATGACGGTTTTATCACGGCCTGGGCCCCCGCAGACAGTGACGCCTGGGTGAGCCAGCATGTACCTCGCGCCGATCTAATTTCCGTGCAACATAAAAACAGCTACTACGTTGGTTTCTTTGCTTCCCGCAATGCAAAAATAACCGTAACGGATGCGTCCCTGACCACATCGGTTGCTAAAACAGAAGCATCCAAACCCTGGCAGGCAAAAGCCATCCCCGTGCTCGTCCAGCTCGCTTCAGCAAGTAAAAGTACATCCGCGCAGTACCTGGTGCAGGCTCGGGCAAACTATGACGGGGTTTTCAGCGTTCAGCAAAATGAAGTGGTGATCGGTAACGATAAATCGGTGAATGCCGGAGAGATGTATACCTTACCCACCACGCTCAATGAAAAAAATAACTTCCGTCTCACCTTTACGCCCACCAGCACAAAGGATAACACCCCTGTCACTCAGGATTTCAGCGTTGAAAAACAGACAGATATAACGGCAACAACGTTCTATGTAACGCCTGACGGAAAAGCCGATGGTAAAGGGACTCTCAACTCTCCACTGGATTTAACCACAGCCATCAGCCTGCTTCCTCCTGGTGGAACCATCATTCTGCAAGCGGGGAATTATCCGCGTAGCGACATTCCTCTTACAGCGAGTGGCAATGCCAGCAAGTTGAAAACACTGCAAGCCGATGGTAAAGCCGTTATCAATGGATTGCTGGTGGATGCGAGTTACTGGCATATCAAGGGGATTGATATCACAGGAAAAAGTCTACGTATTCAGGGCAGCCATAATCTGATCGAAAACGTAACGGCCTATCATAATGACGATACAGGGATCCAGATTTCATCCCCCGAGAACATAGGTCGTCCACTTTGGGCCAGGGATAACCAGATTATCAATTCGGAATCTTATGCCAATGAAGATCCGGGAAAAATTAACGCGGATGGTTTTGCGGTCAAAATGCGGGTTGGAGACGGTAATCGACTGGAAAATTGTTATTCACACGACAACATTGATGATGGTTTTGATCTTTTCAACAAGATTGAAGATGGTGCAAATGGTGTCGTGGTAATCAAGAACTCCATTGCCCGTAACAACACCAGCAATGGCTTTAAACTCGGTGGAGAAGGGCAACCTGTCGCCCATGAAGTCCTTAACAGCAAAGCTATCGGGAATCATCTGGATGGTTTTACGGACAACTTCAACCCGGGCGCACTAAAAGTCGCGAATAACATCGCAATAGATAATCTTCGCTTTAACTTCATTTTCCGGCCAAGCCCGTACGGCGATGCTTCCACTCAAGGGATCTTCACAGGCAACAAATCAATACGGACGCAGCCCGGTAAATATGACGATGCGGTCGTGGGGAATATTGATGGAACCAATTACTTTATTGAGAAGGGGAAAAGTGCGAATCAGGCGGGTGAATTACTGAATAGTGAAGCGGTTATGGCAGAACTGAAGATGTAGCCTGATGGCGCTTTGCTTATCACAAGACGGTAAGCCTAGCGCCACTCGGCGTTCAGCGTATTAGTGGTTAAACGTGCCGAAAGAGACGTTCATGCTGCTGAAGAGGGCGATGATTTTGTTGACCAGTTTCATGATGGCATCCTGAGTTATTGACGTTAATTTGTGATGTACCTCACAAAAAAGAAGTCTACGCCTCATTTTTTAACCGATCAACATTTTTGTGATAAACATCACAAAATAATAAAACACTTTTTCAGTTTCATTTTTTCTGGAACAACACCATAAAAAAAGCCAGCCTGGAAACCAGACTGGCTTTTTGCTTTTCAAGCCGGTGTTACATCGCTTTTTTGGTCAACTCGATAACGCGCAGTTTCGCGATCGCTTTGGCCAGCTCCGCAGACGCCTGAGCGTAATCCACGTCGCCGTGAGAGCTACTAATATGCTCTTCTGCCTTACGCTTCGATTCCAGGGCTCGCGCTTCGTCGAGATCCTGGCCACGAATAGCAGTATCGGCCAGAACGGTCACACTGCCTGGCTGCACTTCAAGAATGCCGCCGGACAGATAGATAAACTCTTCATGACCGAACTGTTTTACGATGCGGATCATACCAGGCTTAATGGCGGTGAGCAGCGGGGCGTGACCCGGGAAAATACCCAGTTCACCTTCACTACCCGTTACCTGGATTTTCTCGACCAGACCAGAGAACATTTGTTGCTCTGCACTGACGACGTCCAGGTGGTAAGTCATTGCCATATCACCCTCCGATTAAGGCGTTAAAGTTTTTTGGCTTTTTCCACGGCTTCGTCGATGGAACCAACCATGTAGAACGCCTGCTCTGGCAGGTGATCGTATTCGCCTTCCATGATGCCTTTAAAGCCACGGATGGTGTCTTTCAGGGAAACGTATTTACCTGGAGAACCGGTGAATACTTCCGCAACGAAGAATGGCTGGGACAGGAAGCGCTGGATCTTACGCGCACGTGCCACCACCAGTTTATCTTCTTCAGACAGCTCATCCATACCGAGGATAGCGATGATGTCTTTCAGTTCCTGGTAACGTTGCAACAGAGACTGTACGCCACGCGCGGTGTCGTAGTGTTCCTGACCAACAACCAGTGGATCCAGCTGACGGCTGGTGGAGTCCAGCGGGTCAACGGCTGGGTAGATACCCAGAGACGCGATCTGACGGCTCAGTACCACGGTTGCATCAAGGTGCGCAAAGGTGGTTGCTGGTGATGGGTCAGTCAAGTCATCCGCAGGTACGTATACCGCCTGAACGGAGGTGATAGAACCGGTTTTGGTGGAGGTGATACGTTCCTGAAGAACACCCATCTCTTCCGCCAGAGTCGGCTGATAACCTACCGCTGAAGGCATACGACCCAGCAGTGCTGATACTTCAGTACCTGCCAGGGTATAACGATAGATGTTATCAACGAACAGCAGTACGTCACGACCTTCGTCACGGAACTTCTCAGCCATAGTCAGACCGGTCAGCGCAACGCGCAGACGGTTTCCTGGTGGCTCGTTCATCTGGCCATAAACCAGGGATACTTTATCCAGAACGTTGGAGTCGGTCATTTCGTGGTAGAAGTCGTTACCCTCACGAGTACGCTCACCCACACCTGCAAACACAGAATAACCGGAGTGTTCGATCGCGATGTTACGGATCAGCTCCATCATGTTTACGGTTTTACCAACACCCGCACCACCAAACAGACCGACTTTACCGCCCTTAGCGAACGGACACATCAGGTCGATAACTTTGATGCCGGTTTCCAGCAGCTCCTGAGAGCTGGACAGCTCTTCGTAGGACGGTGCTGCGCGGTGGATAGCCCAACGCTCTTCTTCACCGATGTCGCCTTTCATGTCGATTGGGTGACCCAATACGTTCATGATACGACCCAGTGTAGCTTTACCTACCGGGACTTCGATCGGGTGTTCGAGGTCTTTAACTTCCAGACCACGACGCAGACCGTCGGAAGAACCCATGGCGATAGTACGCACGATACCACCACCGAGCTGCTGCTGAACTTCCAGCACCAGGCTCTCGTTACCATTCTTAACCTCAAGAGCATCGTACACGCGCGGTACGGCATCCTGAGGGAATTCGACGTCAACCACGGCGCCGATTACCTGGACAATTTTTCCAGTAGCCATCTTGAATCCTCTACGAATTAACCTGGTTATACCGCGGATGCACCACCGACGATCTCGGTGAGTTCCTGAGTAATGCTGGCCTGACGAGCTTTGTTGTATACCAACTGCAGCTCTTTAATCAGGCTGCCGCCATTGTCGGTCGCGGCTTTCATCGCCACCATACGTGCGGCCTGCTCGCTGGCCAGGTTTTCTACCACGCCCTGATAAACCTGTGATTCAACGTAACGACGCAGCAAGGTATCCAGCAGCGGTTTCGGATCGGGTTCATACAGGTAATCCCAGGCTTTTTGTTTCAACTCTTCATCTTCTGATGCCGGTAAAGGCAGCAACTGAGTCAGGGTTGGAGACTGAGACATGGTGTTAATAAATTTGTTGCTGACAACGTACAGCCTGTCCAGACGGCCTTCATCATAGGCCTGCAACATCACTTTAACCGGGCCGATCAGTTCGGACAGGGATGGGTTATCACCCATACCCGTCACCTGGGCAACAATATTGCCACCCACGGAATTAAAGAAAGAAACACCCTTAGAGCCGATCATTGCGATATCGCTCTGAACGCCTTTATCGGACCAGACTTTCATTTCCGCCAGCAGCTTTTTGAACAGGTTAATGTTCAAGCCACCGCACAGACCACGGTCGGTAGACACCACCAGGTAGCCCACGCGCTTAACGTCGCGTTCTTCCAGGTAAGGATGCTTATATTCCAGATTACCGTTCGCAAGGTGACCAATCACTTTGCGCATGGTATCTGCATAAGGACGGCTGGCCGCCATGCGATCCTGCGATTTACGCATTTTGGAAGCGGCGACCATCTCCATCGCTTTAGTGATCTTCTGCGTGTTCTGGACGCTTGCGATCTTACTACGTATCTCTTTTGCGCCGGCCATGAGCTTCTCCTCAATGCCAGACGGCTTGTCCTGAGACAAGCCGTCGGACGATTACCAGGACTGGGTTGCTTTGAAGGAATCGAGGATAGCTTTCAGCTTGCCTTCGATTTCGTCGTTATAGCCACCGGTCTGGTTGATCTCTTGCATCAGCGGAGCGTGATCACGGTCAACGTAAGCCAGCAGAGCGGCTTCGAAGCTACCGATTTTCGCCAGTTCCACATCTTCGAGGTAACCACGTTCAGCCGCGAACAGCACCAGGCCCTGTTGTGCAACAGACATAGGGGCATACTGTTTCTGTTTCAGCAGCTCGGTCACTTTCTGACCATGGCTCAGCTGTTTACGGGTTGCTTCATCCAGATCAGACGCGAACTGAGAGAACGCAGCCAATTCACGATACTGTGCCAGAGCGGTACGGATACCACCGGACAGTTTCTTGATGATCTTGGTCTGAGCTGCGCCACCAACACGAGATACGGAGATACCTGGGTTAACTGCCGGACGAATACCGGAGTTAAACAGGTTGGTTTCCAGGAAGATCTGACCGTCGGTAATGGAAATTACGTTAGTCGGAACGAACGCAGAAACGTCACCCGCCTGGGTTTCGATAATCGGCAGAGCGGTCAGGGAACCGGTTTTACCTTTCACTTCACCTTTGGTGAAAGCTTCAACGTATTCAGCGTTAACGCGAGATGCGCGCTCCAGCAGACGAGAGTGGAGATAGAATACGTCGCCCGGGAATGCTTCACGTCCAGGTGGACGACGGAGCAACAGGGAAACCTGACGATAAGCAACAGCCTGTTTAGACAGGTCATCGTATACGATCAGTGCATCTTCACCACGGTCACGGAAGTATTCGCCCATCGCGCAACCTGCATACGGAGCCAGGTATTGCAGTGCAGCAGATTCAGAAGCAGTTGCAACCACAACGATCGTGTTAGACAGCGCACCGTGCTCTTCCAGCTTACGAACAACGTTGGAAATGGTGGACGCTTTTTGGCCGATAGCCACGTACACACATTTGATACCAGAGTCGCGCTGGTTAATGATGGCATCGATAGCCATTGCGGTTTTACCGGTCTGACGGTCACCGATGATCAGTTCACGCTGACCACGACCGATTGGGATCATGGCATCAACGGACTTATAACCAGTCTGTACAGGCTGATCAACGGATTGACGTTCGATAACGCCAGGGGCGATAACTTCGATTGGAGAGAAGCCATCGTGCTCAACCGGACCTTTACCGTCGATTGGCGCACCCAGGGTGTTAACAACGCGACCCAGCAGGCCACGGCCAACCGGAACTTCCAGAATACGGCCAGTACATTTAACCTTCATGCCTTCGGCAAGGTCAGCGTACGGACCCATCACAACTGCACCTACGGAGTCGCGCTCCAGGTTCAGTGCGATAGCGTAACGGTTACCCGGTAGGGAGATCATCTCACCCTGCATACAATCGGCCAGGCCGTGGATGCGGATAACACCGTCACTTACAGAAACAATAGTACCTTCGTTATGAGCTTCGCTCACAACATTGAACTGAGCAATGCGCTGCTTGATCAGTTCGCTGATTTCGGTGGAATTCAGTTGCATGCTCCAGTCCCCTTAAGACTGCAAGACGTCTGCAAGGCGCTCAAGACGGCCGCGTACGCTGCCATCAATGACCATATCACCCGCACGGATGATTACGCCTGCCATTACAGACTTATCGATTTTGCAATTCAGCTTAACTTTGCGTGACAGACGTTTTTCCATCGCGGCAGTGATTTTCGCAAGCTGTTCTTCACTCAGTTCAGTCGCAGAAGTTACTTCAACTTCTGCGGTAGCTTCACTAAGGGCACGTAAGTGCTCAAACTGCTCAAGAACATCAGGGAGCACTCGTAGACGACCATTTTCAGCCATAACCTGAATCAGGTTCTGGCCATTGGTATCCAGTTGCTCACCACAAACGGCGATAAACGACGCGGCGAGGGTTTCTGGCGCTAAAGCACCTGAGAGCATCTCAGCCATTTGTTCGTTTTTCGTAACCTCAGCCGCAAACGCCAGCATATTCTGCCAGCGATCGACATTTTGGTGTTCGACAGCAAAGTCAAAAGCTGCTTTGGCGTAGGGGCGAGCTACCGTAACAAATTCAGACATCAGCCCCTCCCTCCTTACAGTTCAGCGACAAGTTTGTCCACGATGTCGCTGTTAGCAGCTTCATCCACGGAACGTTCGATGATCTTCTCGGCGCCAGCAACAGCCAGAATCGCAACCTGCTTACGCAGTTCTTCACGAGCACGTTTACGCTCAGCATCAATTTCAGCCTGAGCTTGTGTCACGATCTTAGTGCGTTCCTGTTCTGCTTCAGCTTTCGCTTCGTCCAGGATCTGAGAACGGCGTTTGTTAGCCTGTTCAATGATAACCTGAGCTTCCGCTTTCGCTTTTTTCAGCTGGTCTGTCGCGTTGGCCTGTGCAAGGTCCAAATCTTTCTTAGCACGTTCTGCAGAAGCCAGGCCGTCAGCAATTTCTTTCTGACGTTTTTCGATGGCAGCCATTAAAGGCGGCCATACATACTTCATGCAGAACCAGACAAAGAGAATAAACGCGATGGCCTGGCCGAGGATTGTTGCGTTCATGTTCACAGCACAATACCTCTTAAATTTCTGTGGCTTAGGGTTTTAAACTACTACTACGCGACAGCAAACATCACGTACAGACCCAGACCTACAGCGATCATTGGGATTGCATCCACCAGACCCATAACGATAAAGAACTGAGTACGCAGCAGAGGAATCAGATCCGGTTGACGCGCTGCGCCTTCCAGGAATTTACCCCCGAGGATGCCGATACCGATCGCAGCACCGATAGCCGCCAGACCCATCATCACAGCGGCAGCCATGTACAGCAGATCCATATTCAGGTTTTCCATGACAGTCTCCAGTTTGTTTCAATTAAAACGTAGTAGTGTTGGTAAAGAATCAGTGCTCTTCAGACGCCATCGACAGATAGACGATCGTCAGAACCATGAAGATAAAGGCTTGCAGCGTAATGATCAGGATGTGGAAAATGGCCCATGGCACATTCAGAACCCACTGTGACCACCACGGCAGAAGACCCGCGATCAGAATGAAAATCAGCTCACCCGCATACATGTTACCGAACAGTCGCAGACCAAGTGATACTGGTTTGGACAGCAGGCTCACGCCTTCCAGAATCAGGTTGACCGGAATGAACGCCCAGTGATTGAACGGCTGCAAGGTAAGCTCTTTCACGAAGCCGCTTACGCCTTTCATTTTGATACTGTAGAAAAGAATCAGGATGAACACGCCCAGCGCCATCGACAGGGTGATGTTCACGTCAGCAGACGGAACCACGCGCAGAGCAGGAAGGCCTAATACTTTTTCACCGATAAACGGCAGTAAATCGATAGGCAACAGGTCCATCAGGTTCATCAGGAATACCCAGACGAAGACCGTCAACGCCAGCGGAGCAATCAGTTTGCTCTTGCCGTGGTACATGTCTTTAACGCTGCCATTCACGAAACCGATAACCAACTCGATTGCAGTCTGGAATTTCCCTGGTACGCCGCTAGTTGCTTTTTTAGCAACGCTACGGAACATGGCCAGGAACAACAGACCCAACACCACCGAGAAGAACATGGAGTCGATGTTGAGCGTCCAGAAGGTGGCCGGGGCGTTATGCGGATCCACCAGCGAGAATGTACGCAGGTCAATCTGAAGGTTCGTCAGATGGTGACCTATGTAATCCTGCGGCGTCATATTTTCTGAAGCCATGATGCCTTTTACCCTTTGTTGTTGATTACAGCTGGAGCCAGAACTTGTACCACCAGCACCAAAACCCATGTTGCTATCAGTGGCAAAAATACCACGTTAAAAACGGCCAGCGCCACCACCAGGAGGGCAAAGGTTAGCAACACCTTACACACTTCACCGAGGGCGAAGGACCAGGCCACGCGGCCTTTGGCTGGTGTATGCGCCTGATGACGCCAGGCAAAAATCATAAACAACGTGTTTGGCAACATAACCGCCAAACCTCCGCACACTGCGGAAACGCCCCAGAAGGGGTCTTTGAGGCAGAACAGCAATCCACTTGCTATCACCGCCAGAAACTGAATGAACAGAAGCTTACGAGCAACGTTTCGACTCAAGAGCGACACAGACATCACGTTTTTACTCCTGCTCCCTTCGAGGTATGTCGCGTGTCGTATAAAACGTCCTTTAAGGCTCGGAGTCAAGCATCAAAAAGCGGACAAATTATACGGTGCGCCCCCGTGATTTCAAACATTAAGTAGCGAAAAGGTGAATAAATGTTTAAATATTTTTCCCCACCGCTATTTTTTAACTTTTCGCTAAAGTGCCGACCTTCCAGTAAAACTGCAAACAGCGCGGAAACGTTGACTATAAAGCGTGCACGAGATCACAAAATACACATTTACGATAAGGTTGTATTTATCAAAGCAGTAAATCGGTTTATTTCATCTTTATGATATTAAAGATAAATTATAGTAACTTTTTTCAAAACAGCCCTGTATACAACAAAAACCTTTTATTGACATTCTTAATAAAAATTTAACATTCCTATCTTGTTACCGCGCCCCACTTTTAGCAGGCTGATATTTTCGCAGTTGACTATCGTCTTGGGTAACAGTGGAATCAAGGTTAATCCCAAGAAAACCCGCGGTAACAATATGGTTAAAATAACCTCGGTAAACTACTTATCCCGATGCTGATTTTTAACACAATAAGAACAGCACGAATTCCACATTTTTTATTAAATATTTAAAAATTGTTTGGCTTAATAATCACCAGATGGCGCTCACCGTCGAGCTTAGGAATATGTAATTTCTCAACAGATTCGACGGTAAAACCGCCAGGAAGCTGATCAATTTCCTCGCCAGGAACCTGCCCTTTCAACGCATAAAAGCGGCCATTATCTGCTGGTAAATGCTTACACCAGCTCACCATATCGGTAAGAGATGCAAAAGCGCGGCTGATGACACCGTCGAATGGTGGCTCTGCCGGAAACACCTCTACCCTGCTTTGCACTGGCGTAATATTCTCAAGTTTCAGCTCATGCTGAACCTGACGCAAAAAGCGAACACGTTTCCCCAGGCTATCGAGCAGTGTGAAATGGCTCTCGGGACGAACAATAGACAACGGGATACCCGGCAGGCCAGGACCTGTGCCAACATCGATAAAGCGCTGACCATTAAGATAAGGGGCAACCACGATGCTATCGAGAATATGGCGAATCAGCATCTCGTTGGGGTCACGTACGGACGTCAGGTTGTACGCTTTATTCCATTTGTTCAGCATATCGACATAGGCCACCAATTGCGTTTTCTGGTGATCGGTGAGCGAAATACCTGCTTCATCGAGCAGACGAGAAAGTTTATTGAGCACGGTGAATACCTGTTTAGACATAATTTGCCCGGTGGTGCTAACACTTACCGGGCCTATGAAATTGTAGGGTGAGATCGCTGAGCGTCACTCGCCGAAAACACGAGATATTAGGCGCTACGGCGCAGCATACCTTGCTTTTTAAGCCATACCAGCAAAATGGAAATGGCGGCAGGTGTAACGCCTGAGATGCGTGATGCCTGGCCAATCGACACAGGTTTGTGATCGTTTAACTTCGCGATCACTTCGTTAGAAAGCCCAGTAACCTGACGATAGTCCAGCATTTCTGGCAGCAGCGTATTTTCGTTTCGCTGCTGTTTTTCGATCTCATCTTGCTGACGAGCAATGTAGCCTTCGTACTTAACCTGAATTTCAACCTGCTCAGCGGCTTCAGTATCATCAAGACCCGGCGCAAATGGCGCCAACTGAACTAAATGTTCATACGTCATTTCAGGGCGGCGAAGCAGATCTTCACCGCTGGCTTCACGCGACAATGGCGCAGTTAAGTGAGCGTTCACTTCAGCAGCAGATTCTGCTAACGGGTTGACCCAGGTTGATTTCAGACGCTGGCGCTCTGTTTCAATGAACTCCAGTTTCTGGTTGAAGCGCGCCCAACGTTCATCATCCACCAGACCCAGCTCGCGCCCCATTTCAGTCAGGCGGAGATCCGCGTTGTCTTCACGTAGCATCAGCCGGTATTCGGCACGAGAAGTGAACATACGGTACGGCTCTTTTGTTCCCAGAGTGCACAAATCATCGACCAGTACACCCAGATAGGCCTGAGAACGGCCTGGCGCCCAACCCTCTTTCTCGGCAGAGAAGCGCGCAGCATTGAGCCCTGCAAGCAGGCCCTGCGCAGCAGCTTCTTCGTAACCGGTAGTACCGTTAATTTGACCAGCAAAGAACAGCCCGTGGATAAATTTGCTTTCCAGAGTCGGCTTCAGATCTCGTGGGTCGAAGAAATCATATTCAATAGCGTAGCCAGGACGAACAATTTTTGCGTTCTCCATGCCTTGCATTGAGCGAACAATTTGCATCTGTACATCGAATGGCAGGCTGGTGGAGATGCCATTCGGGTAAATTTCGTTAGAGGTCAGTCCTTCCGGTTCCAGGAAGATCTGATGCTGGTTACGATCGGCAAAGCGCATCACTTTGTCTTCGATCGATGGACAATAACGTGGCCCGATCCCTTCGATCACGCCAGCGTACATCGGGCTACGATCGAGGTTATTACGAATTACGTCGTGGGTTTTCTCGTTGGTGTGCGTGATATAGCACGGTACTTGCTGCGGATGTTGCGCAACATTTCCCATGAACGAGAATACCGGCATCGGGTTGTCGCCGTGCTGTTGTGCCAGCACACTAAAATCGATAGTACGCGCATCAATGCGTGGTGGTGTGCCGGTTTTCAGTCGACTAACGCGCAATGGCAGTTCACGTAAACGACGAGAGAGCGGAATGGATGGTGGATCACCAGCGCGACCACCGCTGTAGTTATCCAGACCGATGTGAATTTTACCATCCAGGAATGTGCCTACGGTGAGTACAACCGCTTTAGCGCGGAATTTAAGACCCATCTGGGTTACTGCACCAACGACGCGATCGTTCTCGACGATCAGATCTTCCACCGCTTGCTGGAAGATCATCAAATTGGGTTGATTCTCCAGAGCGGTACGAACAGCCTGCCGATAAAGCACACGGTCAGCTTGTGCCCTGGTAGCCCGAACTGCGGGGCCTTTACTTGCGTTTAGTATCCTAAACTGAATACCCGCCTGATCGATCGCTTTCGCCATCAGCCCGCCAAGTGCATCCACTTCTTTTACCAGGTGTCCTTTCCCAATGCCGCCAATCGCCGGATTACAGGACATTTGTCCCAGCGTGTCGATATTGTGTGTCAAAAGCAGGGTCTGTTGACCCATACGCGCTGCGGCCATTGCGGCCTCAGTGCCTGCATGACCCCCGCCAATGATGATGACGTCAAAAGGATCCTGATAAAACATGGTGATCTGCCTCGCGTAAAGCGGTAAGAAAATGGATTGATGCCCGGGCTGTGGATTCTACTCAACTTTCGTCTTTCGAGGAAGCATCGGGATCCTGGGCTATTAAAAAGAAGATCTCTTTATTTAGAGATCTGTTCTATTGTGATCTCTTATTAGGATCGCAGACCTTTGTGGATAAGTCCGATCTCATAAATAAGATCATACGGTTAGAAAGGATCGTTTGCTGTGAGTGATCGGTGATCCTGGGCAGTATAAGCTGGGATCAAAACGGCACTTTATGCACAGGGCTAAAACAGTGTCAGAGTTGTTCTTTGGATAACTACGGGTTAATACGAGCTTTTAACCAGAGTTATCCACATCTGTTTGCGCGATCTTTAATCGTTTTTGAGTAAATTTTTCCATTCGTCCAGCCATTCTTCTGCTGGATCCTCTGGAATGTCATGATCGAGGATGTTGATCTTCAGCGTTTCGCCGAGTTGTTTTGCTCCACATGACTTCATTGCTTCTTCTACTTTATCTACAGCACCGCAGAAGGTGTCATATTCACGACTGCCGATTCCGATAGCACCAAAGCGTACGTTTGCCAGGTTGGGCTGTTGTTCCAGCAGTTCGTCGTAAAACGGTTGCAGATTATCAGGAATGTCGCCAGCACCGTGTGTAGACGTGATCAGCAGCCAGATCCCATCAGTCGGAAGATCTTCCAGTAATGGCCCGTGCAAGGTCTCTGCGGAAAAACCCGCATCTTCCAGTTTCTCGGCCAGATGTTCTGCGACGTATTCTGCGCCGCCAAGAGTGCTGCCACTGATGAGAGTAATGTCTGCCATTGATCGCTCGCTCATATAAAGAGGCGATTATTGTACGCTGTGAATGAGCTGGGATCTACCTGTGGAAAATGTGGGAATTAAAATGCCCGATCACGGGCGAATGGTACGCATGATCGGGTTTTGCAGTGAGATCAGGGTCTCGGTGGATTGTATTTCATCAATTGTTTGGATCTTGTTGATAAGTACCTGTTGAAGCGCGTCGATGGATCGACACATCACCTTTATAAAGATGCTGTAGTGTCCGGTGGTGTAATAGGCTTCCGTCACCTCATCCAGCGCATTTAGCTTAGCCAGAGCAGAAGGATAGTCTTTGGCGCTTTTTAGAATGATGCCAATAAAACAGCAAACGTCGTAGCCCAGATGCTTTGGACTGACATCAATTCGTGCACCGGTAATAATCCCCGCTTGTTTCATTTTCTCCACACGAACGTGAATTGTCCCAGGGCTTACGCCAAATTGCTTTGCCAGTTCGGCATACGCCGTGCGGGCATTTGCCATGAGCGCTTCAAGAATGCCCCGGTCCAGATTGTCGATCTGATAATTTTCCATAGGTTTTTCTTATGGTGATTGATGAAGTTCTCTATTTTAGCGCCATATTTTGATGATTCAAAAGTGAAGGTGGCTTTTTGTTGTTTGATTATTGAATTCAGTGCCGTTTTTGTTGCTTAATCAATATCAACAGGACGCAGGAGTATAAAAATGAAAACCGCTTATATCGCAAAACAACGCCAGATCAGTTTCGTTAAATCCCATTTTTCTCGTCAGCTGGAAGATAAGCTTGGTCTTATTGAAGTTCAGGCTCCGATCTTAAGCCGGGTAGGTGATGGGACGCAGGATAACCTTTCTGGATGCGAAAAAGCGGTACAGGTAAAGGTGAAAACGCTGCCAGATGCTCAGTTTGAAGTTGTTCATTCACTGGCTAAATGGAAGCGTCAGACACTGGGACAACACGACTTCAGCGCGGGCGAAGGGCTCTACACGCACATGAAAGCCCTTCGCCCCGATGAAGATCGCCTTTCCCCCATTCACTCTGTCTATGTTGACCAGTGGGACTGGGAACGCGTCATGGGCGATGGGGAACGCCATGTCGGCACGCTGAAATCAACCGTTGAAGCGATCTACGCCGGGATCAAAGCCACCGAAACCGCAGTGAGTAAAGAGTTTGGGCTAACCCCGTTTTTGCCGGAAACGATCCATTTTGTTCATAGTCAGGATTTGTTGAGCCGCTTCCCGGATCTGGATGCCAAAGGTCGCGAACGCGCCATTGCGAAAGAGCTGGGTGCTGTATTCCTGATGGGAATCGGTGGCAAGTTGTCGGACGGTAAACGTCACGATGTCCGTGCGCCGGATTACGACGACTGGAGTACAGCGGGTGAGAGGGAATTAGCTGGTCTGAACGGAGACATTCTGGTCTGGAACCCGGTACTTGAAGATGCATTTGAGCTTTCTTCAATGGGGATCCGTGTTGATGCTGAAGCCCTGAAACGTCAACTGGCACTGACCGGCGATGACGACCGTTTGCAGCTGGAGTGGCATCAGGCGTTGCTGCGCGGTGAAATGCCTCAGACGATTGGCGGTGGGATTGGTCAGTCTCGTCTGACGATGTTACTGCTGCAACTGCCGCATATTGGTCAGGTTCAGTGTGGCGTATGGCCGCAGCAGGTGCGCGAAAGCGTCAGTTCTCTTCTTTAATTACCGTTGCCAGCGTCTAAGCAGGCGGCTACGTAACCCGGTATCAAAGCGCCAGATGTGATCGAAAATGCGCATGATGCCGGGTTTTCCATGTGTTGACATGGCTACGGCATGAAAACGATGATGATGTATTCGCTGTAGCTCCTGAACCTTACTGACCACCTCGTCTGGCAGTCGCTGGGCAATAAAATCAGAAATCACGACCGCATCTGCGTCGTACCAGTCTCCGCCTTGCATACGTTCGACAATGCTACGAAAACAGCTGGCCAGATCGGTCCCACCGCGAAAGCGCTGGCTTAAAAAGCGGATTGCTTGCTCAATACCCTGTAGTCCCGTCAGTTCATACCCTACGACTTCGCTGGAGAACAGCATAATGAAGCAGCGTCGTCTGTCGGCGAGTGCCACGCGCATCAGGGCCAGACAGAATGCTTTGGCGCACTGCTCGTTAAAACCGCCCATTGATCCCGATGTATCAACACAGACGATAAAGGGGCCGCGCGGTTGTTCATCAAAATCCTGATGCACAACAGGCCGTTGGCTGATTTTCTCGCGCCAGGCTTCACCGTGCAGCCTGTAGGTCAGCAGTTGCTTCTCCACCAGCCTGCGGTAAAACTCATATTCCAGTTCAGTCATCCCCAGCGTACTGAGCTCTGTTGGCAGGAGGCGCAAAATATCATCGCTTTGCTGCAAGCCATCGACCTGTTCTGGCACGGTGGCGGGTTCACGCACCAGGGTACGGAAGGTTTCCATCGGCGCGTCTTTCTTTGGAACCGATTTTGCCTCTCTGGAGCGACCAAGCTGCTCAGCCAGTTTCATCAATTCTGGTTGCTGTGCCAGGAAATCTCCGTATTTGACGATCAACTGATAATCACCACGCCGTAACTGTCCGGCACTCATATCCCAGAGGCGACCGGCGGCGTTTTCATTTTCCACCAGCACCTGCTCAAGCTGGCCGCTCAGCGTCATACGTTCCTGAACTTCGCTGAGCAACTGCTCACGCTCTTCATCCAGAAGTTGCTGGTTAAGGGTCGTTGCCTGAACCACCAGACTGAGCCGCCAGCGCTGCAAAAACAGTGTATGCAGAGCCGATGTAAAGGTGGCGTTGTCTGTCACCAACGCCCTGGCCTGGCTGGAAAACGGGGAATGTACTTTGTCGAGAAGCGCCAGTGTCTGCGGTAACTGGACGATAAACTGCGGCGTTGAAAGCCGCTGGCACTGCTGATAGCTGGCAACTTCTTCTGTCAGTTCCGTAGGGACTTCGGTTTCTTTGAAACGTTGTCGCAAGTTATCCCGCCAGCGGGGGAGATCGTCGGTCATCGCTTTTTTGAGTTTTGGAAACTTTTCAAAGAAAGCGGCCAGCTGCGGCGAAGCCAGCAACGTAATGACAACCTCCTCGATCAAACCTTCCTCGCTGACCGCCAGCATCATATTGAGCGTATCCAGCGTTAGCATTGACGCGCCTGTTTGATCTGTGCGCTGACATCCTGCAGGCTGGCTTCGATGCGACCTAACCAGTCACTGTGGATAAAGAGGCATTTTTGCTGTTCGCTGAAGCGTGTATGTTGCTGATGCCATTCGGTATCCAGGGCTTCAAGCTGTTGTTTGATCTCGTCAGGCACGTTATCAGACGCCGTTCCCGGAAGCGCAAGACGCGATCCTTGCAAACTGACATCGCGGATCACCAGATGCTGGCTGCTATCGACCTCCAGATTGAGGGGTTGCGCAAAGCCAATACCGTTGAGTTTGCCGCGGATCTCACCACCTTTGTCGAGCCACAGCGTCAGAGCATCGCGCTCAATGGTGATGTGAACCACCTGCATATCGTGGAGCTTCAGAGGCTGCTGAAGCAACAGCGTCAGTGAAGCATTTGTCAATTCAATGGGCAGTTCGTAGTGTGGTTTACGGGCAAACATGCTGCCGAGGCGGTTAACTTTCAGCGCGGTTTTATCACTTTGTTGTTGCTGGAGCTGGATGCGTCTCTGCACAATTGCGCCGAGTTGATTGAGCATCGATTGCTGTCCCCAGGCGTGTCCGGTCATCAATATTTCAAGCTGTTGTTGCATCAGATTCATGCCCTCTGCGTCATGCCACAGGCAATCTTTCAGCAGGATCAGGTCGATAGGGGCGACGGCTTCGCGGCCACTAAACAGGGCACTTGCCTGCAACAGGCGAATCGCTTTTTTCCAGCGACGATCAGAGACATACGGTGCTGAGGGTAGCAAATCAAGTTGCTGGCGCAGCATGAAAATGAGCTCAAAGACGGCATCCGGGAGTGCGATCTTCCCGATATCCTTCTGCCACTGGTGATACTCTTCGTCAGTCACCTGAAGTGAAGCCGATACCGGATTTTCATTCTCATCCTGTTGGCTTATCAGCATGGAACGGAAGTTCGATTTATCCTGCACTTTATCCAGCCACAGGCGTATCAACATTCGGTCATACAGCGCTTCAAGGCTGCTGTCAGCTTCCGGGAGTTCATTCGACGCAGCCACCAGCAAACGCATCGGGATTTTTTCTTCGTATGCGCCATTTCGGAATCGCCGTTCGTTTATTGCGGTCAGCAGGGTATTCAGGATCGCAGGACCTGCTTTCCAGATTTCATCGAGGAAGACTATTTCAGCTTCAGGAAGATAGCCTTCCGTCAGACGCTGATAACGCCCTTCATCTTTTAGTGCCTGGATGGAGAGGGGGCCAAATACCTCCTCAGGTGTCGAGAATCGGGTCATCAGGTATTCGAACGCACGTGCGTTCTGGAAGGCAAATTTAAGCCGACGGGCAATCAGACTTTTCGCAATACCCGGAGGACCGAGCAAAAAGACGCTTTCGCCGCTTAACGCCGCCAGCAAACACAGGCGGATCGCGTGGCTACGCTCGAAAAGGCCTTTTTCCAGCGCACTGCTGAGGCGGGAAATTCTTTCTGCTAATAAATGTGAGTGAGCCATAATAGTTTTGCATCCTTTCGCCGTTGTGGCGGCCAATTGAAGCGAGTATAGACGTTTCGGTCAGGGCTGGTAATAGACTGAAGTGCGGCGCTATTTTCTTTGCGCTACATTAACGTGGTTGCATTTAGGGGTACGATTTTGCAATTAATCGTGCATACTGTGCGCTTTTTGTGGGCCAAGGGACTAAGCACACATTTGTTATACAAACGAAAAGACTAGTCTATGAGCACTGATAATAAGCAATCATTACCCGCAATAACGCTTGCGGCTATCGGGGTTGTCTACGGTGATATCGGCACCAGCCCGCTTTATACGCTTCGTGAATGTCTGTCCGGTCAGTTTGGTTTTGGAGTTGAACGAGATGCCGTTTTTGGCTTTTTGTCACTCATTTTCTGGCTGCTGATCCTTGTTGTTTCAGTTAAATATTTATCTTTTGTTATGCGTGCGGATAACGCCGGTGAAGGCGGTATTCTGACGCTGATGTCGCTTGCTGGGCGGAATACCTCAGCCAGAATGACGTCGGTCCTGGTTATCATCGGCCTGATTGGCGGCAGCTTCTTCTATGGGGAAGTCGTGATTACGCCTGCCATTTCGGTTCTGTCGGCAATAGAAGGGCTTGAGATTATTGCGCCGCAGCTCGATACCTGGGTTGTGCCGCTCGCTATCATTGTTCTGACACTGCTGTTTGCAATTCAGAAACATGGCACAGGGCTGGTGGGTAAGCTGTTCGCGCCGATCATGCTGGCCTGGTTCCTGATCCTGGCTGCTCTGGGTTTACGCAGTATTATTGCCAACCCTGAAGTGTTGCATGCGCTGAATCCTCTCTGGGCGGTGAATTTCTTCCTGGAATATAAAGTAGTTTCGTTTGTGGCACTGGGTGCAGTGGTGCTTTCTATCACGGGTGTTGAAGCGCTGTATGCGGACATGGGGCACTTTGGTAAGCTGCCGATCCGCGTGGCCTGGTTTTCGGTGGTTCTGCCCTCGCTGGTGCTGAACTACTTTGGTCAGGGGGCGTTGTTGCTTAAACATCCGGAGGCCATTAAAAACCCCTTCTTCCTGCTGGCGCCCGACTGGGCCTTGGTTCCGATGTTGATCCTCGCCACTCTGGCGACGGTCATTGCATCTCAGGCGGTGATTTCCGGTGTCTTCTCACTGACGCGTCAGGCTGTTCGTCTGGGCTATCTCTCTCCAATGAGGATTATCCATACCTCTGAAATGGAGTCGGGTCAGATCTACATTCCTTTCATTAACTGGTTGCTCTATTTTGCCGTGGTGATTGTGATTGTCAGCTTTGAACACTCCAGTAACCTGGCTGCGGCATACGGTATTGCCGTGACGGGAACCATGGTACTGACGTCTATTCTTTCCACCACAGTGGCGTACCGAAACTGGCACTGGAATAAATTCCTTGTAGCGATGATTCTAGTGGGCTTCCTGTGCATCGATGTTCCTCTGTTCTCTGCTAACCTCGATAAGATCGTCTCGGGTGGCTGGTTACCGCTGACGCTGGGACTGGTCATGTTCATTGTCATGACGACGTGGAAGAGCGAGCGTTTCCGGCTGTTGCGCCGTATGCATGAGCACGGTAACTCTCTGGAAGCGATGATTGCGTCTCTGGAGAAATCTCCGCCGGTTCGAGTGCCAGGCACGGCGGTATATATGTCCCGTGCGTTGAACGTGATTCCCTTTGCGCTAATGCATAACCTCAAACACAACAAAGTGCTGCATGAGCGCGTCATTCTGCTGACGTTGCGTACTGAAGATGCGCCGTATGTGCACAACGTACGCCGTGTGCAGATTGAACAGCTATCGCCGACGTTCTGGCGCGTGGTGGCCAGCTACGGTTGGCGCGAAACGCCAAATGTGGAAGAGGTGTTCCACCGTTGTGGCCTTGAAGGCTTAAGCTGCCGCATGATGGAGACTTCGTTCTTTATGTCGCATGAGTCGCTGATTATCGGTAAACGACCATGGTATCTGCGTCTGCGTGGCAAGTTGTATTTGATTCTGCAACGCAATGCCCTACGTGCGCCAGACCAGTTTGAAATTCCACCTAACCGTGTGATTGAACTGGGTACTCAAGTCGAAATTTAAATCACTAAAAAGGCCGGGTAGTGCTTTGCATACCCGGCCAGTCTTGTCCAAAGACCGTTGCCTTCCCTCTGCTGTTTGACATTCCTCCCCTCTCTTCATATTTCACTTAGCGAAACGTTTCGACGTTGATCACAAATCTGTTACGTCGTGATGGTTTTATGAACACTCTTGAGACTAAACTGATTTCAGCGAAACGTTTCGCTAGTGGAGCAAGAAAATGAAGAAAGGCACAGTACTCAATTCTGAAATCTCATCGGTTATTTCCCGTCTTGGGCATACCGATACGCTGGTGGTTTGCGATGCAGGCTTGCCAGTTCCGCGCAGTACAACCCGTATTGATATGGCATTAACGCAAGGTGTTCCGTCGTTTATGCAGGTACTGGAAGTGGTTACCGCGGAGATGCAGGTTGAGACGGCCATTCTCGCTACGGAGATTAAACAACATAATCCGCAACTCCACGAAACGTTGCTCAGCCATATTGAGCAACTGCAACAACACCAGGGAAACACCATAGAAATTCGTTACACAACGCACGAACAGTTCAAACAACAAACCGCAGACAGTCAGGCGGTGATTCGCAGCGGGGAGTGTTCCCCGTATGCGAATATCATTCTCTGTGCTGGCGTCACGTTCTGAGGCCATCATGGACGCATTATTGCAACTCAAAGGGATCGATAAGTCGTTCCCTGGCGTAAAAGCGCTCTCCGGTGCTGCGTTAAATGTCTACTCCGGGCGTGTCATGGCGCTGGTAGGTGAAAACGGCGCGGGCAAATCCACCATGATGAAAGTGCTCACCGGCATCTATCAACGCGATGCGGGTTCCTTGTCATGGTTGGGTAAAGAAACCACCTTCAACGGCCCCAAGTCGTCTCAGGAAGCGGGTATCGGCATTATCCATCAGGAACTGAACCTGATCCCGCAGCTCACCATTGCTGAAAACATCTTCCTCGGACGCGAGTTCGTAAACCGATTTGGCAAAATCGACTGGAAAACGATGTATGCCGAAGCAGACAAGCTGCTGTCGAAGCTGAATCTGCGCTTTAAGAGCGACAGGCTGGTGGGGGATCTCTCCATTGGCGATCAGCAAATGGTCGAGATCGCCAAAGTGCTCAGCTTTGAGTCGAAGGTCATCATTATGGATGAACCGACGGACGCGCTTACCGATACCGAAACCGAATCCTTGTTCCGTGTTATCCGCGAGCTGAAATCGCAGGGGCGCGGGATTGTCTATATCTCTCACCGTATGAAAGAGATATTTGAAATCTGCGACGACGTCACCGTGTTCCGTGATGGGCAGTTTATTGCCGAGCGTGAGGTTGCCTCGTTAACCGAAGATTCCCTCATTGAAATGATGGTGGGGCGTAAACTTGAAGATCAGTATCCGCGTCTCGATAAAGCACCTGGTGACATCCGTCTCAAGGTCGATAATCTCTGCGGGCCTGGTGTGCATGATGTCTCCTTTACGCTGCGTCAGGGTGAAATCCTGGGGGTCGCTGGCTTAATGGGGGCTGGCCGTACCGAGTTGATGAAGGTGCTGTATGGCGCACTGCCACGTACCAGTGGTTATGTCACTCTCGATGGTCATGAAGTAGTCACTCGCTCTCCACAAGATGGCCTGGCAAATGGCATCGTCTATATTTCTGAAGACCGTAAACGTGACGGTTTAGTGCTCGGTATGTCGGTGAAAGAGAACATGTCTCTCACCGCGCTACGCTACTTCAGCCATAACGGCGGTAGCCTGAAGCATAAAGATGAGCAGCAAGCGGTAAGCGATTTTATTCGCCTCTTTAATGTGAAAACGCCATCGATGGATCAGGCGATTGGCCTGTTGTCTGGCGGTAATCAGCAAAAAGTGGCGATAGCTCGTGGCCTGATGACGCGCCCGAAAGTGCTGATCCTTGATGAGCCAACCCGCGGTGTTGATGTGGGTGCTAAGAAAGAGATTTATCAGCTTATAAATCAGTTTAAGGCCGACGGCCTGAGCATCATTCTGGTCTCATCGGAGATGCCAGAAGTATTAGGCATGAGCGATCGTATTATCGTTATGCATGAAGGGCATCTCGGCGGTGAATTCACTCGCGAGCAGGCCACCCAGGAAGTTCTGATGGCTGCCGCTGTGGGCAAGCTTAATCGCGTGAATCAGGAGTAAGAAGATGACTACCCAGGCTGTTTCTGGTCGCCGTTATTTCACTAAGGCATGGCTATTGGAACAAAAATCGCTGATTGCCCTGCTGGTGCTGATCGCGATTGTCTCCACCATGAGCCCTAACTTTTTTACCGTAAATAACCTGTTCAACATTCTTCAGCAGACCTCCGTTAACGCCATTATGGCGGTTGGGATGACGCTGGTGATTTTGACTTCGGGTATCGATCTGTCCGTCGGTTCCCTGCTGGCGCTCACCGGTGCGATTGCCGCTTCAATTGTAGGGATTGAAGTCAACGCGCTGGTGGCCGTTGCAGCTGCACTGGTAGCTGGCGCGGCGATTGGTGCTGTTACCGGGGTGATCGTGGCGAAAGGTCGTGTACAGGCATTCATTGCGACGCTGGTCATGATGCTGCTGCTGCGTGGCGTGACGATGGTGTACACCAATGGAAGCCCGGTGAATACCGGCTTTACGGACAATGCCGATCTGTTTGGTTGGTTCGGTATCGGTCGCCCACTGGGTATCCCGACGCCAGTCTGGATCATGGGTATTGTCTTCCTGGCAGCTTGGTACATGCTGCACCACACGCGTATGGGTCGTTATATCTATGCGCTGGGCGGTAACGAGGCGGCGACACGTCTGTCCGGTATCAGCGTCAATAAAGTCAAAATTATCGTCTATTCGCTGTGCGGTTTGCTGGCATCGCTTGCCGGTATTATCGAAGTAGCGCGTCTCTCTTCTGCGCAGCCGACAGCGGGTACGGGTTATGAGCTGGATGCCATTGCAGCCGTTGTGCTGGGTGGGACGAGTCTCGCGGGTGGTAAAGGTCGTATTGTTGGGACATTGATCGGCGCACTGATTCTCGGTTTCTTGAATAATGGTTTGAATTTATTAGGTGTTTCCTCCTATTACCAGATGATCGTTAAAGCGGTGGTAATTTTGCTGGCGGTACTGGTAGACAACAAAAAACAGTAACTGACGACACTACAGGACATCTCTGATATGAACATGAAAAAACTGGCTACCCTGGTTTCTGCTGTCGCGCTGAGCGCAACTGTAAGTGCTAACGCAATGGCAAAAGACACCATCGCGCTGGTCATCTCCACGCTGAACAACCCATTCTTTGTTTCCCTGAAGGATGGCGCACAGAAAGAAGCGGACAAGCTGGGTTACAACCTGGTTGTGCTGGATTCTCAGAATAACCCGGCGAAAGAGCTGGCTAACGTTCAGGACTTAACTGTTCGTGGCACTAAAATTCTGTTGATCAACCCGACTGATTCCGATGCCGTGGGTAACGCCGTTAAGATGGCTAACCAGGCGAAAATTCCGGTCATTACCCTGGACCGTCAGGCTTCTAAAGGTGAAGTCGTTAGCCACATTGCGTCAGATAACGTGCTGGGCGGCAAAATTGCGGGTGATTACATCGCGAAGAAAGCCGGTGAAGGTGCGAAAGTTATCGAACTGCAAGGGATTGCCGGTACGTCTGCTGCGCGTGAGCGTGGTGAAGGTTTCCAGCAGGCTGTTGCCGCACACAAGTTTAATGTTCTGGCCAGCCAACCCGCAGATTTCGACCGTACTAAAGGTCTGAACGTAATGCAGAACCTGCTGACTGCGCATCCGGACGTGCAGGCTGTTTTCGCACAGAACGATGAAATGGCGCTGGGTGCACTGCGTGCGCTGCAGACTGCCGGTAAATCTGATGTGATGGTTGTCGGATTTGATGGCACTCCAGATGGTGAAAAAGCAGTAAATGATGGCAAACTGGCTGCGACCATCGCTCAGTTGCCAGAGCAGATCGGCGCAACAGGCGTACAGACTGCAGACAAAGTGCTGAAGGGCGAAAAAGTTCAGGCCAAATATCCAGTTGACCTGAAACTGGTCATCAAGCAGTAATAGGCGATTCAGGTCGCCAGTTGCGGCCTGAGGGACACCATATAAAAGAAAAGTGTGGCATACGCCACCGGGTAACACCGGTGGCGCTCTCAGATGGACACCTCATACATGAAAACCGCAGGCAACCTCGTCGTCCTTGGCAGCATCAATGCCGATCACATTCTTAACCTTGAAACGTTCCCCACTCCGGGTGAAACCGTCACAGGCAATCAATACCAGGTCGCTTTCGGCGGCAAAGGCGCTAACCAGGCCGTAGCTGCCGGGCGCAGCGGTGCAAAGATTGCTTTTATCGCCTGTACGGGTGATGACGACACCGGTGAGCGAGTACGTAAACAGCTGGCAAGCGACAATATTGATATCGCTCCGGTAAGCGTGGTTGAAAGGGAATCTACCGGGGTAGCGCTGATTTTTGTTAACGCGGAAGGTGAGAATGTTATCGGTATTCATGCCGGGGCCAATGCGGCGCTGACTCTCGAACGTGTAGAGGCGCAGCGTGACATGATTGCCAGTGCTGAAGCTCTGCTGATGCAACTGGAATCACCTGTCGAGAGTGTGCTTGCGGCAGCCAAAATAGCGCATGAAAATCATACCACTGTCGTACTTAATCCCGCGCCTGCCCGTGTATTATCAGATGAATTACTGGCGCTGGTGGACATCATCACACCTAACGAAACCGAAGCTGAAAAGTTGACGGGGATCCGTGTTGAAAACGACGAAGACGCAGCACATGCGGCTCAGGCGTTGCACAATAAAGGCATCAGTACGGTAATCATCACGCTCGGTAGTCGTGGTGTCTGGGCAAGTGTAAACGGCGAAGGTCGCCGGGTTCCTGGCTTTAAGGTCAAAGCTATCGATACCATTGCAGCAGGCGATACCTTTAATGGGGCGCTGGTTACCGCGTTGCTGGAAGGGTCATCTTTAGATAGCGCAATCCGTTTCGCACATGCTGCCGCGGCAATAGCGGTCACGCGCAAAGGGGCTCAACCTTCTGTTCCGTGGCGCAAAGAGATTGATGAATTCTTGAGTCAGCAGGGGTAACGCTTGGCCACAATGAAAGATGTCGCCCGCGTCGCGGGCGTTTCTACGTCGACAGTCTCTCACGTCATTAATAACGATCGCTTTGTCAGTGAGGCGATTCGGGAGAAAGTTGAAGCTGCAGTCAAAGATCTTAACTATGCGCCGTCTGCACTGGCACGTAGCCTCAAGCTCAACCAGACGCGCACCATTGGTATGCTTATTACCGCCAGTACTAACCCTTTTTATTCTGAGCTGGTTCGCGGCGTAGAGCGCAGTTGCTTTGAGCGCGGTTATAGTCTGGTGCTGTGTAACACTGAGGGCGATGAACAGCGCATGAACCGTAATCTGGAAACGCTGATGCAAAAACGCGTTGATGGATTATTACTGCTCTGCACCGAAACCCATCAGCCATCGAAAGAGATTATGCAGCGCTATCCCTCTGTACCAACGGTAATGATGGACTGGGCGCCCTTTGACGGAACCAGCGATTTGATTCAGGACAACTCATTGTTGGGTGGTGATATGGCAACCCAACATCTGATTGATAAGGGATATACCCGAATTGCCTGCATTACTGGGCCTCTGGATAAAACACCGGCGCGTTTGCGTCTTGAAGGGTATCTTTCCGCGATGGAGCGGGCGGGGATTTCTATCCCTGATGGGTATCGCATCACGGGTGATTTCGAATTTAACGGTGGCTTTGAGGCGATGCAGACTCTTCTGGCGCAAGAGCTACGTCCACAGGCGGTCTTTATCGGCAACGATGCGATGGCATTTGGGGCATATCAGGCGTTGTACCAGGCGGGATTACGTGTTCCGGACGATATGGCCATCATTGGCTATGATGATATTGAACTAGCGCGTTACATGACGCCGCCGCTGACAACGATTCATCAACCGAAAGATGAACTGGGCGAGTTGGCTATCGACGTGTTGATTCACCGAATGGCGCAACCCGCCTTGCAACAGCAGCGCTTACAACTTACTCCTGTTCTGATGGAACGCGGGTCTGTTTCGACGGGTGGCGATCTTTAATCATGTTCCGGCCATCTTTCGGCTTTAACAGCATGAAGACCAGAGCAGAGACAACGGTAATCCCCCCCATCGTTATAAAGGTATAGTGAAACTGTTCCACTGTGTTGGTTCCTTCAATACCTTCATAAATGCGCAGCACCGCTGCACTTACCGCAACACCTAAACTGATCGACAACTGTTGGGTAACAGCCAGTACGCTGTTGCCACTGCTGGCGTTCTCGTCGGAAAGATCCGCAAGCGTGATGGTATTCATCGAGGTGAACTGGGTGGACATCGCCATACCTAAAATAAAGAGTGGCAGAATCAACATCCATACCGGCAAAGCCGCAGACTGAAGTGAGAACTGCGCAATCATGATGCCTATAAATATTGTGATACCAACCAACGTCTTTCTATAACCCAACATGCGCAGGACTTGCGTCACGAGTGATTTTGCCAGGATTGAACCCACCGCGGTCGGGGCCATCATGCAACCTGCGATCAGGGCCGGATAACCAAACCCCACTTGTAGCATCAGTGGCATCAAAAAGGGCACACATCCGGTTCCGAGGCGTGAGGCAATATTCCCGGCGATGCCGACGGAGAAGGTCCGAGTGCGAAAAAGGGAAAGTGAAATCAGGGGGGCGGGATGGCGACGTGCGTGACGAATGTAGAACAATAAAAGCAGAATGCCGCTCAGGATGATGGACAGCGCAATCCATGTCGCCACGATTTTCTCGCCAAATAATTCCATTCCGCTGGAGAAGAGTACCAGGCTCAGACCAAACAGGAAAAAACCGCCCATATCAAAGCGACGTTTTGGCGTCGTGAAGTTCGGCATATATTTCCGGGCATAGCAAAGACCCGCTACACCAATCGGAATGTTAATCAGGAATATCCAGTGCCAGCTTGCCCATGTCACTAATACACCACCAAGAACCGGGCCAAGGATGGGGCCAACCAGTCCAGGCATGGTGACAAAGTTAAGCACAGGCAACAGTTCACTGCGGGGATAGGCACGAAGTAACGCCAGACGCGCTACCGGCATCATCATGGCGCCGCCAATCCCTTGCAGTACGCGAAAGATTACAAGCTCCGTGAGGGATGTCGACAACGCACAGGCGAATGAACCCAGCGTAAAGAGCGTGACCGCAACCATAAACACCCGGCGAGTGCCGAAACGGTCGGCCAGCCAGCCACTGACGGGTATCAGCATTGCAACAGTAAGCGTGTAACTAATGATAGCGGACTGCATGGCCAGTGGGGAACGGTTGAGGCTTTGTGCAATGTCGGGGAGTGCGGTGTTAAGGATGGTGGCATCCAATGCCTGCATAAAGAACGCCATGGCTGCAATCCACGGTAAACCGGCCATGCTGCGTGCTTTTCTTTCAGTCATTTATTTACCTGCTGCTGATTGGGTGCGCTCAATAATGCCTGGCACGCACTCAGTGCCTGTTGTCCGTCACTATCCTGAATCGCATCAACGATGGCCTGGTGTAGATCCAGCTTCACCACCTCATCTTGCGTAATAGAGGTAAAATACGTGCGGTATACCGAATGGAATAAAGATGCGAAAGACGTAAGAAACGGATTTCCGCTCATCATGTAGATATGTTCATGCCATGCCATATCAACTTCAATCCAGCGCTCGCGATTGAAATGCTGCTTCAGAAATGTCATCTCTTCCATGAGTATATTGAGTTGCGCTTTTTGCTCAGTGTTGCCAAGGATTGCTGCAAGCAGACAGGCCTGAGGCTCAAGACTACTGCGCATAACCAGAAAATGTTCGACAACCTGGTGAAAGTTATCTTCAGTCATCCACCAGGACAGTAATTCCTGATCGAGAAAGTTCCAGTTACTTTGCGGCATGACGCGTGTACCGATGCGTGGACGCGGAAGGACCATGCCTTTTGCCGTGAGTGTTTTGACGGCTTCACGTACGGCTGTGCGACTTACGCCAAACTGCTCACCGAGATCCATTTCCCCTGGCAAGATACTCCCGGGTGCATATTTTCCTGCCAGGATCCGCTGAGCCAGTTTCTCTGCCAGCACATAAGAGAGGTTTTTTTGTGCCGCCAGCTGTTGTGCAGTTAAGGACATATTTCTTTTTCCTTAATGATTCATGCTGGTAAGTATGCCATCTGGAGTGTGATTGTGGTTTCAAATACATCAAATAGAACAATTTGTAGCTTGCTGAAGTCAGTTTTGGTGAAAAAAAACGCGACTGGAAGTTTTTTTTAAATTTACTCTTGTCACTGGCGAATAACTCCCTATAATGCGCCTCCACTGACACGGAACAACGGCTTACAGGCCGCCGGGTTAGCGGGGTTCAGAGATGAACGCCGGCAGAGAAAAGCGAAAATAAACGCTTGACTCTGAATGAGGAAAACGTATTATACGGGACCTCGCAACGGTGAGCGAAAGCCGCGTTGCACTGCTCTTTAACAATTTATCAGACAATCTGTGTGGGCACTCAAAGTGACATGGATTCTTGACGTCGCAAGACGAAAAATGAATACCAAGTCTCTGAGTGAACATACGTAATTCATTACGAAGTTTAATTCACGAGCATCAAACTTAAATTGAAGAGTTTGATCATGGCTCAGATTGAACGCTGGCGGCAGGCCTAACACATGCAAGTCGGGCGGTAACACAGGGAGCTTGCTCCCGGGTGACGAGCGGCGGACGGGTGAGTAATGTCTGGGAAACTGCCTGATGGAGGGGGATAACTACTGGAAACGGTAGCTAATACCGCATAATGTCGCAAGACCAAAGAGGGGGACCTTCGGGCCTCTTGCCATCAGATGTGCCCAGATGGGATTAGCTAGTAGGTGGGGTAATGGCTCACCTAGGCGACGATCCCTAGCTGGTCTGAGAGGATGACCAGCCACACTGGAACTGAGACACGGTCCAGACTCCTACGGGAGGCAGCAGTGGGGAATATTGCACAATGGGCGCAAGCCTGATGCAGCCATGCCGCGTGTATGAAGAAGGCCTTCGGGTTGTAAAGTACTTTCAGCGGGGAGGAAGGCGTTGTGGTTAATAACCACAGCGATTGACGTTACCCGCAGAAGAAGCACCGGCTAACTCCGTGCCAGCAGCCGCGGTAATACGGAGGGTGCAAGCGTTAATCGGAATTACTGGGCGTAAAGCGCACGCAGGCGGTCTGTCAAGTCGGATGTGAAATCCCCGGGCTCAACCTGGGAACTGCATTCGAAACTGGCAGGCTAGAGTCTTGTAGAGGGGGGTAGAATTCCAGGTGTAGCGGTGAAATGCGTAGAGATCTGGAGGAATACCGGTGGCGAAGGCGGCCCCCTGGACAAAGACTGACGCTCAGGTGCGAAAGCGTGGGGAGCAAACAGGATTAGATACCCTGGTAGTCCACGCCGTAAACGATGTCGACTTGGAGGTTGTTCCCTTGAGGAGTGGCTTCCGGAGCTAACGCGTTAAGTCGACCGCCTGGGGAGTACGGCCGCAAGGTTAAAACTCAAATGAATTGACGGGGGCCCGCACAAGCGGTGGAGCATGTGGTTTAATTCGATGCAACGCGAAGAACCTTACCTACTCTTGACATCCACGGAATTTAGCAGAGATGCTTTAGTGCCTTCGGGAACCGTGAGACAGGTGCTGCATGGCTGTCGTCAGCTCGTGTTGTGAAATGTTGGGTTAAGTCCCGCAACGAGCGCAACCCTTATCCTTTGTTGCCAGCGGCTAGGCCGGGAACTCAAAGGAGACTGCCAGTGATAAACTGGAGGAAGGTGGGGATGACGTCAAGTCATCATGGCCCTTACGAGTAGGGCTACACACGTGCTACAATGGCATATACAAAGAGAAGCGACCTCGCGAGAGCAAGCGGACCTCATAAAGTATGTCGTAGTCCGGATTGGAGTCTGCAACTCGACTCCATGAAGTCGGAATCGCTAGTAATCGTAGATCAGAATGCTACGGTGAATACGTTCCCGGGCCTTGTACACACCGCCCGTCACACCATGGGAGTGGGTTGCAAAAGAAGTAGGTAGCTTAACCTTCGGGAGGGCGCTTACCACTTTGTGATTCATGACTGGGGTGAAGTCGTAACAAGGTAACCGTAGGGGAACCTGCGGTTGGATCACCTCCTTACCTTAAAGAACCTGCCTTTGTAGTGTCCACACAGATTGTCTGATGAAAAATAAGCAGTAAAGAATCTCTGCAGGCTTGTAGCTCAGGTGGTTAGAGCGCACCCCTGATAAGGGTGAGGTCGGTGGTTCAAGTCCACTCAGGCCTACCAAAATCCTTATGAACAAGGATGAGCGGTACAGAGATTAGTCTTTCGATGGGGTTATAGCTCAGCTGGGAGAGCGCCTGCCTTGCACGCAGGAGGTCTGCGGTTCGATCCCGCATAGCTCCACCATCCTTTACTGTTGAAAACAAGAAAACTTCAGAGTGTACCTGAAAAGGTTCACTGCGAAGTTTTGCTCTTTAAAAATCTGGATCAAGCTGAAAATTGAAACGACACACTGTGTCTGTTCTCCGTAATAAGAACAGATGAAGGTGTGTTCGAGTCTCTCAAATTTTCGCAATTTGATGATGAATCGAAAGAAACATCTTCGGGTTGTGAGGTTAAGCGACTAAGCGTACACGGTGGATGCCCTGGCAGTCAGAGGCGATGAAGGACGTGCTAATCTGCGAAAAGCGTCGGCGAGGTGATATGAACCTTTGACCCGGCGATGTCCGAATGGGGAAACCCAGTGCAATTCGTTGCACTATCGTTAACTGAATACATAGGTTAACGAGGCGAACCGGGGGAACTGAAACATCTAAGTACCCCGAGGAAAAGAAATCAACCGAGATTCCCCCAGTAGCGGCGAGCGAACGGGGAGCAGCCCAGAGTCTGAATCAGCAGGTGTGTTAGTGGAACGGTCTGGAAAGTCCGGCGGTACAGGGTGATAGTCCCGTACACAAAAACGCATCTGGTGTGAACTCGAAGAGTAGGGCGGGACACGTGGTATCCTGTCTGAATATGGGGGGACCATCCTCCAAGGCTAAATACTCCTGACTGACCGATAGTGAACCAGTACCGTGAGGGAAAGGCGAAAAGAACCCCGGCGAGGGGAGTGAAAAAGAACCTGAAACCGTGTACGTACAAGCAGTGGGAGCCTCTTTATGGGGTGACTGCGTACCTTTTGTATAATGGGTCAGCGACTTATATTCTGTAGCAAGGTTAACCGAATAGGGGAGCCGAAGGGAAACCGAGTCTTAACTGGGCGTTAAGTTGCAGGGTATAGACCCGAAACCCGGTGATCTAGCCATGGGCAGGTTGAAGGTTGGGTAACACTAACTGGAGGACCGAACCGACTAATGTTGAAAAATTAGCGGATGACTTGTGGCTGGGGGTGAAAGGCCAATCAAACCGGGAGATAGCTGGTTCTCCCCGAAAGCTATTTAGGTAGCGCCTCGTGAACTCATCTTCGGGGGTAGAGCACTGTTTCGGCTAGGGGGCCATCCCGGCTTACCAACCCGATGCAAACTACGAATACCGAAGAATGTTATCACGGGAGACACACGGCGGGTGCTAACGTCCGTCGTGAAGAGGGAAACAACCCAGACCGCCAGCTAAGGTCCCAAAGTCATGGTTAAGTGGGAAACGATGTGGGAAGGCACAGACAGCCAGGATGTTGGCTTAGAAGCAGCCATCATTTAAAGAAAGCGTAATAGCTCACTGGTCGAGTCGGCCTGCGCGGAAGATGTAACGGGGCTAAACCATGCACCGAAGCTGCGGCAGCGACACTATGTGTTGTTGGGTAGGGGAGCGTTCTGTAAGCCGTTGAAGGTGTCCTGTGAGGGATGCTGGAGGTATCAGAAGTGCGAATGCTGACATAAGTAACGATAATGCGGGTGAAAAGCCCGCACGCCGGAAGACCAAGGGTTCCTGTCCAACGTTAATCGGGGCAGGGTGAGTCGACCCCTAAGGCGAGGCCGAAAGGCGTAGTCGATGGGAAACAGGTTAATATTCCTGTACTTGGTGTTACTGCGAAGGGGGGACGGAGAAGGCTATGTTAGCCGGGCGACGGTTGTCCCGGTTTAAGCATGTAGGCGGAGAGTTTAGGTAAATCCGGACTCTTTTAACGCTGAGGTGTGATGACGAGGCACTACGGTGCTGAAGTAACAAATGCCCTGCTTCCAGGAAAAGCCTCTAAGCATCAGGTAACACGAAATCGTACCCCAAACCGACACAGGTGGTCAGGTAGAGAATACCAAGGCGCTTGAGAGAACTCGGGTGAAGGAACTAGGCAAAATGGTGCCGTAACTTCGGGAGAAGGCACGCTGATATGTAGGTGAAGCCCCTGCGGGTGGAGCTGAAATCAGTCGAAGATACCAGCTGGCTGCAACTGTTTATTAAAAACACAGCACTGTGCAAACACGAAAGTGGACGTATACGGTGTGACGCCTGCCCGGTGCCGGAAGGTTAATTGATGGGGTCAGCGGCAACGCGAAGCTCTTGATCGAAGCCCCGGTAAACGGCGGCCGTAACTATAACGGTCCTAAGGTAGCGAAATTCCTTGTCGGGTAAGTTCCGACCTGCACGAATGGCGTAATGATGGCCAGGCTGTCTCCACCCGAGACTCAGTGAAATTGAACTCGCTGTGAAGATGCAGTGTACCCGCGGCAAGACGGAAAGACCCCGTGAACCTTTACTATAGCTTGACACTGAACACTGGTCCTTGATGTGTAGGATAGGTGGGAGGCTTTGAAGCGTGGACGCCAGTCTGCGTGGAGCCGCCCTTGAAATACCACCCTTTAATGGCTGGTGTTCTAACGTGGACCCGTGATCCGGGTTGCGGACAGTGTCTGGTGGGTAGTTTGACTGGGGCGGTCTCCTCCCAAAGAGTAACGGAGGAGCACGAAGGTTAGCTAATCCTGGTCGGACATCAGGAGGTTAGTGCAATGGCATAAGCTAGCTTGACTGCGAGAGTGACGGCTCGAGCAGGTGCGAAAGCAGGTCATAGTGATCCGGTGGTTCTGAATGGAAGGGCCATCGCTCAACGGATAAAAGGTACTCCGGGGATAACAGGCTGATACCGCCCAAGAGTTCATATCGACGGCGGTGTTTGGCACCTCGATGTCGGCTCATCACATCCTGGGGCTGAAGTAGGTCCCAAGGGTACGGCTGTTCGCCGTTTAAAGTGGTACGCGAGCTGGGTTTAGAACGTCGTGAGACAGTTCGGTCCCTATCTGCCGTGGGCGCTGGAGAATTGAGGGGGGCTGCTCCTAGTACGAGAGGACCGGAGTGGACGCATCACTGGTGTTCGGGTTGTCATGCCAATGGCATTGCCCGGTAGCTAAATGCGGAAGAGATAAGTGCTGAAAGCATCTAAGCACGAAACTTGCCCCGAGATGAGTTCTCCCTGACCCTTTAAGGGTCCTGAAGGAACGTTGAAGACTACGACGTTGATAGGTCGGGTGTGTAAGCGTAGCGATACGTTGAGCTAACCGATACTAATGAACCGTGAGGCTTAACCTTACAACGCCGAAGATGTTTTGGCGAAAGAGACATGATAATCAGCCTGATACAGATAATATTAGCCGGCGAAAGCGGGTTAATGAACAGAATTTGCCTGGCGGCTTTAGCGCGGTGGTCCCACCTGACCCCATGCCGAACTCAGAAGTGAAACGCCGTAGCGCCGATGGTAGTGTGGGGTCTCCCCATGCGAGAGTAGGGAACTGCCAGGCATCAAATAAGCAGGAAACCCCGGTCCGAAAGGTCCGGGGTTTTTTGCGTCTGTGAGTATGAACGAAAAAACAGACCTAACGGCTTGCCATCCACTGCTGAATAAGGCTAACCATCCCGTCAGTATCATTCAGATCCAAAACCGGTACTGGAAGTGATAGCCCAGTGTCGCTGGCGACAGCAATAACATGCTCATCCAGTGTTAGTTCACACGTATCATGACCTGCATCGCGCCTGAAAAGTAGGATCTTTGCCACCGACTCATGCTTGAATCCTTCGACCAGGACCAAATCCAGCGCCGAATGATCCATTCGGCTGACAAGAAAACCCAGATCCAGCGTTTTTTCATCGGGTGTCTCGGTCATCAGCGCCCATCGTTGACGACTTGCGACGATTGTTTGTGCAGCTCCAGCTTTTCGTAATTCGTAGCTGTCTTTGCCGGGTTTATCGACATCCATATTATGATGAGTATGTTTGATTAACCCTGGCCGGACTCCTGCGGAACAAAGAGCGGGTATCAATTTTTTTAACAAGGTGGTTTTGCCTGTACCACTCCAGGCAGAAATGGCTAAAACGGGAATCATTTTTTCTCCTGCATCATCTGCAAATCTTTTATTGTATTCACGTTCATAAAGGCATCTTTTAGATCGCTAAAGTCAATTGAATGGCCGCCAACCTGATGCATGAACACCATCACGCGGCGTTCCCCAGAAACCAGATATGCCTGCAGGTCTGGGATTAATTTTCTGTGAATCAATGTAATAACTGGGTGATCTCTCTCTCCATCATGTACCCATACCGCCGGGACCTCATTGTTCTGGCTCGCCAGTCGTTCGGCGAGACAAGATGGAATAAAGGGCGTATCGCAGGGGCAAAACAGAAACCACTCACCGTCAGATTGCTGCATAACAGAGAGCATACCGGCAAGTGGCCCAGGATAATCGATGAGAGTATCTTGATAAACTGGATAGCCACTTTGGCGGTAAATCTCTATATGACGGTTAGCACTGATGACGATCTCGGCCACCTGGCCCTGAAGTGCGTCCGCTACATGTTGCCACAACGGTTTGTTGTTAAGCGTCTGCAAGCCCTTATCTTTCCCACCCATCCGCGTCGCTCTTCCGCCTGCCAGCACGACTCCGATAATTTTCCGGCACTGATTCACAAATATCGCCTCTTTTATTGTGGGATTGACCCTGCTAACGTGTCTTTCTAAATGAAAGGAGCACCACCATGAAATGTAAACGTCTGAATGAAGTTATTGAACTCCTCCAGCCAGCCTGGCAAAAAGAGCCAGAGCTGAACCTGATGCAATTTTTACAGAAACTGGCGAAAGAGTCAGGCTATGACGGTGAATTGACAGACCTTTCTGATGACATCCTGATCTATCACCTTAAAATGCGTGACTCGACAAAAGATGCCGTTATTCCTGGTATCCAGAAAGATTATGAGGAAGATTTTAAAACCGCATTGTTGCGTGCACGTGGCGTAATTAAAGAGTAAAAGCTTGTAAGAGGCGACACCGAAATCGCCACAAAATGATATCCTGAATCATTCGTATAATTTCCGGATGATCGGATGAACGACCAGGCTTTTACTTTCCAGACATTACACCCGGATACCATTATGGATGCCCTTTTCGAACAGGGGATTCGAGTGGACTCCGGGTTAACTCCCTTAAATAGCTATGAAAACCGCGTCTATCAATTTCAGGATGAGGATCGTCAGCGCTTTGTCGTTAAGTTCTATCGCCCCCAGCGCTGGTCTGCGGAGCAAATCCAGGAAGAACATCAGTTTGCACATGATCTATTGACCGATGATGTTCCCGTTGCTGCGCCATTAAAATTCGATGGCCAAACATTGCTGACGCATCAGGGATTCTATTACGCAGTATTTCCGAGCCTCGGCGGTCGCCAGTTTGAAGCCGATAATATTGACCAAATGGAATGGGTTGCTCGTTATCTTGGCCGAATTCATCAGACGGGACGCAAAAAACCGTTTATTGCTCGTCCAACGATGGGCATTCAGGAATATCTTCTCGAACCACGTCAGGTATTCGAAATGTCTGCGCTTATTCCCGGTGCGCTGAAGGATAATTTCCTTGCTGCGACAGATAAACTTATCGAAACAGTAAAAGCCTGCTGGCGAGATGATACGCCAGCTCTTCGTCTGCACGGTGATTGCCATGCCGGTAATATTCTCTGGCGTGATGGCCCACTGTTTGTTGACCTTGATGATGCCCGCATGGGGCCTGCGATCCAGGATCTGTGGATGTTACTCAATGGCGATAAAGCTGAGCAGCGTATGCAGCTTGAAACTATCATTGAGGCTTATGAAGAGTTTAGCCCCTTTAATTCAGACGAAATTGCCTTGATAGAGCCTTTACGGGCAATGCGTTTTGTTTATTATCTCGCATGGTTAATCAGGCGTTGGGACGACCCCGCTTTTCCCAGAAACTTCCCGTGGCTAACCGGGGAAGATTACTGGCGTAACCAGACATCCATATTTATTGAGCAGGTTAAGGTTCTGCAGGAACCGCCTCTGCAATTAACGCCAATGTATTAATCGGACACACCCAGGAGAAAGTTGATTATGAAAAAAATATGGCTCGCGCTGGCAGGTATGATTCTGGCATTTAGCGCTTCTGCTGCGCAGTTTACCGACGGTAAACAGTACATCACCCTTGATAAGCCTGTTGCCGGTGAGCCTCAGGTACTGGAGTTTTTCTCCTTCTATTGCCCACACTGCTATCAGTTCGAGCAAGTTCTTCATGTCTCTGATAACGTGAAAAAAAAGCTGCCTGAAGGCACTAAAATGACCAAGTACCACGTTGAGTTTCTGGGCCCTCTGGGCAAAGACCTGACTCAGGCGTGGGCGGTTGCGATTGCGCTGGGCGTGGAAGACAAAATCACCTCCCCAATGTTCGAGGCCGTTCAGAAAACTCAGACTGTTCAAACCACCGCGGATATCCGTAAGGTATTTGTTGATGCTGGCGTGAAAGGTGAAGATTATGATGCGGCATGGAATAGCTTTGTTGTGAAATCACTGGTCGCTCAACAGGAAAAAGCGGCTGCAGACCTTCAGCTTCAGGGTGTGCCGGCAATGTATGTTAACGGTAAATATCAGCTGAATATGCAGGGCATGGATACCAGCAGCATGGACATCTTCGTGCAGCAATATGCAGATACAGTGAAATATCTGGTCGAGAAGAAGTAAAAAGAAAAACGCCGGTCATTGACCGGCGTTTTTGTATGAAGATTTTATCTCTTCTATCTGTTCATCTTTCTCTTTCCAGAGTGTATTGAGCCAGAGCTGGAAACGACGTTTGAAGTTTTTATCGCCCACGTAATCACCATGCAGTTCAGCGTTCACCGGGATGAGGTCAACACGGACAACAATGCGCGTTAGCTTTCCGCTGAGCATATCGTAGAACGGAGTTTTATCATTTTCCGGGTAGCACAGAGTGACATTGAGTAATTTGTCGAACTGCTCGCCAAGAACATTAAGTGTCATTGCAATGCCTGCGGCTTTTGGCGGCAATAAATGTTGGTAAGGCGAGCGAGTCTGAAGACGTTTTACTTCGGTGAAGCGAGATCCTTCAACAAAGTTGACTATGGTTGTGGGGTGAAACCGAAACTTTTCGCATGAGCGACGTGTTGTTTCGACATCTTTTCCACGACGTTCCGGATGACGAAGTAAATAACCGCGTGAATAGCGCTTCATAAACGGCATATCCAACGCCCAGCATGCCAGGCCAATAAAAGGGACCCAGGCCAACTGCTGCTTCAGGAAATACTTGTTCATTGGGATATGTTTGCGGAAAAGCACGCATAAAACCACGATATCTGCCCAACTGTGATGATTGCAGATCAGTAAATACCAGTTTTTTTTGTTCAGCTTTTCCAGCCCTTCCACGTCCCATTTCAGGTGGGGATTCAGATAGAGCAGTACGGCAAGTCCTTCGCACCAACAGTACATCATAAAATTACAGAATGCCGAAACCGCACGCCAGGCAGAGGGGACAGGCAGCAGTAATTTAATTATTCCGGCGATAATGATCGGCACAGAACAGGCGATGGTAACCAGAATAGTTAAAATGATGCTTAACAGTATTGTTATCGCAGCGAGTAATCTCGACATGATGAGCTTTTTCAGATGGTTAGCTGTAATTTAGCGATCGGCTTTCCGGCGCTGGGCGCTGATTTTACCAGAAAAAAGACGACATAATGGTCCTTTCATACTGACAGTTTGAGACATTTTCCTCTCCATTGTGGCCTTATCTATAGTTAGGCCAGAGGCGAGGCTTATATCCACATCGGACAGATTATCACCAGATGGAAATATGCAATGAAGATCCATTCATAACAACATGATAATAAAGAGTAAATTATAAACTATCATATATTGGCGATAACTTTTATTCAGGTGTATCGAAAATATGCACAAACTTATCCACAGTTCAATTTTGCGAGGGATCCTGACGATCGTAAAATCTTTTGTGGTATTTGGTGCTAAAAACTGATGTTTTCATCCTTCTGTGGCATCCTTTATCCATAAATTGATTAAAGGCACGGACATTATGGTTCAGATCCCAGAAAACCCTCTTATTCTCGTCGACGGCTCTTCTTACCTGTATCGGGCGTATCATGCGTTTCCTCCTCTGACCAATAGTGCAGGAGAACCCACCGGCGCGATGTATGGCGTGCTTAACATGCTACGCAGCCTGATTCTGCAATATCAACCATCCCATGCTGCCGTTGTGTTTGATGCCAAAGGTAAAACTTTCCGCGATGAGTTGTTTGAAGACTACAAATCCCATCGTCCTCCTATGCCGGATGAGTTGCGCGCGCAAATTGAACCGTTGCATACCATGGTTAAAGCAATGGGGCTACCACTGCTGGCAGTCTCCGGTGTCGAAGCTGACGACGTGATCGGGACACTGGCGAGGGAAGCCGAAAAAATGGGGCGTCCGGTGCTGATCAGTACGGGAGATAAAGATATGGCGCAGTTGGTTACGCCTGGTATCACCTTGATTAACACCATGACTAATACCATCCTTGGGCCAGAAGAAGTGGTCACGAAATACGGTGTGCCACCGGAGCTGATCATTGATTTTCTTGCCTTAATGGGCGACTCCTCAGATAACATCCCAGGCGTGCCGGGTGTTGGTGAGAAAACGGCGCAAGCATTACTGCAAGGGCTGGGGGGGATTGATACCCTTTACAAGGAATCGGATAAAATTGCCGGTCTGACGTTCCGTGGTGCGAAAACCATGGCGGCTAAACTGGAGCAAAATAAAGAGCTGGCTTACCTCTCTTATAAACTCGCAACCATCAAAACTGACGTTGAGTTAGAACTGGGATGTGAACAGCTTGAAGTACAGCAACCTGCAACAGATGAGTTGCTAACCCTGTTTAAAAAGTACGAATTTAAGCGCTGGACGACAGACCTGGAAGCTGGCAAATGGATGCAGGCTAAAGGTGTAAAATCTGCTGTAAAACCAAAAGAAACGATTGTGGCTGAGGCAGAAGAAGCAGAAGAGCAGACCAGTACACTTTCTTCTGAACGCTATGAAACCCTGCTCGATGAAACCCAGTTGATAACCTGGATCGAAAAGCTTAAGAACGCACCTGTCATCGCGTTTGATACAGAAACTGATAGCTTGGACAATATCTCTGCCAATATGGTCGGCCTCTCGTTTGCAACTGAGCCTGGTATTGCTGCGTATGTACCTGTGGCACATGACTACCTGGATGCGCCAGATCAGATCCCGCGTGCGCGTGCGCTTGAATTGCTCAAGCCGCTTCTTGAAGACGAGAAGGTGCTTAAAGTCGGGCAAAATCTGAAGTTCGATCGTGGCATTTTGCAAAATTACGGCATCGAACTGCGTGGCATTGCCTTCGATACAATGCTGGAGTCCTACATTCTGGATAGCGTTGCTGGCCGTCATGATATGGATTCCCTTTCGGACCGTTGGCTCAAGCACAAAACCATTACGTTTGAAGAAATTGCCGGGAAGGGCAAAAATCAACTGACGTTTAACCAGATTGCGCTGGAAGAAGCGGGCCGTTATGCGGCAGAAGATGCGGATGTCACGTTGCAATTGCATCTTAAAATGTGGCCGAAACTGCAGAAACAGGAAGGCCCACTCAATGTCTTTAAGCACATTGAAATGCCACTGGTTCCGGTATTATCCCGTATTGAACGCAATGGCGTAAAAATTGATCCTGCTGTTTTGCATCATCACTCTGGTGAGCTTGCTGTCCGCCTGTCTGAGCTTGAGCAAAAAGCGCATGACATTGCAGGTGAGCCATTTAATCTTTCATCGCCTAAGCAATTACAAACTATTCTGTTTGAAAAACAGGGTATTAAGCCGCTGAAAAAAACACCGGGTGGTGCGCCATCGACGTCAGAAGAGGTACTCGAAGAGCTGGCGCTAGATTACCCGTTACCTAAAGTCATTCTGGAGTATCGCGGTCTGGCTAAGCTAAAATCGACCTATACCGATAAACTTCCGTTGATGATAAACCCGAAAACGGGTCGTGTTCATACGTCTTACCATCAGGCGGTTGCGGCGACTGGTCGGCTTTCATCGACCGATCCAAACCTGCAAAACATTCCCGTACGTAATGAAGAAGGGCGTCGTATTCGCCAGGCGTTCATCGCGCCAGACGATTATGTGATTGTCTCTGCCGACTACTCACAAATTGAGTTGCGTATTATGGCGCATTTATCGCGTGATAAAGGCCTGCTGACAGCCTTTGCGGAAGGGAAGGATATCCACCGGGCGACGGCTGCAGAAGTCTTTGGACTATCGCTGGATAGTGTGACGAATGAACAACGTCGTAGTGCGAAAGCGATCAACTTTGGTTTGATCTACGGTATGAGCGCGTTTGGCCTTTCACGCCAATTAAACATTCCACGTAAAGAGTCACAGAAGTATATGGATCTCTACTTCGAGCGCTATCCGGGGGTTCTGGATTATATGGAGCGGACGCGCGCGCAGGCGAAGGAAAAAGGTTACGTCGAAACGCTGGAAGGCCGTCGTCTTTATCTGCCGGACATCAAATCCAGCAATGCGGCGCGTCGTGCTGGGGCGGAGCGTGCAGCTATCAACGCACCAATGCAAGGAACCGCTGCTGACATCATTAAACGGGCAATGATTGCTGTTGATGCTTGGTTGGAAAAAGAGAAACCGCGAGTGCGCCTGATTATGCAGGTACACGATGAACTGGTGTTCGAAGTGCACAAAGATGATCTTGATTCAGTCTCGCAGAAGATCCACGAACTGATGGAAAGCAGCATGAAACTTGACGTACCACTTCTGGTGGAAGTGGGCAGTGGAGAAAATTGGGATCTCGCTCACTAAGTGTTCAATGAATAACGTGATTTTTATGTAACTTAGCAACATAACAACGCGTGTTTTGTGATGATCATTAGAATTACCTATGTAAAGAGTGAAAAAAAACTACAAAAAGTGCTTTGTCGAGCGATAAAAAAAGAGTAGAGTTAACGACGTAGGGTACAGAGGTAAGATGTTCTATCTTTCAGACCTTTTACTTCACGTAATCGGATTTGGCTGAATATTTTAGCCGCCCCAGTCAGTAATGACTGGGGCGTTTTTTATTGCGGCAAACAAAAAAATAAGCTAAAAAAACGCGGACATTGCCGCGTCTGGTATTACTCTTCTTCCGCTTCGGTTGCGGGTTCCAGCTCGCTAAACCAGCCATCCAGCTTTTGACGTAACTTATCCACGCCTTGCTTTTTCAGCGATGAAAACGGTTCAACCTGCACATCACCATTAAATGCCATCACCGCTTCGCGAACCATATTAACTTGTGCTTTACGCGCCCCGCTCGCCAGTTTATCGGCTTTGGTCAACAGCACCAGAACAGCAATATCACTCTCAATCGCCCAGTGGATCATCTGTTGATCGAGATCTTTCAATGGATGGCGAATATCCATGAGTACCACCAGACCTTTCAGGCACAGGCGTTTTTCGAGGTATTCCCCCAGCGCGCGCTGCCATTTGATCTTCATCTCTTCCGGTACTTGCGCATAGCCATAGCCAGGTAAATCGACCAGGCGTTTACCCTCGGCAACTTCGAAAAGGTTAATCAACTGGGTTCGACCTGGTGTTTTGGACGTACGCGCCAGGCTCTTTTGGTTTGTCAGCGTATTCAGGGCGCTGGATTTTCCCGCATTGGAACGGCCAGCAAATGCCACTTCGATACCGGTATCTGAAGGTAAGTGGCGAATATCAGGCGCACTGGTAACAAAGTGCGTCTGTTGATAATTCAGGGTAGTCACGTGCTCGTCTCCGTAAATCTTATTCTGAAAAGGATTATACCTGAATGCAGCCAAAAGGCTTTCCTCATAGGTATACCGATGTCAGAGTTGTAAGACATTTGCCATAGATGTATTAGGATATTTAAGAGAAATCGCAGACTTAAAAAACAACAAGTGTTTATAAATCAATGCATTGGTTTTGGGTGTTTGTCTGAAAAGCTATTTTTATGCCCTCTCATTGCTTGTTAGTTTAATGGAACAAGGTAAAGTGTGCGTCAAGGCGAGGATGCCAACAGGATAACGACTTAAGGATAAGGGTCAGGAGCGCCAGGAGGCGAAGACTCAGGATTGTCAGGATGACCAGCGCCTGGAGGCGTTTAAACAGGAAAGGGAACCGTATCAAGGACGGTAGCAGCCAAAGGATAAACAGGGTTTGTTGTTGGCAAACAAGGAATGTCTGGCCCGCTAAGGGCTGTGAGTCAGGAAAAAAGGCGACAGATTGCTCTGTCGCCTTTTTTCTTTGCTTGCTTTCTGCTAGATTTCGCCGCAATTCTATACTGAAGAAAACGACTTAAAGATAAAACATCATGAAAAAACCGACTTCCGCACCGGGCACTAAACGCCCCACAAAAGCACGTCGCAAAACACGTGAAGAATTGAACCAGGAAGCTCGCGACCGTAAACGTGCGAAAAAGCACAGTGGTCATGCCTCTGGAAGCCGTGCCAATGGCAGCAGCGCATCAGGCTCTTCTGCTCAAAACGGCAAACAGAAAGATCCTCGTATTGGCAGCAAAACACCAATTCCACTGGGCGTGACGGACACCCCGGTAACCAAGCAGCACAAACCAAAGAGCGAGAAACCTATGCTTTCACCGCAGGCTGAGCTGGATTTGCTGGAGAATGATGAGCGCCTGGATGCGCTGCTGGAACGTCTTGAAGAGGGTGAATCTTTGACCGCTGAAGAGCAGTCATGGGTGGATGCCAAGCTGGATCGTATCGACGAGCTGATGCAAAAACTGGGTCTGTCTTACGACGATGACGAAGAAGATGAAGAAGAAGACGAAAAGCAGGAAGATATGATGCGTCTTCTGAAAGGTGGAAACTAACATTTGCACTCAGCAGGCTCGATAGTCCTGCTTATAACCCTTCCGGTTATATGTTATCTGGTGTGGTTATTCGTTAAACTACGGCGGTTGTCGCGGCGACAGAAGTGGCTGCGCACCCGAATGATGACCCGCAATGGGGTCAGGATGGGCCGCCGTATACGAACGCGACACCAACGGAAGGAGTGAGCATGTCTGTACCATCTATCGACTGGGATTTGGCCCTAATCCAGAAATATAACTATTCCGGGCCACGTTATACGTCCTATCCAACCGCGCTGGAGTTTTCTGAAGCTTTCGGTGAGGCTGATTTTCAGCAGGCGGCTGCGCGCTATCCTGAGCGGCCATTATCGCTGTATGTTCACATCCCTTTTTGCCATAAACTCTGCTATTTCTGCGGTTGCAATAAAATCGTTACCCGCCAGCAGCACAAGGCCGATCAATACCTTGATGCGCTCGAACAGGAAATTCTGCATCGTGCACCGCTTTTCGCCGGTCGTCACGTCAGCCAGTTGCACTGGGGCGGTGGTACGCCAACCTATCTGAATAAAGCGCAGATCAGCCGTTTAATGGCGCTTTTGCGCTCCAACTTTAACTTCAATGCGGATGCTGAAATCTCGATCGAAGTCGATCCGCGGGAAATAGAGCTGGATGTACTGGATCACTTACGCGCCGAAGGCTTTACGCGCCTGAGTATGGGTGTGCAGGATTTCAACAAAGAAGTACAACGTCTGGTAAATCGCGAGCAGGACGAAGAGTTTATCTTTGCCTTGCTTAACCATGCGCGCGACATCGGTTTTACCTCGACCAACATTGACCTGATTTATGGCCTGCCAAAGCAGTCGCCGGAGAGTTTCGCCTTCACGCTGAAACGTGTGGCCGAGCTGAACCCCGATCGCCTGAGCGTATTTAACTATGCTCATCTGCCAACGCTCTTTGCTGCTCAGCGCAAAATCAAAGATGCCGATCTGCCTTCTGCTCAGCAGAAGCTGGATATTTTGCAGGAAACCATCACGTCACTGACTGAGACAGGTTATCAGTTTATCGGTATGGACCACTTTGCCCGTCCTGATGATGAGCTGGCAATCGCGCAGAGAGAAGGGATATTGCATCGTAATTTCCAGGGCTACACCACGCAAGGTGATACAGATTTACTGGGTATGGGCGTATCCGCCATCAGCATGATGGGCGACTGCTATGCACAGAACCAGAAAGAGCTAAAGCAGTATTATCAGCAGGTTGATGAAACTGGAAACGCCCTGTGGCGAGGTATCGCGTTAACGCGTGACGATTGCATTCGTCGTGATGTGATTAAAGCGCTTATCTGCAATTTCCGTCTCGACTTCAGTGACGTGGAACTACACTGGGATCTGCAATTCAGCGATTACTTTGCGGAAGACCTGAAGCTACTTACGCCACTGGCAAAAGATGGGCTGGTGGATGTCACGGATAGCGGGATTGAGGTGACGCCAAAAGGGCGCTTATTGATTCGTAATATCTGTATGTGCTTTGACGCCTATCTGCGTCAGAAGGCGCGTCTGCAGCAGTTTTCGCGCGTTATCTAATGGTATTGCCGGGTATGCGAAGCATTACCCGGCAAACCGTCTAGCTAAAAAGCCCAACCAGTGCCGCACACAACACCGCGGCAACGGCTGCTTGCGGCGTGTGGCTTTCCGCAGCTCCGCTCGAGAGCAAATTCACTAATGATTCCAGCATGATGATCCCCCCAATTTCCGGGCACGATCATACAAAACTCATCGGAACAGTAAAGCGCAAAATAACGCCAATTTGCGCTCAATTTGTAATCTTTACACAATGGTAAAAATCACTCCATTCCTAACTCTTTCAACTTACGTGTCAGGGTATTACGACCCCATCCCAGCAGTCGTGCTGCTTCCTGTTTATGGCCCTGAGTATGACGAAGCGCAGTGGTCAGTAAGGTGCGCTCCATTTCTGGTTGAGCTTCAGACAACAGGTTTTGATGACCGGAACGCAACGCGCGATCGGCCCATTGGGCTAACAGTGTTGCCCAACTGTCTGGCAATGTATGCCCGGTACTGCTGTCTGGTACAGTTGCGTCAAACAACTCACTCGGTAAGTCCTGAATCAAGACTTCCTGGCCAGCAGCCATCACAGTCAGCCAGCGGCAGGTGTTTTCCAGCTGACGAACGTTACCAGGCCATGCCAGACGCGTGAGTGCTGCATCGGTTTCCGGGTGAAGTTGTTTAGCTTCCACGCCGAGTTCACGTGCGGCAACCTGCAAAAAGTGACGCGCCAGGCGAGGGATATCTTCCCGACGTTCACGCAGGGGGGGCAGATGGACGCGGATGACATTCAGGCGGTGGAACAGATCTTCGCGGAATTTACCTTCCTGTACGCGTTGTTCCAGGTTTTGGTGCGTTGCGGCAATAATGCGCACATCAACTTTTACCGGAGCATAACCGCCTACACGATAGAATTGTCCGTCGGCCAGTACGCGCAGCAGGCGAGTCTGGACATCCAGCGGCATATCACCGATCTCATCAAGGAACAGTGTTCCGCCATCGGCTTGTTCAAAGCGACCCTGACGAATCGTATTTGCGCCAGTAAATGCCCCTTTTTCGTGACCAAATAGCTCTGATTCAATCAAATCCTTTGGGATTGCCGCCATATTCAGTGCGATAAATGGCGCTTTTGCTCGTGGGCTGTGGCGATGTAAAGCATGCGCGACCAGCTCTTTACCGGTTCCTGACTCGCCGTTAATCAACACACTGATGGAAGAGCGCGACAGACGACCGATAATGCGAAAAACATCCTGCATCGCAGGTGCTTCACCAATGATATCCGTCGTTGGCCCAAAAACGGGAGCGTTACGGGGCTGCTGTTGTTCCTGATAGTGACTGATCGCACGCTCAACCAGGGCTACCGCTTCATCGATATCAAACGGTTTTGGCAGATAATCAAATGCCCCTTGTTGATAGGCGCTAACGGCGGCATCCAGATCGGAATGTGCTGTCATTATGATGACCGGAAGCATAGGGTGGCGTTGTTTGATCTGTTTTAAGAGCGCCAGCCCGTCCATCCCCGGCATGCGAATATCGGAAAGCAGAACATCCGGGGTTTTTGTGGTGAGTGCGTCGAGCACTTCGCTGCCGTTCTCAAATGTCGTGCAGCTTAATCCCGCCCCTGTGAGTGCGCGTTCAAGCACCCAACGGATGGAGCTATCGTCATCGACTACCCAGACTATCCCTCGTTGCATAAACGTCACCTTTATTTTTTAATTGGCAGGTAAACCGAAAACTCGGTATGACCAGGCCAACTGGTAAATTCAATTTTGCCAGAGTGTTGATCGATCAAATTACGGGCAATAGATAACCCAAGTCCGGTCCCACCTTCGCGGCCACTCACCATGGGATAAAACAGCGTATCCTGTAGATGGGAAGGAATACCCGGACCGTTATCTTCAATATCAATACGTGCCGCCAGGCGATAGCGCACGCCATGTAATGTGAGCTGGAAGGCGGTGCGGGTACGCAGCACGATTTCCCCACCTTCAGGGCCCAAAGCTTGTAAGGCATTTCGAACGATATTCAGTAAAACCTGCTCAATCTGGTCGGGATCATGCGCCAATTCAGGCAAGCTTGGGTCATAGTCGCGAACCAGTGTGACGTTTTCCGGTAGCTCCATCGAAACGAGTTTCACTACTCGCTCAGCCACTTTATGAATGCTTTCTGATACGTGCATACCAGGCTGTTGCGGTCCCAGCAGTCTGTCGACCAGGTTGCGTAGACGGTCGGCCTGTTCAATGATGACATTGGTGTATTCGGCCAGCGCCGGGTCTGGCAGTGCTTTGGTGAGTAGCTGCGCAGCGCCACGTAAGCCACCAAGCGGGTTTTTTATTTCATGGGCAAGACCGCGAACCAGATCGCGAGCCGCGATTTGCTGTGCGTGCTGGAGCTGTTCCTGGCTCAGGCGACGCTGGTTATCCATTGGCGCCATTTCCAGCAAAATAAGTCCTTCAGGCAGCCGTTGCGCAGTCAGGGAAAGAATGTGGGAGCGGCCATCAATGACCAGCGTCACTTCGTTATCGGTGAACCCCTGTCCGGCCTGCAAACTCTCCTGCATCAGCCCAATATTCAGGGAAAAATAGCTCAACAATTCCGGAAGTGGTGTACCAAACAGTTTACGCGCGCTTTGGGCGAGCAGTTGCTGTGCCGCCGGGTTGGCGTAATGCACGGCCAGCTCGTCGTCGACCAGCAATATACTGTTTATTAAAGAATTGAGGATCTGCCCAGCATCGGGCAGCGTGCCAGTTGCCATTCAGCAGTCTCCTGGAGTTGTTTGCACTAATTTAGTGCAGTATAGCTTTTCCGTCGTGAAAAGCGCGTGAGATCAGTTTGTTGGTGGAGAAAAAAGCCCATCCGAAGATGGGCTGAAAGTTTCCACGGCAACAAAAAACGGCTTTCGGGCTTGCACGTAAAAGGTCGCGCAAAACCCGTTAAAACTTAAACGCTGTAGTACAGTTCGAACTCAACTGGGTGCGGAGTCATACGCACGCGGTCATTTTCTTCAATACGCAGCGCGATGTAAGCATCGATAGCGTCGTTAGTGAAGACACCGCCGGCCGTCAGGAACTCACGGTCTGCGTCCAGTGCGTTCAATGCCTCTTCCAGAGAACCTGCAACCTGTGGGATCTCTTTCGCTTCTTCTGGAGGCAGATCGTACAGGTTTTTGTCCATCGCTTCGCCTGGGTGGATCTTGTTCTTAATGCCGTCCAGACCCGCCATCAGCAGTGCTGCGAAGCACAGGTATGGGTTAGCCGCTGGATCCGGGAAGCGCACTTCGATACGACGTGCTTTCGGAGATGCAACCACTGGAATACGGATAGAAGCAGAGCGGTTACGGGCGGAGTAAGCCAGCATTACTGGTGCTTCGTAGCCAGGGACCAGACGCTTGTATGAGTTGGTGGTTGGGTTTGCCAGGGCGTTAATTGCTTTAGCGTGTTTGATTACGCCACCAATGTAGTACAGCGCCTGCTCAGACAGACCGGCATATTTGTCACCAGAGAACAGGTTAGTACCGTTCTTGGACAGGGACATGTGGCAGTGCATACCGGAACCGTTATCGCCGAACATTGGTTTTGGCATGAAGGTTGCGGTTTTACCGAAACGGTGTGCAACGTTGTGGACCACATATTTGTAAATCTGAATCTCGTCCGCTTTCTTGGTCATCGTATTGAAGCGGGTCGCGATTTCGTTCTGGCCAGCAGTTGCTACTTCGTGGTGATGCGCTTCAACAACCAGACCCATTTCTTCCATGATCAGACACATGGTCGAACGGATGTCCTGTGAAGAATCGACCGGAGGAACCGGGAAGTAACCGCCTTTCACGCCTGGACGGTGACCTTTGTTACCACCTTCGTATTTGGTGGAAGAGTTCCATGCACCTTCGATGTCATCGATAGCAACGTGAGAACCAGAGATGGATGCGCCAAAACGGATGTCGTCAAACAGGAAGAACTCTGGCTCTGGCCCAAACAGAACGGTGTCTGCGATGCCAGTAGAACGCAGGTACTCTTCAGCACGTTTCGCGATGGAACGTGGGTCGCGGTCGTAGCCTTGCAGTGTGCCTGGCTCGAGGATATCGCAACGGATGATCAGTGTAGGTTCTTCGAAGAACGGGTCAATGAGCGCCGTGGTTGCGTCAGGCATCAGAACCATGTCGGATTCGTTGATACCTTTCCAGCCACCAATTGAGGAGCCGTCAAACATTTTGCCTTCTTCAAAGAATTCGGCGTTTACCTGATGTGCAGGAATCGTGACGTGCTGTTCTTTGCCTTTGGTATCGGTGAAGCGCAGGTCAACAAACTTCACTTCATGTTCGTTCAGCATCGTCAAAACGTGTTCAGCGGACATACTTAACTCTCCAGATTGGTCATTGTCGTCGTGGTAACGAGGTCTTCAAATTCTGTGTAAGGCTGGCATTGCTGCCGCCTTTTTGCCGTATTTATACAAAGCGAAATCTGTGCCAACTTTTAAAACACCCCAAAAAGGCGTTATCATGCGCACCATAGTGCAAAACTGCTGCACCACGATGGTTATGTTGCACCAGTATAGTGCTCCACTGTGAACATGGAGCACCATATTGGTGCAATTTACGTTAAAGTGCCCTTTTTACGCTCCGTGAAAGCGATCACAAAGCAACTCTGCGATACTTGTTTGCGGGGGATGTTTGTGATCCTGTTTTGTAGTGCGATTAATCCGTGTACAATAACGCGCTATTTCTAAATGCCTGAGGCAAAGTTGTGATCGAAAATTTGCGTAACATCGCCATCATCGCGCACGTTGACCATGGTAAAACTACCCTGGTTGATAAGCTGCTGCAGCAATCCGGTACGTTTGATGCGCGTGCCGAAACTCAAGAGCGTGTGATGGACTCCAACGATTTGGAGAAAGAGCGTGGGATTACCATCCTCGCGAAAAACACCGCTATCAAATGGAATGACTACCGTATCAACATCGTTGATACCCCAGGGCACGCCGATTTCGGTGGCGAAGTTGAACGTGTAATGTCCATGGTAGACTCCGTTCTGCTGGTCGTTGACGCAATGGATGGCCCAATGCCGCAAACGCGCTTCGTTACCAAAAAGGCATTTGCCCACGGTCTGAAGCCAATTGTTGTTATCAACAAAGTTGACCGCCCTGGCGCGCGTCCTGACTGGGTTGTTGACCAGGTATTCGACCTGTTCGTTAACCTCGACGCGACCGACGAGCAGCTGGACTTCCCTATCGTTTACGCTTCTGCGCTGAACGGTATCGCAGGTCTGGACCACGAAAACATGGCTGACGACATGACCCCGCTGTACCAGGCGATTGTTGACCGTGTTCCTGCACCAAACGTTGATCTCGACGGCACGCTGCAGATGCAGATCTCTCAGCTCGATTACAACAACTATGTTGGTGTAATCGGCATTGGTCGTATCAAACGCGGTAAAGTGAAGCCGAACCAGCAGGTCACTATCATTGATAGCGAAGGCAAAACCCGTAACGGTAAAGTCGGTAAAGTACTGGGCCACCTGGGTCTGGAACGTATCGAAACTGACGTGGCAGAAGCAGGCGATATCATTGCTATCACCGGTCTGGGCGAGTTGAACATCTCTGACACGATCTGTGACCCGCAGGCTGTTGAAGCACTGCCAGCACTGTCTGTTGATGAGCCAACCGTTTCTATGTTCTTCAACGTCAACACCTCTCCGTTCTGTGGCAAAGAAGGTAAGTTCGTTACCTCTCGTCAGATCCTTGACCGCCTGAACAAAGAGCTGGTGCACAACGTTGCGCTGCGTGTTGAAGAAACGCCTGACGCGGATGCATTCCGTGTATCTGGTCGTGGTGAGCTGCACCTGTCTGTTCTTATCGAGAACATGCGTCGTGAAGGTTTCGAAATGGCGGTTTCCCGTCCGAAAGTTATCTTCCGCGAAATCGATGGCCGTAAACAAGAGCCATTCGAAAACGTAACACTGGACGTTGAAGAGCAGCATCAGGGTTCTGTTATGCAGGCTCTGGGTGAGCGTAAAGGCGACCTGAAAAACATGAATCCAGATGGCAAAGGCCGCGTACGTCTCGACTACGTGATCCCAAGCCGTGGTCTGATCGGCTTCCGTTCAGAATTCATGACCATGACTTCCGGTACGGGTCTGCTGTACTCCACCTTCAGCCATTACGATGATGTTCGTCCGGGCGAAGTGGGTCAGCGTAACAACGGCGTACTGATCTCTAACGGTCAGGGTAAAGCGGTTGCGTTCGCACTGTTCAGCCTTCAGGACCGCGGTAAGCTGTTCCTGGGCCACGGTGCAGAAGTTTACGAAGGCCAGATCATCGGTATTCACAGTCGTTCTAATGACCTGACTGTAAACTGCCTGACCGGTAAGAAACTGACCAACATGCGTGCGTCTGGTACTGATGAAGCAACCGTTCTGGTTCCACCAGTCAAAATGACTCTGGAGCAAGCTCTGGAATTCATCGATGACGACGAACTGGTAGAAGTGACGCCACTGTCTATCCGTATTCGTAAACGTCACCTGACTGAGAACGACCGTAAACGTGCTATGCGCGGTCCGAAAGAAGACTAATTTTCTCTTCTGCTGGTATGCAAACCCCGTCCTTTGTGGCGGGGTTTTTCTTTTTCAGCCATACGTAGCAGCGCATAGCCAAAGCTTATCTTTCCCGCTACAGTTACTTTTCCACGGCGAAAAGGAGATAAACATGCTTTATATCTTTGACTTAGGAAATGTAATCGTCGATATCGATTTTAATCGGGTGTTGGGTGCATGGAGTGATTTCAGCCGTGTGCCACTGGCGAGGCTAAAACAAAGTTTTACGATGAGTGAGACTTTCCACCAGCACGAACGGGGTGAGATCAGTGACGAAGAGTTTGCTGAGCGCTTCTGCCATGAGATGGATCTGCCGTTAAGTTACGAGCAGTTTTCTCACGGTTGGCAGGCGGTATTTGTTGCGATCCGCCCAGAAGTGACCGGTATTATGCAAAAACTCCGCGGCCAGGGCCATCGTGTGGTTGTTCTGTCGAACACGAATCGCCTGCATACCACCTTCTGGCCCGATGAGTACCCTGAAATTTATGCCGCAGCGGATAAAGTTTATCTTTCCCAGGAGATGGGAATGCGCAAACCGGAAGCGCGGATCTATCAGGCAGTGCTTCAGGCGGAAGGATTCTCCGCGGCTGATGCGGTCTTTTTTGACGACAATGTCGATAATATAGAGGGAGCTAACCAGTTAGGTATCACGTCAATTCTGGTGACCGGAAAAGAGACGATACCGGACTATTTCGCGAAGCTGTTATGTTAAAAACCGTTCATCAAAAAGCAACGCACCATACCCGCCCACTTCGGGCATGGCTAAAACTCCTCTGGCATCGCATTGATGAGGACAATATGACGACACTGGCGGGTAACCTTGCGTATGTGTCGTTACTCTCCATCGTGCCGCTGGTGGCGGTGATCTTTGCGCTTTTTTCTGCTTTTCCGATGTTTGCAGATGTCAGTTTGCAGCTTCGACACTTTGTATTTGCCAATTTTATTCCTGCGACTGGCGATGTCATTCAGAACTATATTGAGCAGTTTGTCGCGAACTCTAACAAGATGACCGCCGTTGGCGCATGTGGCTTGATCGTGACGGCGTTGTTGTTGATGTATGCCATTGATAGTGCATTGAATACCATCTGGCGAAGTAAACGGGTGCGGCCTCGCGTGTACTCGTTTGCAGTGTACTGGATGATTTTAACTCTCGGGCCGTTACTGGCCGGGGCCAGTCTGGCGATCAGTTCATATTTGCTCTCATTACGCTGGGCAAGCGAGCTAAACGGCGTGATCGACAATGTGCTGCGTATCTTCCCGCTGATCTTATCGTGGCTCTCGTTCTGGCTGTTGTACAGCGTCGTTCCCACCACCCGAGTGCCTAACCGGGATGCGGTTGTTGGGGCATTAGTCGCGGCAGTTCTCTTTGAACTGGGGAAAAAAGGCTTTGCCCTTTACATCACCATGTTCCCGTCTTATCAGCTGATTTACGGCGTGCTGGCGGTTATCCCCATTTTGTTTGTATGGGTGTACTGGACCTGGTGTATCGTCTTGCTTGGTGCAGAAATAACTGTCACTCTCGGAATATACCGCGAACTTAAAAAAACAGCAGAAGCTGAAAAACAACAAGAAGCAGACCAACCATGATTGCATTGATTCAGCGCGTAACCCAGGCCAGCGTCACCGTGGGGGGGGAAGTGACGGGTGAAATTGGCCCCGGACTTTTGGTGTTGTTAGGTGTCGAAAAGGAAGATGACGAGCAAAAAGCCAACCGCTTGTGTGAGCGTGTGTTGGGTTACCGTATCTTTGGCGATGCAGACGGTAAAATGAACCTGAATGTTCAGCAATCGGGTGGCAGTGTGCTGGTGGTTTCGCAATTTACGTTGGCTGCGGATACAGAACGTGGTATGCGTCCGGGGTTCTCGAAAGGCGCAACTCCGGAGTGTGCAGAAGCACTCTATGACTATTTTGTTGAGCGTTGTCGCCAACAGGATATGAATACTCAAACCGGACGATTCGCTGCAGATATGCAGGTTTCGCTGGTGAACGATGGCCCCGTTACATTCTGGCTGCAGGTATGAGCCAACTGGCGGCGTGGCCGCGGGTAACAAGAGAGAGTACAGCTATGTATCACCTTCGAGTACCGCAAACGGAAGACGAGTTAGACGTTTATTACCAGTTCCGCTGGGAAATGCTGCGCAAGCCATTACATCAACCAAAGGGTTCTGAACGTGACGCCTGGGACGCAATGGCCCATCACCAGATGGTAGTGGATGAAGAGGGCAACATTGTCGCTGTCGGGCGTTTGTATATCAATGCCGATAATGAAGCATCTATCCGCTTTATGGCTGTACATCCTTCAGTACAGGATAAAGGTCTTGGGACACTGATTGCGATGACGCTGGAATCTGTCGCCCGGCAGGAAGGCGTAAAACGCGTGACCTGTAGTGCTCGCGAAGATGCGGTAGAGTTTTTTGCCAAACTGGGTTTTGTTAACCAGGGGGAAATCACCACCCCACAAACCACGCCTGTTCGCCACTTTTTGATGATCAAACCCGTCGCAACGCTCGATGATATTTTGCACCGTGCTGACTGGTGTGGGCAGTTGCAGCAGGCCTGGTATCAGCATATCCCGCTCAGTGAAAAGATGGGTGTTCGCATCCAGCAGTACACCGGGAAAAAATTCATAACCACCATGCCGGAAATTGGTAATCAAAACCCACATCACACGTTATTTGCCGGCAGTCTGTTCTCGCTTGCTACTCTCACTGGTTGGGGGCTGATCTGGTTGATGTTGCGAGAGCGTCATCTTGGCGGCACGATTATTCTCGCTGATGCACACATTCGTTACAGTTCGCCCATCAGCGGTAAACCCAGCGCAGTCGCCGATCTTGGTTCGTTGGGTGGCGATCTCGATCGCCTGGCGCGTGGCCGTAAAGCGCGCGTCCAGATGCAGGTTGAACTCTTTGGCGATGAAACCTCCGGTGCTGTATTTGAAGGAACCTATATTGTTCTTCCCGCCAAGCCCTTTGGTGCGTATGAAGAGGGCGGTAACGAGGAAGAGTAACCCCCGGCCATGCCCGGCGTGCTCGCCGGGCTAGCGTTCTGAACCGATCCGCCAGGCGATGTCTCGTATCACATCCCGTGCAGACTGGCTGATCCCGCCAAGCTGGAAGAACCCATGAATAACCCCGAGCCAGTGTTGAGCAGTACATTCCACGCCTTGCGCCGTCAAATGTTGATACAGCGCTTTGCCTTCATCGCATAACGGATCAAATTCAGCTGTAATGATGTGTACCGGAGGCAGGCCGCTAAAATCCTTTCTCCACAGTGGGCTGGCTTCAGGATGCTGGCGTTCAGTATTAGCCAGATACATTTCATAACCGCTGAGCAGCGTATCGCGGGTAATGATAAAGTCCACGCCGTTGCGGGTATAGCTGCCGAAACTGGCTGTGGCGTCAAGCATCGGGTAGATCAGAATAAGCTGCGCGGGCTGCCATATTCCTGCTGCTTTTAGCCGCAGAGCTGTCACCAGCGCCAGATGGCCTCCCGCACTATCTCCGCACAGCGTGAGACGTTTTTTATCCACACCAAAACGTCCGGCATACTGCCAGATCAAATTCGCCCCTCTTTCTGCATCGTCATGTGCGGCCGGGAAGGTGTGTTCTGGCGCAAGCCTGTATTGAACCGCAATCACCCGACAGCTTCCGTAATACGCCAGCTGGCGGAGCTGATTATCATGAGTGGCAAAGCCACCGCTGATAAAACATCCGCCGTGATAGTAGATTACGGCAGGTAGCGTTTCCGCTGAGTTTAAGGGGGAAAAGACACGGAAGGTGATACCTTCAAGCGTCAGCGTTTCTACTTTGACGCGTATCTCTGTCTCCCCTGCAAGCACCGTGCTGTCGACATACCCCGCTCTCCGGTCATCAATATTCTGCTTGCGTGAAGAAGGCCGTCCTGCGGCGATAAAGTCCTGAACCAGTGCCCCAATTCCTTTTTCCAGTACCATTTAATACCTCTGAATGCTGTATGAATAAACAGTGTTATAGCCTGGTTTTTAGCTGAAGGAAATGGCGGATTTTGGTGGGGATGAAAATCTGGAAAGAGGCTCGCAAAAGCGAACCGGACGTTTTAAATTTTCTGTTGTGGGGAGGCCGGAGTGAGTATTGTAGGCCGGGCATGCTTGCGCCGCCCGGCACTGTTACAGGAGATTACTCTCCTTCACCCGGGAACAGGAACGGGTTGATGGAGCTTCTGGCAAAGCCCTCTTGTTCCATTTTGGCGTCCAGAATCAGTGAGGCGAGATCGTCCGCAACGGCTTCGACTTTCGGGTCTTTTTCCTGATAAAGGATTTTCAGGTAAGTACCACAGTCGCCACAGCTTTCCGCTTTTATTGCAGCCTGCTCATTTTCCAGTGACCAGTAGTGCAAATCACGGGTCTGCTCGCAGTTGCTGCATTTCACGCGTACCACGTGCCACTCGGTTTCACAGAGATTGCAGTGCAGGTAGCGTAAACCCTGCGTGGAGCCGATCTGCACCATGCTTGCAACGGGCATTGAACCACATACCGGGCAAAACTGGCGTGCTTCACCATACTCGGCCCGGGCTTTCCCGGGAATCAGGCTGGCCATTTGTGCCCAGTAGAGTGACAGCGCAGCCCAGATAAAGGGGGCTTTATCACTGCTGACTAACGCAAAATCAGAGGCAAACAATGCGCTCGCCATCTCTTCCAGCTCATTTTCTGATGCTTTCTCCAGATTCTCAATTACGGCCAGTGCAGTGCCGCTCATCTCAGGCTTAAGCTCAGCAATCAACGAGTGCAGCAGCTTGTGCCAGTGCTTGTCACGCGGCAGTACGTGGATATCCAGCGGCGGTTTGCCCTGATCGTTGGCTTCTTTTATGCGCGCAGTCAGATCCATTTGCAGAGGGTGGTCGTACAAAACCACCTCCTGTGCGTGGGCGATTAACGCTGCAAAACGCAGGAAATCGCCAAGCGGATTGTTCTCTGCCAGCTCGCGCAGACGTTCTGCGCGGCGGTTGTAGAGGTTTTTGAGTCTGGGGAATAACAACGGCGGAATGTACTCCGCCGTGCGTTTCTCGCTCGAACCCAGCTCATCTTGCGGGATTATGCGAATACTCATTCAGATGACTTTTCCTGTTTCTGGCGGACCTCTCGGTACCAGCGTGGGTGGTGCTTCTTCGCCCACGTACTGGTTACCCATCCTTCCACCATCGCGGTTATAGTGCCTTTCACCCAAAGGGCGGCGTAAATATGCACCATGATAACCACAATTAACGCGACTGCGGCAAATGAATGCAGCATTAGCGCAAATCGGATCACCGGGATTGAGAAAGCAGGCGCAAAATACGGACGCCAGATGATCACACCGCTGACCAGCAACAGGACCAGGAAGATAATCGCCGCCCAGAATACGCATTTCTGACCGAAGTTATAACGCCCGGTGTCACCTACCTCCTCGTTGACGACGATCTTACGAATATTCTTCGCCCAAAAGATATCATCCCGATTGATTAGGTTATGGTGCCAGTAACGGAAAAACATGATGATGAACGATGCAAACATAATCACGCCCACAAACGGGTGCAGAATACGCGCCAGCTGTGGCGTCCCCATGATTTGCATCAGCCAGTTGAAGGACGGGAAGAAGAACCCCAGTCCGCTTATGGCCGCCAGCATGAAACAGAAGGCGGTGACCCAGTGGTTGATACGCTCCGGCGCGGTATAGCGCACGATGGTGTCACGTTTTTTCATTTGCGCACCTCGTCTTTCTCTTCATGCAGGTTGTCTTCTTCCTCTTCCGCACGGTTCGGGCCGACACCGACGTAGTGGAAAATACTGGCTGCGAAGGTGGCAGCAAAACCGACGGCTGCCAGTGGTTTCCAGATACCTTTCCAGAATTTCACGGTGGCGCTGATTTCCGGGTTTTCCGGCAGGCCGTGGTACAGATTCGGTTTGTCGGCGTGATGCAGCACATACATCACGTGCGTGCCGCCAACCCCGGCAGGATCGTACAGACCTGCATTGTCATAACCACGTGTTTTCAGTTCACCCACGCGTTCTGCCGCCAGCGTTTTCATATCCTCTTTAGAGCCAAAGTGGATAGCGCCGGTTGGGCAGGTCTTCACGCAGGCCGGTTCCTGGCCGACAGTCACACGGTCGACGCACAGCGTACATTTGTAGACGCGGTTGTCTTCCGGGTTCAGTCGCGGCACGTTAAACGGGCAGCCCGCAATGCAGTAGCCGCAGCCAATGCACTGTTCGGACTGGAAGTCGACGATACCGTTGGCATATTGAATAATAGCCCCTTCTGACGGGCATGCCTTCAGACAGCCCGGATCCGCACAGTGCATGCAGCCATCTTTGCGGATAAGCCATTCCAGTTTGTCGTTCTGCTCCACTTCCGAGAAACGCATCACCGTCCAGGACTTGGCGGTCAGGTCGGCGGGGTTATCGTACACCCCGACGTTGTGACCCACTTCGTCACGGAGGTCGTTCCACTCTGAACAAGCCACCTGACAAGCTTTACAGCCGATACAGGTGGTCACGTCGATAAGCTTCGCCACTTCCTGCTGGTGGTCCCGCGCCTGTGGCGCGGGCGTGAAACCGTTAGTCGCGGAACGACGGATAATATCTTGAGATTGGTAAGCCATAATTCATCTCCGTTTACCCTTCATCTTTCAGTGCGCAGGTGCGTTGGTTTCCTTATGCATTCCGGTCGCGCCGTTTTTCTACGCTCCCGAAATGCATGGCGTCACCGTCTGCCTGCAACCTGAAATCTATTGGGTATCCACCTTTTCCACGTTCACGAGGAAGGCTTTAAACTCCGGTGTTTGCGTGTTTGCATCACCGACGAACGGCGTCAGGGTGTTCGCGATAAACCCTTTCTTCGCCACACCTTCATAGCCCCAGTGGATTGGGATGCCGATGGTGTCAACCTGCTGACCGTGAACATTCAGCGTGCGAATACGCTTGGTCACTACCGCTTTTGCTTTAATGTAGCCACGGTTAGAGGAGACCTTCACGGTATCGCCATGTGCGATGCCGAGCTTATTCGCCAGCTTTTCACCAATCTCCACAAACTGTTCCGGCTGTGCGATGGCGTTAAGCAACGCATGCTTTGTCCAGTAGTGGAAGTGCTCGGTCAGACGGTAGGTTGTGCCCACGTACGGGAACTTATCTTTTTTACCCAGCGCTTCAAAATCACCCTTGAAGATACGGGCTGCCGGGTTAGAGATAACGTTCGGGTGCAGCGGGTTAGTTCCCAGCGGCGTCTCAAATGGCTCGTAGTGTTCGGGGAACGGACCTTCCGCCATCTTATCGATAGCAAACAGACGTCCCATCCCTTCAGGCTGCATGATAAATGGCCCGACATCACTGCCTGGTGCGGCAGCGCTATAGTCCGGAATATCCACACCGCCCCATTTTGCGCCATCCCATTTCAGAAGCTGACGTTTTGGATCCCACGGTTTACCCTGCGGGTCAGCGGAAGCACGGTTATACAGAATGCGGCGGTTCAGCGGCCATGCCCATGCCCAACCCAGCGTATTTCCCAGCCCTGACGGGTCGGCGTTATCGCGGTTAGCCATCTGGTTGCCTTTTGGCGTCCAGCTACCGGCGAAGATCCAGCAGCCGCTGGTCGTCGAGCCATCATCACGCAGATGCGCGAAGGTGCTTAACTGCTCGCCTTTTTTCGCCAGCACCGTGCCGGTTGCCGGGTCGATAATATCCGCCAGCGCTTTACCGTTGCTCTCCATTGCCACTTCTTCTGGTGCAGGATTTTCCGGCGTTGAGTAGTTCCAGCTCATGTTCAGAACTTGTTCCGGACATGCCCCGCCTTCTTCGGCGTACATCTTACGCAGACGCAGGAAAATGCCCGCCAGGATCTCGCCGTCGTTCATGGCGATGCCTGGGGCGTCAGCGCCTTTCCAGTGCCATTGCAACCAGCGACCGGAGTTCACGATAGAGCCATTCTCTTCGGCAAAGCAGGTCGACGGCAGGCGGAATACTTCTGTCTGAATCGTCGATGGATCAACGTCGTTGGACTCGCCGTGGTTCTGCCAGAAAGTCGAAGTTTCGGTGTTGAGCGGGTCAATTGTGACCAGGAACTTCAGTTTTGACAGTGATGCCACAACCTTGTTCTTGTTCGGGAACGACGCCACCGGGTTGAAGCCCTGGCACAGATAGCCGTTCACTTTGCCCTGGTTCATCATCTCGAAGTACTGCAGAACGTCGTAACCTTTATCCCACTTCGGCAACCAGTCAAAGCCCCAGCTGTTGTCGGCTGTCGCTTTATCACCGAAGAACGCTTTCATCATCGAGACGAAGAACTTCGGATAATTGCCCCAGTAGTTCACCTGGCCTTCGAGCAACGGTTTTGGCGTGTTGGCCGTCAGGTAGGTCTGAAGGTCGGTCTGCTTCTCGCTTGGCAATGTCATATAACCAGGCAAGCTCTGGGAAAGCAGCCCTAAATCTGTAAGACCCTGAATGTTCGAGTGACCGCGCAGGGCGTTTACGCCACCGCCCGCCATCCCCATGTTGCCGAGCAGGAGCTGAACCATCGCCATGGTGCGAATGTTCTGCGCACCGATGGAGTGTTGCGTCCAGCCGAGCGCATACAGGAACGATGTGGTTTTATCGGGAGCACTGGTTTCGGCGATAAGTTCACATACTTTCAGGAAGTCCGCTTTTGGCGTACCACAGATGTTTTCAACAACGTCCGGGGTATAGCGGGAAACATGCTCTTTCAGCAGGTTCCACACGCAGCGCGGGTGTTGCAGCGTGGTATCGCGTTTCGCAAAACCGTTTTCATCCAGCTCGTAGTTCCAGCTGGTTTTATCGTATTTGCGTTTTTCGGCGTCATAACCGCTGAACAGACCATCTTCGAAGCTATAGTCTTCACGCACGATCAGGCTGGCGTTGGTATAAGCCTCGGTGTATTCACGGTTATATTTTTCGTTGGTCATCAGGTACAGCAATACGCCTGACAGGAATGTGATGTCAGTACCTGAACGAATAGGGGTGTAGAAATCCGCCACTGACGCAGTACGCGTAAAGCGGGGATCGATAACAATCAGCTTCGCACCGTTGTGGATTTTGGCTTCCATCGCCCAGCGGAACCCGACAGGGTGCGCTTCAGCGGCGTTACCGCCCATTACCACGATAAGGTTGGCGTTTTTGATGTCGACCCAGTGGTTGGTCATCGCACCGCGACCAAATGTTGGAGCAAGACTTGCTACCGTTGGTCCGTGTCAGACACGCGCCTGGTTGTCGACCGCGAGCATACCGAGTGCGCGCGTGAATTTCTGGGTTAAATAGCCGGTTTCGTTACTGGATGCGGAAGCACACAACATCCCGGTGGAGAGCCAGCGGTTGACCGTTACGCCATCAGCGTTCTGGGCAATAAAGTTGGCGTCGCGGTCTTCTTTAATCAGTTTTGCGATACGGTCAAACGCATCGTCCCAGCTGATTTGCTGCCATTTATCGGAGCCTGGTGCGCGATATTCAGGGAATTTCAGGCGACTTTCTGAGTGGATAAAGTCCACCAGACCAGCCCCTTTAGGGCACAGTGCACCACGGTTAACCGGGTGATCCGGGTCCCCTTCGATATGGAAGATGGATGCTTTGGCGTTTTTCGCACCGTCGCCGAGGCTATACATTAACAGCCCGCAACCGACAGAGCAGTACGTACAGGTATTACGGGTTTCACGGGTACGCAACAGCTTATACTGCCGCGTTTCCGCCAGCGCTACACCGGGAGCAAAGCCCAGTACCGCCGCCGTTGTGCCTGCCATACCGCCAGCGCAGATCTTAAAGAACTGCCTTCTGCTGACCTGCATGGGTCACTCCTTGTTTCGACATTGCTTAGTGTTTCGCTTTGCGGTCGCAAAATAACCACAAAGGATAAAATTTGCGTTATTCCCTCAATTCCACGAGGGATATCATCAGAATACCACAATGTCGGTAAGCCTGTTCCAATCGCGTTAAAACAAAGTGAACGTATTATCACTCTGTTGATTATAAAGTGTGATATTAATCACGAAATTTACCCTGAGTGTTACCGGTCTGTATCAGTGCTTCGGTTGTGTCACTCCTAAATGAGTAGGTAAACTTGATGTCTATGAGAGCCGAAAAATTGATCCATACTATGCGTGAGGTCTGCGGTTTATGGTGCAATAGCAGGCTCACTTCTGTGGTTGTTCAGGAATACCGCTGTGTCTAAACAAAACCGTGTTACCCGGTCTTCGCCACTGCCTGAGGGCACTGTGGAATTGTCGGTACACAGACCGCCCCACATTACGCTTGCTACGCCCGATTTTCTGGCGCAAGAAGTCCCTGTTGCCCTGGTTTATAACGGTATCTCGCATGTTGTGATGATGGCCTCGCCTAAAGATTTGGAGCTGTTTGCGATAGGTTTTTCTCTGTCGGAAGGCATTATCGAGCACCCGCAGGAGATCTTTGGCATGGATGTGGTTCAGGCCTGTAATGGACTGGAAGTGCAAATTGAACTCTCCAGCCGCCGTTTTATGGGGCTAAAAGAGCGCCGTCGGGCGCTGGCGGGACGTACTGGCTGTGGTGTCTGCGGTGTTGAGCAACTCAATGATATCGGTAAACCCATAACGCCCCTGCCGTTTACTCAGACGTTTAACCTGGCTCACCTCGACTCTGCACTTGAGCATCTCAATGATGTTCAGCCGATTGGGCAACTGAGCGGATGCACTCACGCCGCGGCCTGGGTTTTACCGTCAGGTGAGATTGCGGGTGGGCATGAAGATGTCGGGCGACATGTTGCACTGGATAAACTGCTTGGGCGTCGCGCGCGTGAGAGCGAAATCTGGCAGCAAGGTGCGGCATTAGTCTCCAGTCGTGCCAGTTACGAGATGGTGCAAAAATCGGCGATGTGTGGCATTGAAATTCTGTTTGCGGTTTCTGCCGCGACCACACTGGCGGTGGAGGTTGCGGAGCGTTGCAACCTGACACTGGTGGGATTTTGCAAACCTGGAAGGGCAACGATCTATACCCATCCGCAGCGATTAATTGTTAATCAGTAATTTTGAATGATGAGAGCAAATCCTTCCGCTTTTAGTTGATGGTGATGGGGTCTATTATTTATCACATCAAGGCAATGCGCCTTATCCAAACAACTTATTGAAAGGGTTTATCTCATGAAAAACATCAAAACTTTTGTTGCAGTTATCGCTCTGGCTACTTCTTTCGGTTCTTTCGCTGCGCAAACTGTTACCGCAACCTCTTCTACCATTGATGGCGCGGAAGCCAAAATTGCAGCACAGGCGAAAGACGCGGGTGCATCATCCTACAAAATTACCGAAGCTTTTTCCGGTAACCTGGTCCATATGACGGCTGAACTGAACAAATAATCGAGTCACACCGTCGAAAGAGCGCCCTCGGGGCGCTTTTTTTATTTATCAGTATTATTTTTCAGCTTTTGCATAATGTCTTTTCTGTTCTGAATTTCAACCACCGTATAAAATGGCGCAGTATTTTTGCATGTGAGCCGCCAAATACTATAGTCATGTTTTTTAGGCGTAAACATACGATAATTCCCTTCCGCAACCATCATGAAACGCGCATTTGGGTAGTCATTCAGGATATGGTAGCTATCATTACAGAAAAAAGTGTCTCGGGTGTCATATTCGATCGTAACATTCAGAATATATTCCAGCACACGGTTTGTATTAACGTTATAAACAATGAAAAAAATGTAGCCAGCACAGAATAGTGGGGCACATATTGCCAGCGAGTTGAACTGGAATGATGAATTTTGCAGCGTGGGTAACATCATTGTGAAGAAAAGAAAAACCATCGAAAAAAACAGTGTGCAGAAGATGAGAAAGAATCCTAACGACGTGATTTTATTGAATGTTGCCTCATGTGTAACATCTGTAACGTCCATGAAAACCTTTCTTGCCATGATATAACAGATGAATGAGATAACTAGCCATATCCCTTTGGCGAGAACAAAAGCCTTCCTGGCAATCTTCTTTCTGTCATCATCAATGGCTTCAAGGTAAAGCGTTACGGTGTAATAAATAAAGCCAACGGTTGCAATACTCAGCGTGACAGGGATTTCCAGGCCATAATTCATTAAATATTTGAATGCCACGCACGAAACGAAAAAAAGAAGCGACGACATCTGTGTCGATCCAACTATCTTTTTATATTCACTCCATTCCATTCTTGATTTTTCAAGTGGCGTTAATGGCTTTATATACCATGAAGTAATGATGACTAAAGATACTAGCATTGCTACCCAGATAAATAATGGCATTGCTTTGCTGTTAAAGGGCGTAATGATAAAAATAGCGCCGGCATAGGAAATAAAATGTATGGAAGTGCTATGCCTGAGAAGAAACGATGGGTGTTCTTTAGTTTTCATCCTTGATCCCCCTGTCAATATTTCGATTTAAGGAAATCAGGATAGGGAGAGCAACACAATACATAAATGGTTTTTTATTTCAGTAATTTTGAATAACAATGGCAAATCATTCCGCTTTTAGTTGATGGTGATGAGGTCTATTATTTATCACATCAAGGTATAACGCCTTATACAAACAACTTATTGAAAGGGTTTACATCATGAAAAGCATCAAAACTTTTGTTGCAGTTATCGCTCTGGCTACTTCTTTCGGTTCTTTCGCAGCGCAAACTGTTACCGCAACCTCTTCCACCATTGATGGCGCGGAAGCCAAAATTGCAGCACAGGCAAAAGACGCGGGTGCATCATCCTATAAAATTACCGAAGCCTTTTCTGGTAATCAGGTCCATATGACGGCTGAGCTGAACAAATAAGCGAGTCACACCGTCGAAAGAGCGCCCTCGGGGCGCTTTTTTTGGCCTGTGTCTGTGATCCTAATTCAGTTATCAAGAAATAAATAAAAAATCGCACCGTATCTATATATTGACATAAAAAATTATCATTTGATAAATAAACGAAGTTATCTTTACAGCGCTACAAACAGTTTTTCCAGCGAATAACATTCCCCCGCCTACAATTTATCGCGAGCCCAAACAGGGGTGTGGTAATAATCTCTTGTGATTATTCCGATACTTTTTATTCCGAGGACGGATAAATGCTGCTTAAAAATGGTATGCCTCCAGAGTATGAAAAAATAGCATTCTCAGTCATTGAGAACTCCATGCTTTATCTGTGGAGCGCCGCTCTGCGATCTGCTGCGGTTCTGGGTGTTGCTGATAAACTCGTTGAGGGTGAAAAAACCGCTGACCAGCTTGCAGGCGAACTGAATGTTGATGCAATCTCACTGTGCAGAATGATGCGAATACTGGCCTCGCGCGGTGTATTCGAAGAAAAATCAGAAGGATGTTTTACACTTACATCTGCCGCGGAGTTTCTGCGAACTGATAATCCTTATTCGCTGCGCGATGCCATCCTGATGCTGACGGACACAACATTCTGGCTGCCGGTATTTGAACTCCCCGACAGGGTTCGCGGTAAAAATGTGTTTAAGTCAATTTTTGGTATGGCATTTTATGACTACTGGTCGCAGCAGGATCACGCTTCGGGCGATACTCTTTTTCACTCAGGTATGTCTTCTATGTCAAAAGTGGAGAATGAGGTGCTGGTTCGCAATGTTGAATTTCCAGAACATACTACGGTAGTGGATGTCGCCGGTGGTTATGGAAATATGCTACTGAATATATTACGGAAAAATCCAACGTTGAAGGGGATATTATTTGATCGCCCGGATGTGCTAAGTGGAAATATGCTTCATCAGCTTGATGACAATTCTCGCTGGACATTAACGCCCGGCAGTTTCTTTGAAAAATGTCCTGCCGGGGATATTTATATACTGAAATATATTGTTATGGACTGGTCGGATGCGGAAGCCATAAAAATTTTGCGTTGCTGCCGTAATGCTATGTTACCTAATGGCAAAATAGTGATTATGGAGCCAGTCGTATCTGAGGGCGAAAATTCTCTTGGTGGATGCGAAATCGATCTGCTTTTGCTGGCGAGCTTTGATGGCGGTCGCATCAGGACGGAAACGGAGCTGCGCGATATGCTTGCAAAATCAGGGCTCCGGCTTGAAAGGATCATCAAAACAGAGACCTATTTGTCTATTGTCGAGGCTGTTGCTGCCTGAGTGTTAGCTTAGCCCCATGAGGCGCAGCAGCGCAGTAACGACTGCTGCCGCCACGATCACCACAATTAATGGCATTTTTCGCCAGGCCAGGAATACCGCAAACCCTACGCCAAACACGCGAGCCATCCCGGCGAAATGCTCCCCTTCATAAAACGTTGTCGCCAGCGCCACTGAGAAGAGCAATACCGTCGCGGCATCAGAGAGCAGTGCCTGGGAACGTTCGGAGAGCGCCAGCCGATTGCCGAGCTTTGCCCCACCAAGACGCATCAGATAGGTTCCTGCTGAAAGGATGGCGATACCAAGAATAAAGACCGTCATGTTTTCCATTATTTTTTCCTCGCGGCAAGGCCGAGTAACGAGAGCAGCACCGGTAAGCCGACTGGGGCAAACGGCACAGCCGCGAGCGACAGAACCGCTCCACTACAGGCACGAATAAGTGTCGTACGATTTTTAAAGGCAGGAACGACTAACGCCAGCAGAATCGCCGGGAATACCGCATCCAGTCCGATGGTTTCGGGAGCGGGTAACAGCTTGCCTACCATTGCCCCCAAAAGTGCGCCGAGTGGCCAGATAATGGCAACGCCCAGGCCGCACAGCCAGTAGGCGGCTTTACGTTGCTCAGGGGTTTTTTGTGACAGACCAAATACCACACTCTCGTCGTTCATGATGTGACAGCCCAGCAGGCTCATTCCCCGTTTACCTACCAGTTCGCGCACTGTTACGCCGAACGGTACGTGTCGAGCGTTCACCAGTAAACCGGCTGCAGCAGCGGCCAGGGGATTGCCCCCGCTGGCTACAATGCCGATAAACATAAATTCTGACGCCCCCGCCAGCACAGAAATAGAGAGCACAAAGGGAACCCAGACCGGGAAACCATAGGCCATCGCCAGCGAGCCGTATGACATGCCGACAACGCCAACGGCGAGGCAAACCAGAATGATTGCTTTTATGGTGTCGCCTTTAAGGCAGGAGAGGTGATGCTTCATACAATTTTAGCCATATCGAACGTGTATCCATTATAATGAACGCATCAATGTCGTTTTACAAGATGAACGATTCGTTCGATTTACAGAACAAGAGGGCGTTTTATGCCGCAGCCAATCAGCGTGATTGCCAAAAGTCTGGTGCGAGAACGCCTGCGAACCGGGCTTTCATTAGCGGAAATTGCCCGTCGTGCCGGGATCGCCAAATCCACACTCTCGCAACTGGAGTCAGGAAACGGCAACCCGAGCCTGGAGACGCTCTGGTCGCTTTGCGTGGCGCTGGATATTCCTTTTGCGCGTTTGCTGGAACCGCAGCTGCCGACAACCCAGGTGATCCGCCGTGGAGAAGGGACGAAGGTGATTGCCGGGCAGGCTAACTACGAAGCAATTTTACTGGCCGCGTGTCCCCCTGGAGCTCGTCGCGATATTTACCTGTTGCTGACTCAGCCAGGCGCAGACCGTATCTCTCAGCCACATCTGCCGGGCTCGGTTGAACATATTATCGTGACGCAAGGACGGGCCATGGTCGGTTTACTTGATGCACCTGAAGAGCTGAGCACAGGGGATTACATCTGCTATCCGGCAGACCAGCCGCATATCTTTAAGGCGCTGGAACCGGATACCCATGCGCTTCTGGTCGCCGAACAAAATTAACGAAGAAACGGAAAATCATGTCGCTTAAAGCCATTGCCAAAGAATTGGGGTTGTCCGTGACGACGGTCAGCCGTGCCCTCAACGGGTATGATGATGTTTCCCGCGAGACGCGTGCCCGCGTGGAAGCAGAAGCCCAACGGCGTGGCTATCGGCCAAATACCTTTGCCCGACGTCTTAAAATGGGCAAAATTGATGCCGTGGGGCTGGTGTTTCCGGTCCATCCTGTTCCGCTCAATAACAGCGTATTTATGGACATGGTCGGCGAAATTAGTCACGAACTTGCGCAACATGAGATCGACCTGCTGTTGATTGCTGATGACGATCTGGCCGACAAGCACAGCTATATGCGCATGGTGCAAAGCCGTCGTGTCGATGCGCTGATTGTGGCCCATACGCTCGATCATGATCCGCGTCTTGAACAGCTTCAGGCTGCTGGTTTTCCCTTCCTGGCGCTGGGCCGTAGCCAGTTATCACAGCCCTACGCGTGGTTTGATTTCGACAACTACGCGGGGACCTATCAGGCCACTCGCTGGCTGATTGAGAAAGGCCATCAGCGGATTGCGCTACTGGGTGAAAGTAATAATCAGGCCTTTATCACCCAGCGTCGTCAGGGCTACCTGGATGCATTGCGGGAAGTGGGTTTATCCAGTGAATGGCTACGTGCTATGCCACCTTCACGCCGCGTGGGCTATGCCACAACCCATGAACTGCTCTCCCTTGAGAATCCTCCTACCGCCATTATCACCGACTGCAATACGCACGGAGACGGGGCCGCTATGGCGCTGGCGCAATGCGGGCGTTTAATCGGGGATAATGCGGTTTCTCTGGTGGTGTATGACGGTTTGCCGCAGGACAGCATTGTTGATATCGACGTGGCCGCCGTTGTCCAGTCTACTCGTCAGGGGGTGGGGAAACAGATCGCGGATATGGTGCGTCAGTTAATTAACGGCGATGACGTTTCCGAACTTCAGGTGCTCTGGCAGCCTGCGTTTTCCCCAGGCCAGACGGCCTAATTTCGCCAAATTTCTAAACCCGATCACAGATCCGAAACGTTTTGGTTTGTATCCGAAACGTTTCGGATCAACACTCACGACATCCCGATGACAGGAGATGTCTGATGCACGAATCCATTTTACGACTCGAAAGTAAGACGGTTGATGTGGTGATTAAGACCCACCCATTCGCCGAAATTCTCTACTGGGGGCCTCACCTTCAGCACTTTTCGCCGCAGGATGTAGAAAGTCTTTCTCGTCCCATTGCCAATGGCAGGCTGGATGTTGACTCACCGGTAACGCTGATGGCGGAACTGGGCCACGGTTTGTTTGGCTCCCCGGGCATTGAAGGACATCGGCAGGGGCTGGACGGTTCACCGGTATTCAAAACGACCCATGCACAACCACAGGGGCAAAGCCTGACGATTACCGCGGAAGATACGCACGCGGGATTGCGCCTGACCAGCGAACTGGTGCTTGACGACAGCGGAGTGCTGGTGGTCCGTCATGGTTTGACCAACCTCAGAGCGCAGGCATGGCAGGTGGACCGCTTTGCTGTCACATTGCCGATTGCCGAGCGTGCGCAGGAAGTGATGGCCTTTCATGGACGCTGGATCCGTGAATTTCAGCCGCACCGGGTTCACCTTGATCACGACAGCGTTGTGATTGAAAACCGTCGCGGAAAAACCTCTCATGAACATTTCCCGGCGCTGATTTCCGGTACGCCGTCATTTTGCGAAATGCAGGGTGATGTCTGGGGTGTCCATCTTGGCTGGAGCGGTAATCATCGTTTACGCGCTGAAGCGAAAACCGACGGTCGTCGCTATCTGCAAGCCGAAGCACTCTATCTGCCTGGCGAAATGGCGGTTGAAGAGGGCGAGACTCTCTGGACACCGCGCCTTTTTGCGAGCTACTCCGCGTGCGGTCTGAACGGCATGAGCCAGCAGTTCCACCGCTACCTGCGCGACAACATTATTCGCTTCCCGGAAAACAAACCCCGTCCGGTGCATCTCAATACCTGGGAAGGGATCTACTTTAACCACGATCCGGAATACATCATGCGCATGGCGGATGAGGCGGCGGCACTGGGCGTGGAGCGTTTTATTATCGACGATGGCTGGTTCAAAGGGCGTAACGATGACCACCGTGCGCTGGGCGACTGGTATCTGGATGAGAAAAAATACCCGAACGGTCTGACGCCCGTGATTAACCACGTCAAAAACCTCGGAATGGAGTTTGGTATCTGGGTTGAGCCGGAGATGATCAACCCAGACTCAGATCTGTATCGAGCCCATCCTGACTGGGTGCTGGCTCTGCCGGGATACACGCAGGCAACCGGACGTCATCAACTGGTGCTCAATCTGAATATTCCGGAAGCCTTTGATTATCTGGTTGAACGTATGAGCTGGCTGTTGGGAGAACACGCGGTCGACTATGTGAAGTGGGACATGAACCGCGAACTCGTGCAGCCTGGGCATAATGGTAAAGCGGCTGCCGACGCACAGACTCGTCAGTTTTATCGTCTGCTGGACGTGCTGGGCGAACGCTTCCCGCATATCGAATTTGAGTCTTGCTCCTCAGGGGGCGGGCGAATTGATTATGAAGTGCTGACCCGTAGCCACCGCTTCTGGGCGTCCGATAACAACGATGCACTGGAGCGGAACACCATTCAGCGAGGGATGAGCTACTTCTTCCCGCCGGAGGTCATGGGGGCGCATATCGGTCATCATAAATGCCACGCGACCTTCCGCCAGCACAGCATAGAATTTCGGGGGCTGACGGCGCTGTTCGGCCATATGGGGCTGGAGCTGGATCCCCTTACGGTAGACGCCCAGGAGCGGGAAGGTTACCGACGTTATGCCGCATTGCATAAGCAATGGCGCGAGGTTATCCATCATGGTACGCAGTGGCGTGTGGACATGCCGGATACCACGACGCTGGCGCAGGGGATTGTGAGTGAAGATAAAACGCGGGGGCTGTTTATTGTCAGCCAGCTTCAGATGCCGGATTACACCCTGATGATGTCGCTGCGCATGCCAGGGCTGGAGGCCCGCGCGCAATACCGCATCACACTGCTCGATCACCCGAATATTCGTATAACGGGCGAGGGCGGACACACCATGCGCAAACTCCCGGCATGGATGGAAGCGCCGCAAACGGTAAGCGGTGAGTGGTTGATGCAGGCGGGCATTGCGCTGCCGATTCTGGATCCGGAAACCGCCATTCTGATTGGCGTCGAACGCGTGTAAGGGTGATGGGTCGGGTAACCGGCCCTCCGTTGAGGATAAAAATAATGAACACAACAACCTGTACCCACAAGGACAACCCTAATTTCTGGATCTTCGGGCTGTTCTTCTTTCTCTACTTTTTCATTATGGCTACCTGCTTTCCGTTCCTGCCTATCTGGCTGTCGGATATCATCGGCCTGAATAAAACCCATACCGGTATCGTTTTCTCCTGCATCTCGCTCTCTGCTATCGCGTTCCAGCCGGTTCTGGGCGTGATATCAGATAAGCTGGGGCTGAAAAAGCACCTGCTGTGGATCATCTCTGTCTTGCTGTTCTTGTTTGCGCCTTTCTTCCTCTATGTTTTCGCTCCGCTGCTGAAAACCAGTATCTGGCTGGGGGCACTGAGCGGCGGGCTGTATATCGGCTTTGTCTTCTCGGCGGGATCGGGAGCGATAGAGGCTTACATCGAACGAGTAAGCCGCAACAGCTTTTTTGAATATGGTAAGGCGCGCATGTTCGGCTGTCTGGGCTGGGGGTTGTGTGCGTCGACCGGCGGCATTTTGTTTGGTATCGATCCGTCGTATGTGTTCTGGATGGGGTCGGGCGCGGCACTGCTACTGATGTTGTTACTGGTGGTGGCGAAACCGAAACCCAACCAGACTGCGCAAGTTATGGATGCGTTGGGGGCAAACCAGCCGCAAATCACCGCGAAAACGGTCTTTAACCTGTTCCGTCAGCGCAGAATGTGGATGTTTATTCTCTATGTGATTGGCGTAGCTTGCGTGTATGACGTCTTCGACCAGCAGTTTGCCACCTTCTTTAAATCGTTCTTTGCCACCCCGCAGGAAGGCACTCGTGCCTTTGGTTTTGCGACCACCGCTGGGGAAATTTGCAACGCCATCATCATGTTCTGCTCGCCGTGGATCATTAATCGCATCGGCGCGAAAAATACGTTGCTGATTGCCGGGCTGATTATGGCGACGCGTATTATTGGTTCGTCGTTTGCCACGACCGTTGTGGAAGTCATCGCCCTGAAAATGCTGCATGCCCTGGAAGTCCCGTTCCTGCTGGTGGGTGCATTTAAGTACATCACTGGCGTATTCGACACCCGTCTGTCGGCGACCATTTATCTGATTGGTTTCCAGTTTGCCAAACAGTCTGCGGCGATTTTCCTCTCCGCGTTCGCCGGGAATATGTATGACCGGATCGGTTTCCAGGATACCTACCTGATGCTGGGCTGTTTTGTACTGGCGATTACGGTGGTGTCGGCGTTTACCTTGAGTAGCAGACAAGAGATTGCTGCCAGCCGTAACACGGTGGAGGCCCGTTAAGAAAATGACGCTGCCGCGAGCGCGGCAGCGTTAACGCATTACGCCAGATAAAATACCGGTTTCAGTTCGGCACTTACCGGGCTGTTGTCCGGGTTCGAGGGCATCACTTCACGCATGTGTTTCCACCAGCGCTGACAGACATCGGTGTTGGCCACCGCGTTCCAGCGCTCTTCCGATTCAATCTCAACGGTCGCAAACAACAGGTTGCGTTCTTTATCGAGATAAATGGCGTAATGGTGCGCTCCGTGGTCTTTCAGCACCGCTTCCAGTTCAGGCCAGACAGGGCTGTGGCGACGTTCGTACTCTTCATGCGCGTCCGGGTTCACCTGCATCACAAAGGCTTTGCGGATCATAATGCCTCCAGATACAGCTCACGCACCTCATCACGGCTGGCGGTGCGTGGGTTGCAGGGTGCGCATGGGTCGGCGAGCGCTTTATCCAGCCAGCCTTCGATATCGGCTTTGGTTACACCCAGTTTGCTAAAGCCAGACGGAATACCGACGCGGGCGCTCAGGTCACGAATCGCCTGAATCGCCTGAATCGCCTGAATCGCCGACATGCTGGCTGCTTCATCGCTCATACCACGGGTATCAACGCCCATCGCCTGTGCCACGCGGGCAAAGCGTGACACCGCGTTCGGACGGTTAAAGTTTTCGATGATTGGCAACAGGATAGCGTTACACACGCCGTGTGGCAGGTTGTGCGTCGCGCCTGGCTGGTGTGCCAGAGCATGAACCAGACCGAGACCGGCGCTGTTAAAGGCCATGCCCGCCAGATACTGACCGAAGGCCATTTGCTCACGCGCCTCCAGATTGTGCCCGTCATCCACCGCTTTTGGCAGCCACAGCGTGATCAGGCGAATGGCCTCCAGTGCGTTGGCATCGGTCAGCGGATGTGCACCCACAGAGACATAGGCTTCAATCGCATGGGTCAACGCATCCATGCCCGTTGCCGCGGTGACGGATGCCGGGATATCAAGCATCACGCTGGCGTCATCCACGGCGATATCCGGGATGATGTTCGAATCGATGATCACCTCTTTGACCTGACGCTCACTATCAATAATCACCGCGTTACTGGTCATTTCCGCCGCCGTGCCTGCAGTGGTGTTAATTGCCACCAGTGGCACGCCTGCGTATTTGACTTTGCCGACGCCGGAGTAGGCGGTTGACGGGCCGGGGTTGGCGGTGAGGATTTTAATCGCTTTGGCGGTATCGATTGGGCTCCCGCCGCCAAAGGCGATCACGTAGTCACATTCGGCGTCCTGATAGGCTGTAAATCCTTTCTGCACCAGCGTTTCCGTCGGGTTAGGGAATACCTCGTCAAACAGGTGATATGACATCTGATGCGCATCCAGCGCGGCAAACAGGCTGTCGAGCAGGCCCATTTTTACCAGTTGTCCGTCGGTGACAATCAGCGCTCTGCCCCACTGTTTATTCGCCACCAGGTTAACCATATCGCCAATTGCACCTGCGCCGTGCAGGCTGATTTTTGGCAGTGCCAACATAAAGCTCATGATAATTCTCCTTAATGATGATTTTGGGTAATCCGTTCCCCTCACCCCGACCCGAAAGGCCGCACCAAACAGTCCCCTCTCCCCTGGGGGAGAAGGTGAAGATGAGGGGGTTACATTCGTCTTCGTTGCATAATCCGGCGGGTAATAATCGGCAGTGAAATCACCACGATCAGCATCGTGCCGATGATCACCGACATCACAATACCGGGCACGTTAAGCAGGCTCAGGCCAAAGGTCACCAGCCCCATCAGGAAGGCGGCGATAATCACCCCTACCATACTGCCGGAGCCGCCGAGAATATTGACGCCGCCGAGAACCGCCATCGTCACCACCGCCAGTTCCCATCCCACTGCAATCGTCGGACGCGTACTGCCCAGGCGTGAGGTGAGCAGCACCGACGCCAGACCGGACATTAGCCCCACCAGGGCAAACAGAATCAAATTGTGACGTTTGACGTTGATACCCGAGTACCACGCGCCGGTCGGGTTATTGCCGATGGCATAGGTACGACGGCCAAAGTTAGTGCGGTGCAACATAAAGGCAAATACGGAAGCCAGCACGATGAACAGAGCAAACTCAAAGGACAGCGCGCCCCAGACATAGCCTTGCCCTGGCCAGGCAAAACTCTCCGGGTAGCGGTTCAGCGCCTGATCGCCCAGCAGGATGTAGGTAATGCCGCGATACAGGCTCATGGTCCCGATGGTGATAACGATGGAAGACAAGTTAAAGCGCGTCACCAGAATGCCGTTGAACACCCCGCACAACAGACCGACGCCTAATCCCACACAGATCAGCAGCGGGGTATCCACTCCTGCTGCAGCGCAAAAGCCCATTACCGTGGAGCTCAGCGCGATGGTGGAGGCCACCGACAAATCAATTTCACGGGCGATAATCAGCATGGCCATAGGCAGGACGATGATCGCTTTTTCGGTGAAGTTGAACGTCGCATCGGAGAGATTCCAGATGTTGAGGAAATAGGGCGATGCCATGGCATTAACCGCAAACACCGTCAACGTTACCGCCAGCAGAAAGCCTTCCCAGCACAGCAACCGCTGGAGGAGCCCGGGTGCAGCAGGGACGTTTTTGATCTCTTCAGTGGTCATCATTTTGCTCATGATTTCACCGCCAGTTTCTGACGCGCCAGCGCCGCATCGCGCAGAATCAACCGCCCTTTGCGTTTATTGCCCCGTTCATTGAGCAGGACGGCAATCACGATCACCGTGCCGGAAATCGCCATTTGCCAGAAAGGAGAGATGCCGATCACCGGCAACGCGTTGTTGATTACCCCGAGAAACAGTGCGCCGAAAAGACAGCCGAGCACGCGCCCTGTGCCGCCCATGGTGCTGATCCCGCCAATAACACACGCCGCGACCACCTGCAGTTCAAAGCCGTTAGCAACATCGACATACGCGACGGCAAAACGGGAAATCCACAAATAGCCGCAGGATCCCGCCAGTGCCCCGGACAGGCAGAAGCTGACGAACTGCATTTTTCCTGCGTTGATCCCGGTGTAATACGCCGCTGTGGCATTACCCCCTGCGGTGTAAAGCGCGCGCCCGGTGCGGCTATAGCGCAGGAAATAGCTCACCACCAGCAGAGCGGCGACAGCACACCAGCTCAGCACCGGTAGCCCCAGCACTGCAGTGCGCGGGAGCCCGAGGAAGTCCGCGCCCATTTGATTAGAGTTCACCCAACCACCGCCGGAAAGTAAAAAGATAATCCCGCGATAGATACTCATGGTTCCCAGCGTTACCACAATGGCCGGAATACCGAGTTTCCACACCAGCAACCCGTTGATCATCCCCATCAGCAGGCCGAAGGCGGTGGCAAGAAGCAGCAGCATCCACACCGGGACGCTGGGGTAGTGGAAGTTGATGAGGGCGACAATCATCCCGGTGAGCGCCAGGTTTGCCGCCATGGACAGATCGATGCCTTTGGTCAGCAATACCATCATTTGGCCGAGGGCGAGGATGATCAGAATAGAGGTGTCGTTAAACATCTCCACCAGGTTCCCAGGGGCAATAAACGATGGCACGCGGCTGCCGATGGCGAGCATCATCAGAAAAATGACTGCCCCGAGCAGCGCTTCGCGGTGTTTCAGCAGTTGTCTGAGCATTACGCTGCCTCCTGTTTTGCGCCGCTGGCCGCACTGACGATGGTTTCTGCGGTGGCCTCACCGGCCTGATATTCCGCCACCATTAATCCCTCGTGCATCACGATGATTCGGTCGGCCATCCCCATCACTTCCGGCAGTTCAGATGAGACGATGATCACCGCCAGCCCCTGACCAACCAGTTCAGACATAAATTGATGAACGGCCGCTTTTGAGCCTATATCGATGCCTTTTGTCGGCTCATCAAGGATGATCACGTCAGGATGCGTAGCCAGCCATTTACCGATCACGACCTTTTGCTGGTTGCCGCCAGAGAGGGTTTCGACCGGTTGTTTCCAACTGAAGGCCTTCACCTGCAAACGTCTGGCGTACTCATCTGCCAGTCGCCACTCGCGATTGTCATGCAGCATCCCATTTGGGTTGAGTTTGCTGAGCTGCGGCAGACTGATGTTCTGGGCAATGGACAGCTCGATAATTGCGCCCTGTTTCTGTCGTTCTTCTGGCACGCAGACAATACCGGCCTGGATGGCATCGGCTGGCTGACGAAAATGTTGTGCTTTACCGTTCAGCACGATTTCGCCAGAAGACGGGCGTGTGACGCCGGAGAGCGCCTGCATTAGCTCGGTGCGGCCTGCACCGACCAGCCCGTAGAAGCCAAGAATTTCACCTTTACGCAGGGAGAACGAGATAGCTGCAAACTCCGTCGGATGACAAAGGTTTTTCACCTCCAGCACCGTCTGCCCTTTTTCACACTCCACTTTGGGGAAGGTCTGGGTAATGGCGCGCCCGACCATCATCGACACCATCCGCTCCTCGGTGATCTCGTTCATCGCGCCCGCGCCAACGAATACCCCGTCACGCAAAATGGTGTAGTGATCGGCCAGCTCAAAAATCTCGTCGAATTTGTGGGAGATAAACAGGATCGCTTTGCCTTCCTGTTTTAAGCGCTCAACGATTTGGTAGAACTCCAGAATTTCATGTTGTGACAGCGCGGCTGTGGGTTCGTCGAGGATCACGACCTGCGCCTCAAACGACAGTGCACGGGCGATAGCCACCATATGGCGCTGGGCGATGCTCAGGGTTTTGAGTGTCGCGCGCGGGTCAATGGGGACATCAAGACGGGAAAGAATATCCTGCGCCCGGCGGTGCATTTCCGGCCAGTCGAGCGTGTTGAAAAAGCCTTTACAGAGATACTGGCCGACGAAGATATTTTCGGTGACCGACAGTTCATCAAATAACACCGTTTCCTGATGGATGGCGGTGATCCCGACTTTATGTGCCGATTCCGGCGTCGGGAGGTGAATTGGAATCGCTTTGTAGAGGATCTCGCCCTCTTCAGGTTGATAGATGCCGGTCATCACTTTGACCAGCGTGGATTTGCCCGCGCCGTTTTCGCCAATAAGCGCGGTGACCTTACCGGGCCATAACTCAAGCTGGACATTCTCAAGAGCACGCACGCCGGGGAAAACCTTGGTGATGCCGTTGAGCTGAAGGAGTGGTGTCATGATAGTTCTCCGTAGTATCGCCCTCTCCCTATGAGGAGAGGGCGAAAGGATCAGAAGATTTTCGAGAACTTATCAATATTGCTGGCATCGTAGACGAACGGTTCCGCCATCGCGCCGTTGCCATCAGCATCCAGCTTCACTTTGCCGAGCTTACCCATGCTGGCTTCACCTTTGGTCGCTGTGCCTTTCACCAGGTCATCGGCGAGGTAAGTGGCGGCATAACCGAGTTCAATCGGGTTCCAGATGGCGAAACTTTTGCTCGCCCCGGATTTCACCGCGCCCGCCATCTCAGACGGCAGACCCAACCCTGTTACGTACACTTTGCCGATCTTGCCCTGATCTTTGACGGCCTGTGCGGCAGCCACAATACCGACGGAAGACGGCGAAACGATCACTTTCAGGTCAGGGTAGGTTTTCAGCAGACCAACGGCTTCTCGGTAGCTTTTATCGGACAGATCATCGCCGTATGCCACCGTGACCAGATTGACGGACGGGTATTGCGGCAGCACTTTTTTCATCTCCGCAATCCAGGTGTTCTGGTTGGTGGAGGTTGGTGTGGCGCTGAGTACCGCCACGTCGCCTTTCCCGACATTCAGCGCTTTCAGCGCATCGGCTGCCAGCTTGATGTTGGTTTCGCCAATCAGGGCATTATTGGATGGATTCAGGTGGATTTGACGACCGGCTTTCGCTACGCCGGAATCCCATGACACCACCTTAATGCCGCGCTGCATCGCTTTTTTCAGGACGGGGACTAAGGCATCCGGATCGTTAGCCGAGATAGCGATCGCATCCACGCCCTGGGCGATCAGCCCGTTCAGCACCTCGATCTGCGCCTCTGCGGTTGTGGTGGTCGGCCCGGTGTAAATCACTTTTACATCACCTAACTCTTTGGCTGCCTCCTGTGCGCCAACGTTCGCTGCCTCGAAGAATCCATTTCCTAAGGACTTCGCCACCAGAGCGATTTTGACTTCTGCTAAAGCGGAACCGGACAACGCCAGTGCGGCAACGGTGAGGATCAAGCTTGCTTTTATTTTCATTGCTTATACTCCACGAGTTAGTTTTGTAGGGTTTGCAGGTGTGTTTCGCCCCGTCTCAATGAACGGGGCGCGATGTTTTTAGTTGTACAGATCTAACGCGGACTGCATTGGGGTAACGCCAAAACGTTTACCCAGTGCAATCAGTTCTTCCTTCGTGATGGTCTGTTTCATGCCGCCCATGGAATAGACCTTCACCAGCACTTCTGCTGATTTCTCAGCGGTATCGATCAGACCAAAGGCTTCATCCAGCGTCGGACCGCTGCCGAACACGCCGTGGAATGGCCACAGCACCAGTGAGTGTTGTTGCATCTCAACGGCGGTGGCCTGACCGATTTCGTCCGTACCCGGAACCATCCACGGCAGAATGCCCACGCCGTCCGGGAACACCACTAGGCATTCGGTGCTGCCTTCCCACAGTTTGCGGGTGATGAAATCTGTCGTATTTTCCAGCACATAGGTCAGTGCTATCAGGTTGGTGGCATGACAGTGCATGATCACGCGATCTTTCCCGTTGGTTGCCTTAATACGCTCGCAGTGGGAAAGGAAGTGCGCCGGAAGCTCTGATGTCGGCACAGCATCGTCCGTCAGCCCCCAAAGAATGTGGTAGCCCGCGCCGTCGCTGTCCACTTTTACCACGCCAAGATTGGCCTGCGGGTCGAGCTGGACGTTGCGGAAGAATTTACCGGAGCCGGTGACGATAAACGCGGTGTTCGCGAGCAGCGGCATGGCCTGGCTCAGCGCGATATAGCGCGGCTTCTGATGAAACTCCGCTTCAAACGGTGCGATATCTGCGTCGTCAAGACGTAACGTCAGGTTACCGCCGTTGCGCTCATCCCAGCCTTTTAACCAGGCATCGGTAGTGGCTTTGATCATGCCCTGGACGAACCAGGCGTTAGTGATGGTCTGCATAGTTTTCTTTTCCAGTTATCGCGGTGAGAGTTTCCTCACCCTAACCCTCTCCCTGAAGGGGCGAGGGGATGGTTTGCGCGCCCTCCCCTTTTACGGAGAGGGCGGAGCGAGGGTTGTGTTACCCGCGCTGACTCAACACGTCTTTCTCGTACGCCCGGACGTTATCCAGCCATTGGCTGCCTGCCGGAGCGTCGTTGCGCTGGCAGTACATCTCCCACACTGCCTGCCACGGCAGAGATTTTTGTTCTTCCAGCAGGGCCAGACGTGCGGTGTAGTCGCCGTTTTCTTCCAGTTTTTTCAGGGCTCCGGTCGGCTCCAGCAGAGCGCGCAGCAGGGCTTTTTTCATGTTGCGTGTACCGATCACCCACGCCGCAATGCGGTTGATGGAGGCGTCAAAGAAATCAAGGCCAATGTGTACCCGGTCGAACAGGTCGTGACGGATGATTTCGCTGGCGATGGCCTGGGTTTCGTCATCCAGCAGGACCACATGATCGCTGTCCCAGCGCACCGGGCGGCTTACGTGCAGCAGCAGGCGGGGCACGTACAGCATGGCCGCAGAGATTTTGTCAGAGATCACTTCTGTTGGGTGGAAGTGGCCTGCATCCAGGCACAGTGCGGTCTGGCGGCTGGTGGCGTAACCCATGTAGAACTCGTTAGAGCCGACGGTATAGCTTTCTGCGCCAATGCCGAACAACTTGCTCTCGACGGCATCAATGTGGTGTGCCGGGTTCAGCTTCTCGCTGATGATTTCATCCAGTGCAGCCAGCAGGCGCTGGCGCGGGGCCAGGCGGTCAACGGTGATATCTTTCATGCCGTCCGGGATCCAGATATTCATTACCGACGGTGTGCCGAGTTGTTCGCCGAAGTACGCAGAGACGCGGCGGCTGGCTTTGACGTGGTCTATCCAGAACTGGCGGATTTCATCGTTAGCATGAGCGAGGGTAAACCCGTCGGCGCTCAGTGGGTGCGAGAAGCAGGACGGGTTAAAATCGAGTCCCAGCTTGTTGGCTTTAGCCCATTCCACCCAGTTCTTAAAGTGTTCTGGTTTGATCTCATTTCGTGCGACGGGTTCGTCAGACTCCAGATAGATGGCATGCAGGTTGAGACGTTTTGGACCTGGGATCAGGCTCAATGCCAGCTCCAGATCGGCACGCAGTTCGGCGGCGTTCCGCGCCTTGCCTGGATAGTTACCGGTCGCCTGAATGCCACCCGTTAGCGAACCGCCTGGGTTCTCGAAACCGGCGACGTCATCACCCTGCCAGCAGTGCATGGATACGGGCAGACGGTCGAGCTGGCGCAGCGCCTCGTCGACATCCACGCCGACGGCGGCGAAACGTTGTTTAGCCAGGTCCCAGGCTTGTTCAAGTTGAGTGGTCATGCGCAAAGCTCCTTAGTCAGTCGTTTTTGCTGAAACTGCGCCCGGTAGCGGGCAATTTCATGGCAGGGATTAGGGGTGAAGGTGGTCAGACGGTGATTTGCTGTGACCACCGAGCGGAAATCGTCAACGTTAGAAAGCTCATCCAGCGTCATCAGTTGAATGCCGATATTGCCGAGCGTTGAGGCTTCTACGGGGCCGGCGACGACGGTAATACCGCAGGCATCGGCGCAAAGCTGGTTCAGTAACAGGTTCTGGCCGCCACCACCGACAATGTGTAGCTGGCTGAATGGCTTACCGCGAAGGGCGGCAAGCTCGGCCAGGATGTCGGCATACAGCAGAGCGAGACTGTCGAAAATGCAGCGTGCCAGTTCAGCAGGGCTGGAGGGAACGGGCTGTCCTGCATCGAAGCAGGCGGCCTGGATCTCGGCACTCATGTGCGCCGGATTAATAAAGCGATCGTCGTTCGGGTTAATCAGGAACGTGCACGCCGTCATTTGTTCGGTGTCGGCGATGAGTTGTGGCAGGTCGGTTATGTTTTGCTCTTTAAGCACCCGCTGGAGCAGCCACAAACCCATGATATTTTTCAGTACCCGGTAGCGGCCTTCCGCTCCACCTTCGTTGGTGATATTGGCGGCCATTGCAGCATCGCTGGTGTACGGGGTTTTACTCTCAAAGCCCATCAGTGACCAGGTTCCGGATGAGAGATAGGCGGCATCTTTGTTGGCCAGCGGCGCGGCAATCACCGCGCTGGCGGTGTCGTGGCTGGCGACGGCGACCACAGGAATCGCATTACCCTGCGGGCAAATCCACTGACCGATCACATTACCGGGGTGCGTTGGCGTACCGAACCAGGCTGGCGATGCCCCCGTCCAGTTCAGCAGGCTCTCATCCCAGTTATCCGAGTTAATGTTCACCAGTTGAGTGGTGGTGGCGTTGGTGTATTCCCAGTTCATGTTGCCCGTCAGGCGGTAGCTGAAATAATCCGGGATCAGCAGAGCATGTGTAACCTGAGCCGCCAGCTCTGGCTGCTGTTCGATCAGCGCACGCAGCTGATACAGCGTGTTGAAGGGGAGAAACTGGATGCCGCTTCGACCGTAAATATTCGCCTTACCAAGCTGCGCCATGGCATGTGCCATCAGACCGTCGGTACGGCTGTCACGGTAGGAGACAGGCAGGCCGACACACTCACCGTGATCGTCCAGCAGGACATAATCCACCCCCCAGGTATCAATGCCTATGCTGTCGATTCGGATACCGTCATCGCAGACTTTCTTCAGCCCGGTGCGAATGTCAGCTTCCAGGCCGTCGATGTTCCAGGTGTCGAAACCGTCCTGTTTTTGCAGGCAGTTAACAAAGCGGTGAATTTCGCGAAGCGAAAGCGTGCGCTGGTTGCAGTCCCAGGTGGCCAGCATTACACGGCCGCTGGATGCGCCTAAATCGACAGCCACACAATGGCGAAAAGTCATGGTCGGATCCTTCGTTAAGTCATTGGCGTTGAGTGTAAGAAAGGGAAGAAAAAGCCACCTTCTCGCTACTGACAGCGGAAATCCGTGGCTGGCAAGAAAGCAAAGATGAACGTGAGGGAGTTCACAGTTTCCAGTAATGACGGGCGTTGCAGGCAGTGTGACGCTTGCCGCATTTCCCGATCTTTCCATCCGTTTCTTGAAAAACGGACAGCTTTTGCGCGCTTTACTGCTGAAAATTTAAGGTGAGTACGGAGAGCCTTAATTACTATTTTGAGAACATTTCTCATTGGTGGGGGCCGTTATGACCGTACTACACAGCGTGGATTTTTTTCCTTCGGGAGGTTCGCCCGTTGCGATTGAGCCACGGCTCCCTCAGGCTGCATTTCCTGAGCATCATCATGATTTTCATGAAATTGTTATTGTTGAGCATGGAACGGGTATCCATGTGTTTAACGGCCAGCCGTACACCATCAGCGGGGGGACGGTCTGCTTTGTGCGCGATCATGATCGCCATTTGTATGAGCATACCGATAACCTGTGCCTGACCAACGTGCTCTATCGCTCGCCGGATGCGTTCCAGTTTCTCTCCGGGCTTAATCAACTGCTGCCGCAGGAGAAGGACGGACACTACCCGTCACACTGGCGGGTGAATCAGGCCACATTGCAGCAGGTACGCCAGTTGGTGAGCCAGATGGAACAGAGTGAAGATGGGCTGGAAACGCATGCCATCGCCACGCGTGAGCTGTTGTTCATGCAACTGCTGGTTCTGCTGCGCCGTAGCAGTCTGGTGGAAGGTCTGGGGAATAATGATGCCCGGTTGAATCAGCTGATGGCCTGGCTTGAGGATCACTTTTCTGAAGATGTTTGTTGGGAAATGCTGGCGGAGCATTTTTCGTTGTCGCTGCGAACCCTGCATCGGCAGCTAAAACTGCAAACCGGACTTACCCCACAGCGGTATCTCAACCGCCTGCGGCTGATTAAGGCCCGCCATCTGTTGCGCCATACTGACGAGAGCGTGACGGATATTGCTTATCGCTGTGGTTTTGGCGACAGTAACCACTTTTCGACGCTCTTTCGCCGAGAATTTAGCTGGTCGCCACGTGATATTCGCCAGGGCAAGGACACGCCACTGCAGTAACGCGAGGGCAGTCACCGTTTTTTTACCGCAAAAAGGCTAATAATGTCAGGTTATTCGCCGTTGAGGTCCTGCCGTGGCTACTCAGTTAATCCTTCGCAAAGATGATTTTTTTGCCTCCGCCGGGCAAGCCGTCGCGGTGGCTGATCGCTATCCGCAAAATGTCTTTGCGGAACATACCCACGAGTTTTGTGAACTGGTGCTGGTGTGGCGAGGTAACGGTTTGCACGTTCTTAACGACAGGCCTTATCGCATTACGCGCGGTGACTTGTTTTACATCCGCGCGGAAGATAAGCACTCCTACGCCTCGGTAAACGATCTGGTTCTGCAAAATGTGATTTATTGCCCGGACAGGCTCAAACTCAACCTTGACTGGGCTGCGACTATTCCAGGTTTTACCGAGGCTAAAGGCGCATCCCACTGGCGTTTGAGCAGTAACGGTATGAACCCGGTTCGCCAGGTGATCACCCAGCTTGAACAGGAGAGTCAGAAGGGCGATAGCCTGGCTAACCAGATGGCGGAGCTGCTGTTTGCTCAACTGGTGATGATGCTTAAACGCTATCGCTACGCCACCGATAACCCGTCCGCGACGGCGCAGGAAGCCCTGCTGGATAAATTGATCACGACGCTTGCTGGCAGCCTCAACCGCAGTTTTGTGCTGGAGAAATTTTGTGAGCAGGAACAGTGCAGCGAGCGCGCGCTACGCCAGCAGTTCCGCACCCAGACCGGGATGACGGTGAACCACTACCTTCGTCAGCTTCGAATTTGCCACGCGCAGTATCTGCTGCAACATACGGAGCTGATGGTGAGTGAAGTGGCAATGCGTTGTGGCTTTGAGGACAGTAACTACTTTTCGGTGGTGTTTAACCGCGAGGTGGGGATGACGCCGGTTCAGTGGCGTCATCGTAGTCGGAAAGCGGCGTAATCAGTTCGCCATACCGAGGCCGACAATATTGGCGGCGATGATTATCACCACGCAACCCAGGCTCAGTACGCCAACCGGACGACGCCCGGCATTGTTCCATTCCTTCAGTACCAGCCCAACCAGCCCACCGCACAGCACGTAAAAGCTCATGTGCAGCATCCAGCTCATGTAGTCATACTGCGCGGGAATACTGGCATGGCCCCAGGCGTAGAAGAAGAACTGCAAATACCACATCAGGCCGCCGAGGGCAGAGAGCAATACGTTGGTGATGATCAGGTTTTTTGCGAGCGAGAAATCGGCCTTTACCGACAAATTCTTCACTTTTGCCAGACGAATAAAACAGAATCCCAGGTTCACCAGCGCACCGCCGCCCATAATCACCACGTAGCTTGGCAGGGCGACATACAGCGGGTCAACGCCCAGCGCGGCAGCGGCTTCATGCATCGGTTTGGCGGCGTTCATGGCGAATGACATTCCGGCGGAGAAAATACCGCACATCACTGCCAGCAGCAGGCCTTTCTTCAGGTTGAAGTCTTCGGCCTTGATGCCCATTTTGCGCTCTTTCAACTGACCCGCGCGCGTGACAATCCCGACGCCAATGACGGCAACCATCACGCCCAGCAGCGTCATCCTTCCGCCTTCTGTGTTGATCAGCACATCAAAATTCCCGTTGAGGATTGGGGTCATCAATGTGCCGACAATCAGCGTGATACCAATCGCGATACCGATACCCATCGACATACCGAGATAGCGCATGGTGAGGCCGTAGTTGATATTACCGATGCCCCACATTGCACCAAACAGGAAAACCGGCAGCAGCGTGGAGGCGCTAAAGGAGGAGAAGTAGCCCCAGAAATCGGGCAATAGCATGGCGCTAATGGTCCAGGGCAGGATCAGCCATGAAACCGTTCCGCCAACGGACCACATGGTTTCCCATGACCAATGTTTAACCTTTTTAAACGGGGCATAGAAACAGGCTGCACTGGCTGCGCCTATCAAATGCCAGAAAATACCCATCGTAATCGCATGATTCATTTTTACATCCTCATCGTTTTTATATGTCGGTAGCTTCCCGCCGACTTGATGAGTGTAAAAATTAGGCGGTTTGAGAACCTTCAGAAGGTTGCCGCACTTTTCTTTTGGATGGCAATCAGCGCGTTAACCGCGTGAGCAGACTCACAGATTCTTGATTTGCACAAAAAACGATAACCTTATAAAAACTACGGCATTGATAATCATTTTCAATATCATTTAATTAACTATAATGAACCAACTGCTTACGCGGCATTAACAGCTGTGCCGCCCGACAATAATGGAGAGGATTATGAGTTATACACTGCCATCCCTGCCGTATGCCTACGACGCACTGGAACCGCATTTCGACAAGCAGACGATGGAAATCCATCACACCAAACATCACCAGGCTTACGTTAACAACGCGAACGCTGCGCTGGAAAGCCTGCCAGAATTCGCCAGCCTGTCTGCTGAAGAGCTGATCACTAAACTGGATCAACTGCCCGCTGACAAGAAAACCGTTCTGCGTAACAACGCCGGTGGTCACGCTAACCACAGCCTGTTCTGGAAAGGCCTGAAAACCGGCACTACGCTGCAGGGCGACCTGAAAGCAGCCATCGAGCGTGATTTCGGTTCCGTAGACGCTTTCAAAGCAGAGTTTGAAAAAGCAGCAGCAACCCGTTTCGGCTCTGGCTGGGCGTGGCTGGTACTGAAAGGTGACAAACTGGCTGTGGTTTCTACCGCTAACCAGGATTCCCCTCTGATGGGTGAAGCCATCTCCGGCGCATCTGGTTTCCCCATTGTGGGCCTGGACGTATGGGAACATGCGTACTACCTGAAATTCCAGAACCGTCGCCCGGACTACATCAAAGCCTTCTGGGACGTGGTGAACTGGGACGAAGCAGCAGCACGTTTCGCCGCTAAAAAATAAGGTTGCATTGACGCCTGTGAGAAGCGAGTCTGATGACTCGCTTTTTTTGTATCTGCATAAAGGAGCAGCGATGCATTACCCGGTGAATGTGTATACAGGCAAGGTAAGGGATTACGACGGCAGCCGCCCGAGTGCCATTGCAAAAATTCAGGTCGACGGTGAGCTGACGCTAACCGATCTCGGGCTTGCGGGTGACGAACAGGCCGAAAAAAAAATCCACGGCGGGCCTGACCGCGCGCTGTGTCATTATCCTCGCGAGCACTATCTCCACTGGATCCGTGAGTTTCCTGAACAGGCTGATCTGTTTGTGGCGCCGGCTTTTGGTGAGAACCTTTCTACGGAAGGGCTGACCGAGAAAAACGTCTTTATCGGCGATATTTTCCGCTGGGGCGATGCCTTGATTCAGGTCACGCAGCCGCGTTCGCCGTGTTTTAAGCTCAACTATCACTTCGGCATCAACGATATGTCGGCGCAACTGCAAAGCGCAGGCAAAACCGGCTGGTTGTATCGCGTTATTTTGGCCGGACAGGTCTTTGCAGATGCACCGCTGGAACTGGCGTCGCGTCTGAGTGATGTTTCCGTTTATGAGGCCTGCGCCATCGCCTGGCATATGCCCTTTGACGATGAGCAGTATCATCGGTTGTTGTCGGCGGCAGGGCTTTCAACAAGCTGGACGAGAACAATGCAAAATCGACGTAGTAGCGGGAAGATCGAAGATAATTCGCGGAGATTGTGGGGGAAATGACGCCCCCTCATCCAAAAGAGCGAGAGTGAAAAGAGCGCACCGGGTAATTCCCTCTCCCGCCGGGAGAGGGTTAGGGTTCGTACTACGAACGCTTATACAATGGCAACCAGATCGTTAACCGCAACCCACCCAGCGGGCTATCATCGGCTTTCACCCAGCCGCGATGTTGCTGAATGGCGGTTTCAACAATGGCCAGACCCAGCCCCGTACCACCAGATTCACGATCGCGAGCCTCGTCGGTACGGTAGAACGGACGGAAAATCTGCTCACGGTCTTCCTGACTCACGCCAGGACCATCGTCATCCACAATGATGGTGATACCGTCTTTGTCCACCGAGAACGCCACTTCAATCTTCGTGTGCGAGTAGCGCAGGGCGTTACGCACGATATTCTCCAGCGCACTTTCCAGCGCGTTAGGGTTACCGTACAGCGGCCATGGCCCCGGCGGGAAGTTGACGGTGAACGATTTGCCCATCTGTTCTGCTTCGAAAGCGGCGTTGTCTAGCACCTCATGCCACAGATGGTTGGCTTTTACCGTTTCGCTGACCAGCGCATTTTTCTGCTGATTGCGCGACATCACCAGCAGATCGTTGATCATGCTATCCAGTCTATGAGCTTCCGTTTCGATACGTTCCAGCTCTTTGCTTTCACCGCTGCGGCGTCGGAGTAATGCCGTTCCGAGCTGGAGCCGCGTAAGCGGAGTGCGAAGCTCGTGCGAGATGTCTGAGAGCAGACGTTGCTGCGCCGTCATCATGCGATCAAGTGCCGTCACCATCTGGTTAAAACTGGTCCCGGCAGCCAGGAATTCCTGCGGCCCTGCTTCCAGTTCAGGATGCTGTCTCAGGTTGCCCTGAGCGACTTCGTCGGCGGCATTTTTGAGTTTACGGGCCGGTTTTGCCAGGCTCCACGCCAGCCATAACAGCAGCGGTGAACTGACCAGCATCGTAACAATCAGCAGCAACAGCGGGCGGTCAAACAGCAAGTTGATAAAATCAGACTGGGAGCTACTTGCCGGGCGAATCAGATAGAGTTGGTAGTTATCCTCCCCATCCCTGATGGAGAAGGGGCCGACCATCTCGACCCGGCCATATTTCTTCTTCTGCGGATGATCGGCATTATCCGCTTGACCAATGAAGTTGCGGATGATCTGCATTTCATTGCGTTCTGCGCCAATAACGCGGCCTTCGCTGGTCACCAGCAGCAGACGTTGTCCGGGAGGGGCCCACTTATCGATGGCGCGAAATAACCTGCGCCACCACATCAAATCGTTTGGCGGATCGTTTGCCAGCTCGGCTTCAACGTGTTGCTCGATCATCACGCCCTGACGTTGCTCGCTGTCGAGAAGCTCCGTCATTTGGCGTGAGTCGAGTTTTGGCAACATCAAAACGAGCATTAAAACCAATGCCAGCGTCAGCCAGAAAATGGCGAAGATGCGGGCGGTTAAGCTGCCTATCATGAAGCGGAAACCATCAGATAACCGCGACCACGCAGGGTTTTAAACCATGGGTGACCGTCTTTACGCTCCGGCAGCTTACGGCGCAGGTTAGAGATGTGCATGTCGATGGCGCGGTCAAACGGTGTGAGGCGTTTGCCCAGCACTTCCTGGCTTAAGTGTTCACGCGATACCACCTGACCAAGATGTTGTGCCAGGAGATAGAGCAAGGTGAACTCCGTGCCTGTCAGTTCCAGCGTCTGGCCATCGAAGCTCGCTTCCTGGCGGCCTGGGTTCAGGCTCAGGGAGTCCACTTCCAGCGTTGGTGAGCTGTTGTCAGTGTTCTGCTGCTGTTCGCTCCAGTGAGAGCGACGCAGGATCGCGCGAATACGGGCAACCAGTTCACGGTCATTGAACGGTTTAGGTAAATAGTCATCCGCGCCCAGTTCAAGGCCGAGGACACGGTCAAGTTCGCTGCCGCGTGCGGTCAGCATAATCACGGGAGTCTGGTGCGTCTGGCGTAACTCTTTCAATGTATCAATGCCGTTTTTCTTCGGCATCATGACGTCGAGTAAAAGTAAATCGATGCTGTCGTCAAGGAGACTCAGCGCCTGCTCGCCATCATGGGCAACCAGAACGTTGAAACCTTCCATGTCGAGCAACTCCTTTAAAAGGGATGTGAGCTCTCGGTCATCATCAACTAACAGGATTTTATTCATTGTTTAAATACCTCCGAGGCAGAAATTACGACATCAAGGCTGTCTAATCCATGACTTTACGTTGTTTTACACCCCCTGACGCATGTTTGCAGCCTGAATCGTAGACTGTCTCTCGTTGAATCGCGACACGAAAGATTTTGGGAGCAAGTGATGCGCAAAGTTACCGCTGCCGTCATGGCCTCAACGCTGGCGTTCAGTGCGTTTAGCCAGGCTGCTGTAGCTATTATCGGCAACAACGAGTCCTCAACAGAGGGCACAGCGCAGCATAGCAGCCAAAGCCATATGTTTGACGGCATAAATTTAACCGAGCATCAGCGCCAACAGATGCGAGATCTGATGCAGAGGGCAAGACACGATCAGCCCCCTGTTAATGTTAGCGAAATGGAGACAATGCATCGCCTTGTCACCGCAGAAAATTTTGATGAACGCGCTGTGCGCGCTCAGGCAGAAAAAATGGCACAGGTACAGGTTGCCCGCCAGGTCGAAATGGCCAGGGTCCGCAACCAGATGTTCCACCTGCTATCGCCCGAGCAGCAAGCGGTTCTGAACGAGAAACATCAGCAACGAATGGATCAGTTGCGTGAGGTTGCACGGATGCAGCGAAGCTCAGAAACGACGCTTTTCAGTAGCAACAGCAGTACCCGTAGTAACCAGTAAACCCTGTTTTCCTTGCCATAGACACCATCCCTGTCTTCCCCCACATGATGTGGGGGTTTTTTTTGCCCGTCATTCAGGTTTGTTCACCGTTTATTCATCCTTTGACTCCCTTTGCATCCGTTATACTAGCGGCATGAGATGACTGGAGTGTTTATGAATCAATCCTATGGACGGCTGGTGAGCCGGGCGGCAATTGCGGCGACCATCATGGCATCGTGTTTGCTGATCATTAAAATTTTTGCGTGGTGGTACACCGGCTCGGTCAGTATTCTGGCTGCACTGGTGGACTCGCTGGTGGATATTGCCGCCTCGCTCACTAACTTGCTGGTGGTGCGTTACTCATTACAACCAGCGGATGACGAACATACCTTTGGTCACGGGAAAGCGGAATCACTCGCGGCGCTGGCGCAAAGTATGTTTATCTCTGGCTCTGCGCTATTTTTGTTTTTAACCGGCATCCAGCATTTAGCATCACCGACACCAATGAATGATCCGGGAGTCGGTGTCGTGGTTACTATTATCGCGCTTATAAGCACTCTTGTTCTTGTTACGTTCCAGCGCTGGGTCGTGCGTAAAACGCAAAGCCAGGCAGTGCGGGCAGATATGCTTCATTATCAGTCTGATGTTATGATGAATGGCGCTATTCTTATTGCGCTTGGTCTTGCCTGGTATGGATGGCATCGTGCCGACGCATTATTCGCGTTAGGGATTGGGATCTATATTTTATATAGTGCGTTACGTATGGGTTATGAAGCGGTGCAATCGCTTCTGGATCGCGCGCTTCCCGATACTGAACGACAAGAAATCTTTGATATCGTGACCTCCTGGCCGGGCGTCAGTGGGGCGCACGATCTTCGTACGCGGCAGTCAGGGCCGACCCGCTTTATTCAGATTCATTTAGAAATGGAAGACAATCTGCCACTGGTTCAGGCGCATTTGGTGGCTGAGCAGGTTGAGCAGGCGATTTTGCAGCGTTTTCCTGGTTCAGACGTCATCATTCACCAGGACCCCTGTTCAGTCGTGCCTAAGGAAGGCAAAGGGCATTTTGAGCTTTCGTAATTCGTTGTAAAAAAGTGCGCCAGGCCAGCATTTTGTGTATAAATTACCGCCATTTGGTCTGACCTGAATCAATTCAGCTGGAAGTGATTGATATACTATTTGCAGTATTCGTTGGTTGAATAGTTTTCTTCTGGCAACAGATTTCAATTTTGCATTCCTAAGTTCAGAGGTAGTCATGATTAAGAAAATCGGTGTGTTGACAAGCGGCGGTGATGCGCCGGGCATGAACGCTGCAATTCGCGGTGTTGTCCGTGCAGCACTGACGGAAGGTCTGGAAGTGTTTGGTGTCTATGACGGTTATCTGGGCCTGTATGAAGACCGCATGGTACAGCTAGACCGCTACAGCGTGTCTGACATGATCAACCGTGGCGGTACATTCCTCGGTTCTGCGCGCTTCCCTGAGTTCCGTGATGAGCACGTCCGTGAAGTGGCTATCGAGAACATGAAAAAACGTGGCCTGGACGCGTTGGTTGTTATCGGTGGTGATGGCTCCTATATGGGTGCAAAACGTCTGACTGAAATGGGCTTCCCATGCATCGGTCTGCCTGGCACTATCGATAACGACATCAAAGGAACTGACTACACCATCGGTTACTTCACCGCACTGGGTACAGTGGTGGAAGCCATTGACCGTCTGCGTGATACCTCTTCTTCTCACCAGCGTATCTCCATTGTTGAAGTTATGGGTCGTTACTGTGGTGACCTGACGCTGGCAGCGGCTATCGCCGGGGGCTGTGAGTTCGTGGTGGTTCCTGAAGTGGAATTCAGCCGTGAAGATCTGGTTAACGAAATCAAAGCCGGTATCGCGAAAGGTAAAAAACACGCGATCGTTGCTATCACTGAGCACATCTGTGATGTAGACGAACTGGCGAAGTACATTGAAACCGAAACCAAACGTGAAACCCGTGCAACGGTACTGGGTCATATCCAGCGTGGTGGTTCCCCTGGCCCATACGATCGTATCCTGGCATCCCGTATGGGGGCGTACGCAATTGACCTGCTGCTGCAGGGCTTTGGCGGTCGTTGCGTTGGTATTCAGAACGAAAAACTGGTTCACCACGACATTATCGACGCAATTGAAAACATGAAGCGTCCATTCAAAGGTGACTGGCTGGACTGCGCGAAAAAACTGTACTGATCATTGTCTGTTGCCCGGTGCTGCTGTGCTTATCGGGCCTGCGAGGTCAATGCAAAACGGTAACCTAATGGTTACCGTTTTTTTATGTTTCCTCTCTCCCGTGAGTAAAGGTGTCCGCCCGCTCAAAGTCACTTTTTATTCCTCTACGTTATAGCCAATCTTTTTTTATTCTTTAATCATTGGATATCTTTCTGGCACGCTGCATTCATCAAAACACTACATAAGAGAGCTGGGCGATGAATAAATGGGGCGTGGGTTTAACATTATTGCTGGCATCGACCAGCGTTCTGGCAAAGGATATCCAGTTACTGAACGTGTCATACGATCCGACGCGTGAACTCTACGATCAGTACAACAAAGCATTTGCTGCACACTACAAACAGGAAACCGGTGACAACGTGGTGATCCGCCAGTCTCATGGTGGTTCCGGTAAGCAGGCAACGTCTGTTATCAACGGTATCGAAGCTGATGTGGTCACCCTGGCGTTGGCATACGACGTCGATGCGATTGCCGAGCGTGGCCGTATCGATAAGAACTGGATCAAGCGCCTGCCGGATAACTCCGCACCCTATACGTCGACCATCGTTTTTCTGGTGCGCAAAGGCAACCCAAAACAAATTCATGACTGGAATGACCTGATCAAACCGGGCGTTTCTGTTATCACCCCGAACCCGAAAAGCTCTGGTGGCGCACGCTGGAACTACCTGGCGGCCTGGGGTTACGCGCTGCATCACAATAACGGTGACCAGGCAAAAGCGCAGGACTTCGTCAAATCCTTGTTTAAAAATGTAGAAGTGCTGGATTCTGGTGCTCGCGGTGCAACCAATACCTTCGTTGAACGTGGGATTGGTGACGTGCTGATTGCATGGGAAAACGAAGCACTGCTGGCGACAAACGAGCTGGGCAAAGACAAGTTTGAAATCGTGACCCCAAGCGAATCTATTCTGGCTGAGCCAACGGTCTCTGTTGTGGACAAAGTTGTTGAGAAGAAAGATACCAAAGCGGTGGCTGAAGCCTACCTGAAGTATCTCTACTCACCGGAAGGCCAGGAAATCGCCGCGAAGAACTTCTATCGCCCTCGCGATCCCGAAGTGGCGAAGAAATATGACAGCGAGTTCCCTAAACTGAAACTCTTCACCATTGACGATGAGTTCGGTGGCTGGGCGAAAGCGCAGAAAGAACACTTCTCAAATGGCGGAACGTTCGACCAGATCAGCAAACGCTAAGCGTTTGAAAATGAATGACACGGTGACCCGGTGTGAGAAATCCACCGGGTTTTTTATTTGGTCATCATTTTGCGTTACTCTTTCACGTCAAACGGATTCAGGGAATGGGTAATGAAAAAAGCAGGTTATCTTTTACTGACGCTGGTCGTCATTGCGCTCGCTGCCGGTGGCTGGTTCTGGAAAAAGTCCGGTAACCCGGATGCGTTACGCCATATCGTGCTTGAACAGTGTGTGCCGAATCAGCTGCAAAATCGTCATCCCGCACCTTGTGCTCAGGTAAAAACGGACGCGGGCTATGTGATTTTCAAAGATCGCAACGGGCCGTTGCAATATCTGCTGATGCCGACGTATCGCATCAATGGAACGGAAAGTCCGCTTCTGACGGAGCCTCATACCCCCAACTTCTTCTGGCTGGCGTGGCAGTCGCGCAGCTTTATGAGCCTGAAGCATGGCTCAAAAGTCCCTGACAGTGCGATTTCGCTGACCATCAATTCGCCGACAGGGCGGACGCAAAATCATTTCCATATTCATATTTCCTGCCTGCGCCCGGATGTACGTGAGAAGCTCAATACCAGCCAGGGGGAGATCAGCACCCAGTGGCTGCCGTTGCCGGGCGGGCTGGAAGGACATGAGTATCTCGCGCGTCGGGTCACGGAGAACGAGCTGGTGCAGCGCAGTCCCTTCCTGATGCTGGCGGAAGAGGTTCCTGAAGCGCGCGACCATATGGGGCGTTTTGCGCTGGCGATGGTACAGCAGTCTGACGGCTCGTTTGTTCTGCTGGCAACCGAACGTAATCTGTTTATGTTTAACCGTGCATCTGCTGAGGAATTACAGGATCATCAATGCGATATCCTGAATTGACCCCACCATAAATAGCGTTTACTCGCACTGCCTGTCGCCGTAGACTTGCTGAAAAAATCTACAGGAGACAGGTATGTCGCTCTGGTTTACTCACCCTCTGTTTCTGCCCTCGCTGATCGTTGGCATTACCATCGTGCTGTGGGCGACATCGCTCCTGCCGGAATTTATTACCGCGCTGCTGTTTTTTACGGCAGCGATGATGGCAAAAATTGCGCCCGCTGATGTGATTTTTGGCGGTTTCGCGTCGTCGGCATTTTGGCTGGTGTTCAGCGGATTTGTCCTCGGCGTCGCCATTCGTAAGACGGGTCTGGCGGACAGGGCCGCGCGGGCGCTGTCCGCCAAATTGACCGACTCCTGGCTGCTGATGGTAGCAAGCGTGGTATTGCTGAGTTACGCGCTGGCGTTTGTGATGCCGTCAAACATGGGGCGTATCGCGTTGCTGATGCCGATTGTGGCGGCGATGGCGAAACGCGCCAGTATTACAGACGGTTCACGGGCATGGTTTGGCCTGGCACTGGCTGTGGGCTTTGGTACATTCCAGCTCTCCGCAACGATTCTCCCCGCCAACGTGCCTAACCTCGTGATGAGCGGCGCGGCAGAAGGCTCTTATGGCATCCACCTGAACTACGTGCCGTATCTGCTGCTGCATACCCCTGTACTGGGGATCCTGAAAGGATTGATTCTGATTGGCCTGATCTGCTGGCTATTCCCTGGTAGCCCAAAACCGCCACAGGATCTTACGCCACCGGAACCAATGGGGTGTGATGAAAAACGTCTCGCCTGGCTGCTGGCGGTGGTGCTGGTGATGTGGGTTACGGAGAGCTGGCATGGAGTGGGGCCTGCGTGGACCGGTCTGGCGGCCTCGGTGATTGTTTTGCTGCCACGTATTGGTTTTATTACCGGGGAAGAGTTTTCGACGGGGGTGAATATGCGCACCTGTATCTATGTTGCAGGCATTCTTGGGCTGGCGATCACCGTGACGCAAACCGGTATTGGCTCTGCGGTTGGCGATGCTCTGCTGCAAGTGATGCCGCTTGATGCGGATAAACCCTTTACCAGCTTCCTGGCGCTCACTGGTATCACGACGGTGCTGAACTTCATCATGACTGCTAATGGCGTCCCGGCGCTATATACCACGCTGGCGCAGAGTTTTGCAGATGCAACTGGCTTTCCGCTGTTGTCGGTGATCATGATTCAGGTGTTGGGCTATTCCACACCGCTTCTGCCGTATCAGGCATCACCGATTGTGGTGGCTATGGGGCTAGGAAAAGTGCCGGCAAGGGCAGGGATGTTGCTTTGTCTGGCGCTGGCGGTCGCGACTTATCTGGTGCTGCTGCCGCTGGATTATGTGTGGTTTAGCCTCCTGGGCAAACTGTAAAAAAGCCCGGTAGCGCTAACGCTTACCGGGCCTTCTGTTTGGCGGGGCGAGTCAGCAAAGTGCTGACCGCCACAACAGCATTACGCCTGTTTAGCGGCTTCTGCTGCTTTAACAATCACCGCGAAAGCGTCAGCTTTCAGGGATGCACCGCCAACCAGCGCGCCATCGATGTCCGGCTGGGTGAACAGCTCTGCTGCGTTAGCCGCGTTTACAGAACCGCCGTACTGGATGATCACTTGCTCAGCCACTTTCGCGTCTGCTTTAGCAATGTGGTCACGGATAAATTTGTGGACAGCCTGAGCCTGAGCAGGGGTTGCAGATTTGCCTGTACCGATAGCCCATACTGGCTCGTACGCAATCACTGCACCTTCGAATGCTGCCGCGCCCTGAGTTTTCAGCACTGCATCGATCTGACGTGCACACACTTCTTCGGTTTTGCCTGCTTCGTTTTCTGCTTCGGTTTCACCGATGCACAGTACCGGGATCAGACCCTGCTCTTTCAGCACAGCAAATTTTTTCGCGATGAACTCGTCAGATTCTTTGTGGTAAGTACGACGCTCAGAGTGGCCGATGATGATGTATTTAGCACCGATATCTTTCAGCATTTCAGCAGATGTTTCGCCGGTGAATGCGCCAGACAGGTTAACGTCGACGTTCTGCGCGCCCAGCACGATGTGGCTGCCGTCTGCGGCGTGTTTAGCCAGATCCAGGTACATATCCGGCGGAGCGATGGCAACCGCACAGCCAGTGACACCAGCCAGCTCTTTACGCAGGTTCGCAACCAGCTCGTTTACCATGTGGCGGCTGCCGTTCAGTTTCCAGTTACCCATCACTAAAGGATGTCGCATTTCAATTCTCCACGCTTTGTCAGCGAATTAAGGAATATGGCCGCCCTGTCGGGCAGCATGGTCTGTGAATCAGTATAGAGATTTTCCCTCGAAAGGCTTTGCTTTTTGTCATTAATTCGCCCCTCCGAGTGCGTCAGATAGTGCCAGCTTAATCGGTTCAACAGCGAAGGTCAGTCCCTTTTCACCGTTATCTGCGACAACATAGCGAACAGCACCTTCCGTATCCGCGTAATAACGTTTGTTTTTGCCCAACGTGAGGAGCTTTTGCAGTTTTTGCTGGCTTTGCGCTTTGGTGAGTGCAGGTGTGAAAGCACGCAGGATGGCGCTCATATACTCAAGCGCTTTTGCCTTCGCCGCTTTTTGCTCTGGCCCTTGAATGGGTAGCCAGGTTATCTGCATGCTTTTAATTTTTAACGTGCCGCGCTCAAGTGCCGTGGAGGCGTATAAATTTTCATTAATTTTGCTGGCAGCGCGGGTCAGCGTTGGCGTGTCGCGAGCGCTATCAATGGCGCGAAATTCATCCAGTGGCAGCGTCGGGTTATCGCGATTGAAAGTTTCCCGAAACTGGCTAATGGACTGATCAAATGACGGCGCACCCGCCAGTAAATAAGGCGCAGTTGTCGGGGTAGTGGTGTCGGCGGCGTGCAGAGAAAAGCTGGCGCTCAGCGCTGTTAAACACAGTAAAAGAGAGTGAGCCCATCTTTTCATCAATAATGTCCCTGGTCGTAACTGTCCATGATTAAAACGATATCTGCTCGGCTTGTCAAAAGGTCACAACTCCAGGGTAAAATGCGCGTTATACGATAATAAGGAACCTTACATGACCATACAGCAGTGGTTGTTTTCATTCAAAGGGCGTATTGGACGCCGTGATTTTTGGATCTGGATGGTGACGTGGGTTGTTGCCATGCTGCTCCTGTTTTTCGTCGCCTATAATGCGTGGTTAAGCACGCAAACTGCGGCGTTTGCACTGGTGTGCCTGCTCTGGCCAACGGCGGCGGTTGTCGTGAAACGCCTTCACGATCGCGGACGTTCGGGGCTGTGGGCTTTGCTGGTTGTGCTGGCGTGGATGCTGGTGGCAGGTAACTGGTCAATGCTGCCATCAATTTTACCCTGGGCCGTGGGGAAACTCGTTCCGGCGATCATCTTTGTGATGATGATTATCGATCTGGGCGCGATGGTCGGCTCCCAGAACGAAAACAAGTACGGTAAAGATACGCTTGAGGTGAAGTACCGCTGATCACCAGTAGTGTTCAGCGGTCATGTGGCCCGGTCGACGACGAAGGTGCTTCGTCATTTGTCGGGTCTCTTTCAGGAGTTGTTGTGTGTCTCGCACCATCTGCGGATTTCCGCACAGCATCACGTGGCTGGTTTCGGTATTCATCGGCAGACCAACAACCTCTTCCAGCGTACCACTCTCAATCAATGCCGGGACGCGCCCGGTCAGTGAACCTGCGGCGGTTTCACGGCTGACAACAGTCTGGATCCTGAGTTTCCCGCCATACTGTTTTTCCAGTTCCTGCATCAATGGCAGATAGCTCAGGTCTGCGGCATAGCGTGCGGCGTGAACCAGTACGATATTTTTAAACCGTTCCAGATCGTTTCCGTACTGCAGAATCGAAAGATAAGGGCCAATGGCTGTACCGGTTGCCAACATCCAGAGAGTTTCACAATCCGGAATTTCATCCAGCACGAAGAAACCAGCCGCTTCACTCACAATCTGCACGTCATCGCCAGGTTTTAGCGCGGCGAGGCGTGGGCTGAGTTTGCCGTCCGGGACGGTGACAAGATAAAACTCAAGGTCCGGGTTATCCGGTGCGTTGACGTAAGAATATGCGCGCTGCACGCGCTCGCCGTCGACATCCAGACCCAGTTTGGCAAATTGCCCGGCCGTAAACGGCTGAACGGGGGCATGCACGGTGAGGCTAAAGAGCGCATCGGTCCAGAATTGTACCTTTGTGACTTTACCTGTTACCCAGTCCGCCATGATCTTCTCCTGTGCTGTTTCTCTGTTCTATCTTCCGTACTTGTGGTGAAGATTTCCAGCCCATTTGGGCTGGAAAGCTCTATCGATCAAACGGTTTTACAGAATGTGGGTCTGCACGTCAGGGTCTTTGCGATCGAGATAATGGATAGACTGAATACGGCGGATAGTGCGTGATTTTCCGCGGATCAGCAGCGTTTCAGTTGTTGCCATATTGCCCTTGCGGGTAATGCCGTCCAGCAGATCGCCTTTGGTAATACCGGTCGCCGAGAAAATAACATTATCACTGCGGGCCATCTCATCCAGTGAAAGTACTTTATTGGCTTCAATCCCCATTGCTTCGCAACGTGCCAGCTCTTGTTCGCCAATACGGCGGTTTTCTTCGCTGTCGCCTTTAACATCATGACGAGCCAATAGACGAGCCTGCATATCACCATCCAGCGCACGGATAACGGCGGCAGATACGACGCCTTCAGGCGCACCGCCGATGCCGTAAAGCACATCCACTTCACTGTCTGGCATACAGGTCAGAATTGAGGCGGCAACGTCGCCATCAGGGATCGCAAACACGCGCACGCCGAGCGTTTGCATCTGAGCGATGGTGGCATCGTGGCGCGGTTTCGCCAGAATGGTCACGGTGAGCTCGCTAAGCGGTTTATTCAGTGCAGCGGCGATATTGCGCAGGTTCTCTTCCAGCGGAAGGCTGAGGTCAATAGCGCCTTTTGCACCCGGGCCGACAATCAGCTTTTCCATGTACATATCGGGCGCATTGAGAAAGCAGCCTTTATCACCCACAGCCAGTACCGCCAGCGCATTGGCCTGGCCCATCGCGGTCATTCGCGTGCCTTCGATGGGGTCGACTGCGATATCAACGGCATCTCCTTTGCCGGTCCCGACTTTTTCACCGATGTAGAGCATGGGGGCTTCGTCAATTTCGCCTTCGCCAATGACAATCGTGCCATCAATGTTGACCTGATTAAGCATAATGCGCATGGCATGGACGGCTGCACCGTCAGCGATATTTTTATCGCCACGGCCCAACCATTTATAGCCAGCCAGAGCGGCGGCTTCGGTTACGCGGGAAAATTCGATAGCAAGTTCACGTCTCATTTGATACTCGTGCAGTCAAAAGGAATTGCACGAAGTTTATCACAGAGTGGAGAGGGGCGCGGTCTGGGTAACCCTCTCCCCAAAGGGGAGAAGGTGAGGGTGAGGGGAATTACTCTTCGTGGTCTTCCCACGCCAGAGCGCGTTTCACCGCTTTCTTCCAGCCGCTGTAGCGGACGTTTCGCTCGGTAGTTTCGATCCCCGGACGGAATTCGCGTTCGATAACCGCTTTTTCCTGCAATTCATCCAGATTCTGCCAGAAGCCGACGGCCAGGCCAGCAAGATAGGCCGCACCTAACGCGGTAACTTCGCGCACTTCTGGACGTTCTACGCGAGTACCCAGAATGTCGGACTGGAACTGCATCAGGAAGTTGTTAGCGACAGCGCCGCCATCTACGCGCAGTGCGTGTAGACGGATACCGGAGTCAGCCTGCATTGCTTCCAGTACATCGCGGGTCTGATAAGCGATGGATTCCAGCGTCGCGCGGATGATGTGGTTAGAGTTCACCCCACGCGTCAGGCCGAAAATCGCGCCACGCGCATACGGATCCCAGTACGGAGCGCCCAGGCCAGTGAAAGCAGGTACGACATACACGCCGTTGGTGTCCTTCACTTTGGTGGCAAAGTACTCAGAATCAAATGCATCGCTGATGAGTTTCATCTCATCGCGCAGCCACTGAATGGATGCGCCAGCCATAAATACTGCACCTTCCAGCGCGTAGTTCACTTCACCACGTGGACCGCAGGCGATAGTGGTCAGCAAGCCGTTTTCTGATTTCACCGCTTTCTCGCCGGTATTCATCAGCATAAAGCAGCCCGTTCCGTAGGTGTTTTTCGCCATGCCTTCTTTGACGCACAGTTGGCCAAACAGGGCCGCCTGCTGGTCACCCGCAATACCAGCGATAGGAATACGTGTGCCGCCTTTACCCCCGATGTTGGTCTGACCATAGACTTCGGAAGACTTACGTACGTCTGGCAGCATGGCGCGCGGGATGTCCAGCGCGTCCAGCATTTTGTCATCCCATTCGAGCGTGTTGATGTTGAACAGCATGGTACGCGAGGCGTTGGTGTAATCGGTAACGTGGACGCGTCCCTGGGTCATCTTCCAGATAAGCCAGGTGTCCACGGTTCCGAACAGCAATTCACCGCGTTTAGCACGTTCACGTGAGCCTTCCACGTGATCCAGAATCCACTTCACTTTTGTGCCAGAAAAATACGGGTCAACCACCAGACCGGTTGCGCTACGAACATACTCTTCCATGCCGTCACGCTTCAGTTGCTCACAGATTTCTGCGGTACGACGGCACTGCCAGACGATAGCGTTGTAAATTGGTTTACCGGTTTCACGCTCCCACACAACGGTTGTTTCACGCTGGTTGGTAATACCAATCGCCGCAATTTCGTCTGAACTGATATCGGCCTTCGCCAGGACTTCTACCAGTGTAGAGCTTTGCGTTGCCCAGATTTCCATTGGGTCGTGCTCTACCCAGCCTGGACGCGGGTAGATTTGCTCGAATTCGCGCTGTGATACGCTGACGATATTCGCATCATGATCCATTACGACCGCGCGGGAGCTGGTAGTGCCCTGGTCGAGCGCAACGATATATTTTTTTTCGGTCATGGTTTTTGTCCCGTAGTCAGATTACAGCGAAGCTTTTGGTTGTGCGGCAGAAGTCATGTCCTTCTCCTCTTCCACACAGGTGTCGCACGGTAAGTGGCGACCAATTAATTTGCGATAGCCGAATGCACCCAGCGCAGCCCCTACGATTGGGCCAAACAGTGGCACCAGGAAGTAAGGAATATCTTTACCGCCGGTGAAGGCTACGTCACCCCATCCTGCAAAGAAGGCGAAGGTTTTTGGGCCAATATCACGTGCCGGGTTCATCGCAAAGCCCGTTAATGGGCCCATTGATGCACCAATCACCGCAATCAGCAGACCAATCAACAACGGGGCCAGTGGCCCACGTGGGATGCCGTTACCATCATCACCCAGCGCCATAATGACGCCCATCAGGATAGCGGTAATCACCATTTCAACCGCGAAGGCCTGCACAAAATTGATATGCGGGTTCGGATACGTTGAGAAGATACCTGCCAGATCAAGACTTTCGACACTGCCGCGCACCATATGATGCGTCTGTTCGAAGTCGATGAAAAGATTGTAATAAAGCCCGTAAACTAATGCTGCTGCGCAAAATGCGCCGGCAAATTGTGAAACGATGTAAGGTACAACTTTGCGTCGGTCGAAGCACGCGAACAGCCACAACGCGATGGTCACCGCCGGGTTAAGATGTGCACCGGAAACCCCTGCAGTCAGGTAAATGGCCATTGCCACACCCAGACCCCAGATAATACTGATTTCCCACTGACCGAAACTGGCCCCGGCCACTTTCAGTGCAGCAACACAGCCTACCCCGAAGAAAATCAACAACCCGGTACCAAGGAACTCGGCGATGCACTGGCCTTTTAAGGTTGATGTTTGACTCATAATCGGATCCTGAAGAAAAATGAATGTTTATTGTTAGCGCGACCGCCCGTGACAGCCACGATGTCCTGTAGACATGGTGTTAATTTATCGTTAACGAGCGAAAACGAGAAATATCGAAATCAAAATGTGTGTACTGCGTCATAAAATGAGCGTTTTCGCGCCATAAAGCGCGTTTTTGCATCAAAGTAAGAATGTGAGCTGAATCATTTCATTAACGAATCTATTAACAATTTAGGGGTATATGGTGCGAACGCACCAGGACCAGGCCGAAAAGTGTTGCAAACCGCGATCTACGCGGTGTGCCGCTGGACAGGGGAGGCGGGGCTTCATACAATCGGCATATATATGATGCGCGTTTACGTTAAAGCGTCGCCTTGCAATTCAGGAGAGGTAGGATCATGTCTTTAGAAGTGTTTGAGAAACTGGAATCGAAAGTACAGCAGGCGATTGACACCATCACGCTGCTGCAAATGGAAATTGAAGAGCTGAAAGAGAAGAACAACACGCTGTCGCAGGAAGTGCAGTCTGCTCAGCATGGTCGCGAAGAACTTGAACGCGAAAACAGTCAACTGCGTGAGCAGCAAAGCGGCTGGCAGGATCGTCTGCAGGCGCTGTTGGGACGTATGGAAGAGGTCTAATTTCTTTCGGGAAATGCAGATGAACATAAGCCGGGTAAGGCGTCGCCGCCACCCGGTTTTTTTTATGGTTCACGCGAAATGCGTTGAAACTCTTTGTTACTCGATATCCAGCGGATCTTCGGAAAGGATAATGCCGGTATTATCGGCATAGAGGTGGTCGCCAGAGAAGAAGGTTACGCCGCCGAAATTGACACGCACGTCGCTTTCACCGATGCCTTCACCACTTGCACCAACCGGGATGGCCGCGATGGCCTGAATACCAAGGTCCAGCTCTTCCAGGTCATCCACCTGGCGCACTGAGCCATATACCACAATCCCTTCCCACTCGTTTTGCACGGCAAGACGGGCAAGGTCTGCATCGATCAATGCACGACGCACAGAGCCGCCACCATCAACCAGCAGAATGCGGCCACGGCCATTTTGTTCGAGGAGATCGTACAGCAACCCATTATCCTCGAAACATTTCACCGTGATGATTTGTCCGCCAAACGACGACCGTCCCCCAAAGTTGGAAAACAGAGGTTCTACGACGTTGACATCTTCCTGATAGATGTCGCAAAGCTCGGAGGTATCGTATTTCATAGGCTTAACGTTCAGTTGCTGCGAATGTTTTCAGTATATCGCGCGAATTGCATTGTTGGCAAAATCATCAATTGTTAATTGATATTTGTCAGTTAACGGATCGTCTGACTTAAGATAATCCCTATTACGAACAACAGGTTAGTCAGTAATGCCCCTTTGACTGTACGCTCCAGCATGGGAGGCATGGCCGCTGGGTTAAGTTCACGCAGCACAAAACGTGCCTGCTTAATGAGTAACGGCGCGGCCAAAACAAACAGCCAGCCCCAGATGCTGTGCAGAGAAATCAGGTTAAACAGTGCCAGACAGACCAGGGCGCCAGTCAGCAGGCAGGCGTGATAACGGCGAGCATTTACCGGGCCCAGACGTACCGCCAGCGTGTTTTTACCGTTCTCACGGTCACTCTCGATATCGCGCAGATTATTAATATTCAGTACGGCTGCTGCCAGAAGACCACACGCCGTTGCGGGTAAGAAAAGTGCGGGAATCAGTGTATGCGCCTGTAAATACCAACTCCCCATGACACTTAGCCAGCCAAAAAAGACTAATACGGAAATATCACCCAGACCAATGTAACCATAGGGTCGCGTGCCCACCGTATAAGTGATGGCCGCGACGATGGCGAGGATACCCAACACCATAAAGCCAATGAAATCAGCCGGCGTTTTACAGGCGACCGAGACCAGTGCTAACCCAGAGAGGCAAATTAATACCACGGTGATAATCAGCGCGCGTTTCATCTGTGCCTGGGTGATCACCCCTTTTTGCATCCCACGAAGCGGCCCAATACGATCGGGTTTGTCGCTGCCTTTGACGGCATCGCCATAGTCATTGGCAAGGTTCGAGAGGATTTGCAGTAAGCCTGCTGTGATAAGCGCCAGCCCGGCAACCAGAGGGTCGAAATAACCTTGCCACCAGGCGAGAGCGGAGCCTACGACAATCGCGGCAAATGCCAGAGGGAGTGTTTTAGGGCGAAGACTTTCGAGCCACGCCTGAGTACGGCTGATATCAGTCATAGTTATTTAGCCAATAAAAATGGGGCTTTTCAGCCCCATTAACAGTGATGAGAATGCAGTAACCGCGATTATAGGATAAAACGGCTCAGATCTTCATCTGCCACTAACGCATCCAGATGCTTACTCACATAATCTGCGTCAATGGTAATGCTTTGACCGCTCAGGTCGCTGGCATCATAAGAGATATCTTCCACCAGACGTTCCAACACGGTATGCAGACGTCGAGCACCGATGTTTTCGGTGGTTTCATTTACCTGCCATGCTGCCTGAGCGATGCGTTTAATCCCGTCTTCGGTGAACTCAATGTTCACACCTTCAGTCGCCATCAGTGCTTTGTATTGCACAGTGATGGAGGCATTCGGTTCAGTCAGAATACGTTCAAAATCTTCGGTGGTCAGCGCCTGAAGCTCGACACGAATCGGCAGACGACCCTGCAACTCTGGGATCAGGTCAGACGGGCTGGCAATCTGGAACGCGCCGGAAGCAATAAACAGAATATGGTCGGTTTTGACCATCCCGTGTTTAGTGGAGACGGTGCAGCCTTCTACCAGTGGCAGCAGGTCGCGCTGTACACCTTCACGGGAAACGTCCGGGCCGGATGCATTGCCGCGTTTACAGATTTTGTCGATTTCGTCGATAAACACGATGCCGTGTTGCTCAACCGCATCAATAGCATCTTGTTTCAGCTCTTCCGGGTTCACCAGTTTCGCTGCTTCTTCTTCAATCAGCAGCTTCATCGCGTCTTTGATTTTCAGCTTACGCGGTTTCTGCTTCTGGCCGCCCAGGTTCTGGAACATAGACTGCAGCTGGTTGGTCATCTCTTCCATACCCGGAGGCGCCATGATTTCAACGCCCATCGGTGCAGCGGCAAGGTCGATCTCAATCTCTTTATCGTCTAACTGGCCTTCGCGCAGTTTTTTGCGGAATGCCTGGCGTGCAGCAGACGGTTCCTGAGGCTGTTCGGATTGACCCCAGTTGTTTTTAGCCGGTGGGATCAACACGTCCAGAATACGCTCTTCGGCCAGTTCTTCGGCACGATAGCGGTTTCTCTCGATGGCCTGAACACGCACCATCTTGATGGCAGAGTCGGTCAGATCACGGATGATGGAGTCAACTTCTTTCCCCACATAGCCCACTTCTGTGAACTTAGTGGCTTCGACTTTGATGAATGGCGCGTTGGCCAGCTTCGCCAGACGACGGGCAATTTCGGTTTTACCGACACCGGTAGGGCCAATCATCAGAATGTTTTTTGGGGTCACTTCGTGACGCAGCTCTTCATCAAGCTGCATACGACGCCAGCGGTTACGCAGGGCGATCGCCACAGAACGCTTAGCGTTGTCCTGGCCGATAATGTGTTTATTCAGCTCGCTGACAATTTCGCGTGGGGTCATTTCAGACATGGGAGATCCTTACGCTTTAGAGGTCAATTCTTCGATGGTGTGGTTGTGGTTGGTATAGATGCAGATATCCCCTGCAATATCCAACGCCTTCACAGCAATATCACGCGCGTTCATGTCCGTGTTTTCCAACAGAGCGCGGGCTGCGGCCTGGGCGTACGGGCCACCAGAGCCAATAGCAATCAGGTCATTTTCTGGCTGAATGACATCACCATTACCGGTGATAATCAGCGAAGCAGTCTCATCGGCCACAGCCAGCAGTGCTTCCAGCTTGCGCAGCATGCGGTCGGTACGCCAGTCTTTCGCCAGTTCCACGGCAGCCTTTACCAGATGACCCTGATGCATTTCCAGCTTACGTTCAAACAGTTCAAACAGCGTGAAGGCGTCCGCTGTACCGCCCGCAAAACCGGCGATCACTTTGTCGTTATACAGACGACGCACTTTTTTCACGTTGCCTTTCATGACGGTATTACCCAGCGTGGCCTGGCCATCACCGGCGATTACCACCTGGCCGTTACGGCGTACACTTACTATTGTTGTCACGAGCAGACCCCCTGGTTACATATTCGGAATAAGGGCCCTGAGCCAGTGCTCAGGGCTGAATAGAATGATAGATGGGGGGGATTTTGGGGGTTTCAACCCCCAGAGGCGAGACGAATGCAGTTTGTGTGACCTGCCATCTTCAGACGGGATATTGTGCCGTCTGCATTTTCTTTGCCTTTGACCGGACCAATCACGACGCGATTCCAGCCGTTATTGGTGGTAATGCGTGAATCAAACCCTTCGAAAGCTAATTGCGCACGTACGGTCTCTGCCTGGTCAGCGCCTTTAAACGAACCACACTGTACCATCCAGCGACGTTCGTCTTTTTTCTCTGCGGTTTGTTTCGGTGCTTCTGTCTCGTGCGTAACCGGTGCGGCAGGTTGCGTTTTTGGCTGCTGCGCGGTGGTGTGTGCAGGCGTTTGCAACAGATCCTGATACGGCTGCGCCTGAGCAGTTTGTTTCTGCGGCTGTGCTTTTGGCGGCTGCGAAACAGGCTGGGTCTGCGCTGTACGAACTTGCTGCTGTTGCGGCTGCTGGTATGGCTGTTCCGTTACGCGCGGTTGCGTACGGGGTTGCTGCACCGGCTGGGTTTGCGCCCATTGCTGCTGTTGAATCTGTTGCTGAGCCTGACGACGCTGTAACGTTTGCTGGCGCTGCTCTGGCGTTTGTTCATTCCACGGAACTTCGTTCAGTTGCGTGGGTTGCTGGCGCATATCGGCCTGCATTTGTGCCAGCAACTGACGTTGCTCATCGGTCAACTGATTCGGGTTTACGACTTCACCACCGGCAGACGGTTCAGTCGGCGCGCGAACGCCAGGCTGTCGGCTTTCCAGCTCTTTAATATAACGCCAGCGCTCTTCAGGTTTTGGCGGTAAGCCATTTCCGGCCACTTTATTACCCTGAAGCGCCTCAGAATCTTCTTTTTTATGATGGGTGATAAAGTAAAGCCCACCAATAAAGGCCACCAGTACAGCCGCGGCAATAGCGACCATTGCTGGTGAGACAGCAGACAGGCTACGTTGCTTGCTCCGTGAACTACTCTTTTTGCGTCGCGAAGGTGCCGGCTGGCCGCGACGTACATAATCTCGTTGTGCCACTATCGTTTCGCTGTATTTATTCGTTCGTCAGCCCGCCATGTTACTTAAGCGGCGGGGCTTTGACCAGATAAGGGTGTCCTAAAGACATTTACTTTAAGTCAATGCCTGGGTCGAACCGCGAACGATCAATTCGCAGTCCAGCAGACGTGATCCGCTGCTAACCGTTTGACCATGCAGTTGATCCAGCAGCAAAAGCATAGCTTCACGGCCAATGTCATAGCGAGGTTGTGCGACAGTTGAGAGAGGTGGATCGCAAAATTCCGATAATGAAATATTATCAAAACCAATAATCGACAAATCTTTTGGTACGCGCAGTCCGCGACGTTTGGCATAGGACAATGCTCCTAATGCCATCACGTCACTGTGGCAGAACACGGCGGTAGGAGGTTCGGGTAATGCCAGCAATTTTTCCAGCGCCAGTCCGCCTGCTTCGAAGGTGAAATTACCGCGTGCGATATAGTGCGGATTGACGGTTGCTCCGGTGCGGCGCAACGCCTGAACATACCCCTGTAAGCGGTAATGGCATAAGGGCATCTCTTCAGGCCCGGCAATACAACCGATACGTTTGTGTCCCAGTTCCTGGAGATAGTTTACGGCGTTAAATGCAGCCGTCAGGTTATCGATATGGACGGTGGGCAGTTCCAGTTCAGGGGCAAATTCGTTGGCCATGACCATCGGCGGTAAATTGCGTTGTTCTTCAATGCTGGCATCAAAGGGCAGACGAGAGCCGAGCAACAGCATGCCGTCGATCTGTTTAGTGATAATGAGATCGATAAAGGTCTTTTCCTGCTGGTTCTGGTGAGCGCAATCACCAATCAGTACCAGATAACCTTGTTCAGCCGCCGTGACTTCGATACCACGGATAATTTCGCTGAAAAAGGGATCGCAGATGTCCGGTACAATCACCAGAATCGTTCGCGATTCATTGCGCTTCACGTTACGTCCCATAGCCTGAGGGAAATAACCGACTTCCAGCGCCGCCTGTTCCACCCGGTTACGGGTTGCCTGGGAGACTTTGTCCGGATTCATTAATGCGCGGGACACGGTTGCCGTCGAAACTTGTGCTTTCTCGGCAACGTCTTTCATGGTCGCTGTCGCAACCTCTTTCCTGGACTTCAACGTCTTCTCCTCGCCTAACCACCGAACTTCTGACGTCTTCATTTTTACAGATAGTTTATGGAAGCGGTTACAGAATTTTCATAAAAAGTGTGAGGTTCGTTAAATTTTTTCGATCCATCTCGCATCACTCATTAGCCTTCAATCGGATCGACGTCGAGAACCCACTTTACCTTGCGTGCTTCTGGCAGCGTATTGATCAATGCCAGCGTTCCGCTGACGATATGTTGCAAACGGATACGGGAAGGATGCTGGAGTAAAATTTGCCAGCGAAAACGGCCACCCCGTTTTGGCGCGAGTGCCGGTACTGGCCCCAAAACCCACAGCTGATTATCGACCAGAGGGCTGGCTTGTAGCAGATTACGCAACTGTTGCAGAAAAAGCGGCGCTTGCTGATTGTTATGATCTTCGGCGCGGATAATGACGTGGCTGGTCCAGGGGGGCAGTTGCATTGTCTGGCGTTCTGCGAGCGCCTGCTCAGCAAATTCGTCATAGCCCTTATGCAACAGGGTTTGCAGCAACGGATGTTCCGGGTGGTGCGTTTGCAGAACCACTTCGCCCTGTTTTCCTGCTCGTCCCGCACGTCCGGCGACCTGAGTATAAAGCTGTGCAAAGCGTTCTGCAGAACGGAAATCGGCTGAGAATAATGCGCCATCAACATCCAGCAGGGCCACCAAAGTAACATCCGGGAAGTGATGTCCTTTTGCCAGCATCTGCGTACCAATCAGAATGCGTGCTCCGCCGCGATGGACTTCGGCCAGCTGTTGTTCCAGTGCCCCTTTGCGGCTGGTGGTATCACGGTCGATACGCGAGATTGGCACGTCGGGGAAAAAAGGCGCCAGGGACTGTTCCAGTTGCTCAGTACCCAGTCCGACCGGAACCAGATGCGTTGATCCGCATGATGGACACTGGCGAGGAACCGGGCGCTGGCTGTCACAGTGGTGGCAGCGCAAATGACGTTGTGCCTGATGCAACGTATAGTAATGGTCGCAACGTGGGCATTCTGCTGTCCAGCCACAGTCGTGGCACAGCAGTGCCGGTGCAAATCCGCGTCGGTTAAGGAACAAAATTACCTGGTTATTCGCCTGCAAATGCTGGCGCATTCTGGCGATCAATGCAGGGGCTAGCCCGGCTTGTACCTGCTGACCTTTCAGATCCAACACATGCTGAATGGCCGGGCGTGCATTCCCGGCGCGGCGGGTCAGGCGCAACATGTGGTATTTCCGCTGGCGCACATTGTGCAGCGTTTCCAGGGCTGGTGTGGCTGAACCGAGGATAATCGGGATTTGTTCACTGTGGGCGCGGTAAACGGCAAGATCACGTGCGTGGTAGCGCCAGCCTTCTTGTTGTTTATATGAGCTGTCGTGCTCTTCATCTATAACGATGACACCCAGATTTTTGAACGGCGTAAACAGCGACGAACGCGTGCCTATCACGATAGCCGCTTCGCCATTTTTAGCTTTGAGCCAGGCGCTGAGGCGTTCGCTGTCGTTTAAACCCGAGTGCAGTACTTCAACGGGCGCGTTAAAGCGTTCGCGAAAACGGGCGATAGTTTGCGGTGTCAGACCGATTTCCGGAACCATAACCAGAGCTTGTTTACCCTGGGCGAGCACATTTTCCAGAACGCTAAGATAGACTTCGGTTTTACCTGAACCGGTCACTCCCGCCAGAAGCCAGGCGGAAAAATGATCCGATGCGCTATGGATTGCGCCCACGGCGGTGGCCTGTTCAGTGTTAAGCCGCAGGCGTTCACCCGGCACGGCAAAGCTGTTGCGCCAGTCCTGAAGTGCCGGTGCTTCGCTTGCCAGTTCACTCAGACCTTTTTTACGCAGTGCCTGAAGTGCTGCGTCATTAAAGTCCAGAGCTTCAACCTGGTGACGCCATACGCGTCCCTGACGAAGTGCAGCCAGGGCCTGTTGCTGTTTTGGCGAACGTTTCAGGCTGTTAATGTCTACCGCTTGCCCCTGTTCGGTGGCAAACCAGTACCACATTGGTGCATGGCTGGCGTCTTTGCCCTGACGCAGTAAAATCGGAAGCGCGTGAAAGAGCACATCGCCAATTGGGTGATGGTAGTAATCTGCCGCCCACAGCAGGAGCCGCCAGACGCTCATCGAAAATACCGGTTCGTTGTCCAGTACGTCGACAACACATTTCAGTTCGTTGAGGGGCAGTTCACTTTTATCACTCACCGCCACGACGATCCCTACGCGCTGCTGTTTGCCAAAGGGCACAGTCACGCGACAGCCTGCTTTGGCATTCATGCTGTCAGGCAGCAGGTAGTCAAAGGTTCGCGGAAGCGGAACGGGCAGGGCAACGTGGGCGACGGGCATCGAATCTTCCTGACTTGAAAAGTGGCGCGTTAGTATACACATTAGTCTCTGGTGGCGTGCGGATCAGTTTGCATACGGTGGTCAAATTCTGTATGATTCGCCGCCTTTGATGCGCTTTATGCTGTGTCAAAGCCTATACTATTAACATCGCGTGGTGTCTGGCGTTAGGGCTGGAAGAGCGACGCGGCCTTAACTGAGGTTCTCCCATGAAAAAAGATATTCACCCGAAATACGAAATGATTACTGCAAACTGTTCTTGCGGTAACGCGATCCAAATCCGCTCTACTGTGGGTCACGATCTGAACCTGGACGTGTGCGGCCAGTGCCACCCGTTCTACACTGGTAAGCAGCGTGATGTTGCAACCGGTGGCCGTGTTGACCGCTTCAACAAGCGTTTCAGCATCCCGGGCGCTAAATAAGCACCCCGAAAAAAAAGCGCCGAAAGGCGCTTTTTTTGCATCTGCACATCAGTATTCCCACGTATCTGGGTCGATACCCAGTTCACGCATGATCACCTTCGCCTCTTCCGGAATTTCATCACTGCGCTCTTTGCGCAGATCTTCATCGTTAGGCAACGGTTGACCGGTAAACGCATGCAGAAACGCTTCGCACAGCAGTTCGCTGTTGGTTGCGTGGCGCAGGTTGTTCACCTGACGACGCGTACGTTCATCGGTGAGGATCTTTAACACCTTCAGAGGAATGGATACCGTAATTTTCTTTACTTGCTCACTCTTCTTACCGTGCTCAGCGTATGGGCTGATATATTCGCCGCTCCATTCAGCCATGAGATACCTTTAATCCTCTCTGTCATTAATCTAAAGGTGCAAAGCCGCGTGTACTCAGGGGTTTTGAACCGTAATCTTACGTAGTTTACCGTAGAGACGATACCGTGGCACGAATATTGCCGCTGCAGCGTGCACTAAAGCATATAATTTTAACGGCTATTTGCGCATTGCTCAATCTATACGCAAAGAAGTTTAGATGTCCAGATGTATTGACGTCCATACTTTCAATGTTTACTCTGATGGCTAACTTTTCCCCTAATTAGCCAGGAAGCCTTCACCATGACGCGTAAACAGGCCACCATCGCAGTGCGTAGCGGATTGAATGATGACGAGCAATACGGCTGTGTTGTCCCGCCGATTCATCTTTCCAGTACCTATAACTTCACCGGATTTAATGAACCCCGCGCACATGACTATTCGCGTCGTGGCAACCCTACGCGTGATGTCACCCAGCGGGCGCTGGCTGAGCTGGAAGGTGGTGCGGGTGCGGTGCTAACCAACACCGGGATGTCGGCTATTCATCTGGTGACTACGGTCTTCCTGAAACCTGGCGATTTGCTGGTTGCGCCACACGACTGTTATGGCGGCAGTTACCGTCTGTTCGATAGCCTGGCAAAACGCGGGTGTTATCGCGTGTTGTTTGTTGATCAAAACGACGAACAGGCACTGAAACAGGCATTGGCAGAGAAACCGAAGCTGGTTTTAGTGGAAAGTCCAAGCAATCCGTTGCTGCGCGTTGTCGATATTGCGAAAATTTGTCAGCTCGCAAGGGATGCGGGAGCGATAAGTGTAGTGGATAATACGTTCCTCAGTCCGGCCCTTCAGAACCCGCTGGCACTGGGTGCGGATCTGGTATTGCATTCATGCACTAAATATCTAAACGGTCACTCTGATGTGGTCGCAGGTGTGGTGATTGCGAAAGATCCGGATGTTGTCACCGAACTGGCATGGTGGGCCAATAACATTGGCGTGACCGCGAGTGCGTTCGACAGCTATCTACTGTTACGCGGAATTCGTACACTTTCGCCTCGTATGGAAGTGGCACAGCGCAATGCTCAGGCGATTGTTGATTTCCTGCAAACACAGCCGCTGGTGAAAAAGCTGTATCACCCGTCGTTGCCGGAGAATCAGGGGCACGAGATTGCCGCGCGTCAACAAAAGGGTTTTGGCGCAATGTTAAGTTTTGAACTGGATGGCGATGAGCAAACACTACGTCGTTTCCTGAGCGGGTTGTCATTGTTTACGCTGGCAGAATCGTTAGGCGGGGTCGAAAGCTTGATCTCCCACGCCGCGACCATGACACACGCAGGTATGGCACCAGAAGCACGTGCCGCCGCCGGGATTTCTGAGACGCTGCTGCGTATCTCAACCGGTATTGAAGATTCTGAAGATTTAATTGCCGATCTGGAAAATGGCTTCCAGGTCGCAGCCAAGGGGTAATCATGAGTGTGATAGCGCAGGCAGGGGCGAAGGGTCGCCAACTGCACAAGTTTGGTGGTAGTAGTCTTGCTGATGTGAAGTGTTACCTGCGTGTCGCGGGGATCATGACAGAGTATTCTCAGCCGGGGGACATGATGGTTGTCTCTGCGGCTGGCAGCACCACCAACCAGTTGATTAGCTGGCTGAAATTAAGTCAGACCGATCGCCTTTCTGCGCATCAGGTTCAACAGTCATTACGCCGTTATCAGAGCGAACTGATTGCCGGTTTGCTACCAGCCGATGTAGCTGACGGCCTGATCAGCGCTTTTATCCACGATCTTGAGCGTCTGGCAGCACTGCTGGATAGCGGGATCACCGATGCGGTCTATGCCGAAGTTGTGGGGCATGGTGAGGTGTGGTCTGCACGCCTGATGGCGGCTGTCCTGCAACAGCAAGGGCTGGAAGCTGCATGGCTGGACGCGCGTGATTTCCTGCGCGCTGAACGTGCCGCACAACCGCAGGTGGATGAAGGCTTATCTTATCCCTTGCTGCAACAACTCCTGGTTCAGCATCCGGGTAAACGCATTGTGGTCACGGGATTTATTAGCCGCAGTAACGCCGGTGAAACGGTGCTGTTGGGGCGTAACGGTTCTGACTACTCAGCAACGCAAATTGGTGCGCTGGCAGGTGTTTCACGCGTCACCATCTGGAGTGATGTGGCGGGGGTTTATAGCGCTGACCCGCGCAAGGTCAAAGATGCTTGCTTGCTGCCGTTACTGCGTCTGGACGAAGCCAGCGAACTGGCGCGCCTGGCTGCGCCGGTCCTGCACGCCCGTACGCTGCAACCTGTTTCGGGCAGTGATATCGACCTGCAATTACGCTGTAGCTACACGCCGGATCAAGGTTCCACGCGTATTGAGCGAGTGCTGGCCTCCGGTACTGGCGCACGCATTGTCACCAGCCACGATGATATCTGTCTGATTGAGTTTCACGTGCCTGCGGGCCAGGATTTCAAACTGGCGCATAAGGATGTCGACACGATCCTGAAACGTGCTCAGGTCCGTCCGCTGGCTGTCGGGGTGCACAATGACCGCCAGTTGCTGCAATTCTGCTACACCGCCGAAGTGGCTGATAGCGCCCTGAAAATCCTGGATGAAGCGGGGTTACCGGGTGAGCTTCGTCTGCGTCAGGGGTTGGCGCTGGTGGCGATGGTGGGGGCAGGTGTCACCCGTAACCCACTGCACTGTCACCGTTTCTGGCAGCAGTTGAAAGGCCAGCCGGTGGAGTTTACCTGGCAGTCGGAAGAGGGCATTAGCCTGGTGGCTGTTCTGCGTAAAGGTCCGACGGAGAGCCTGATTCAGGGTCTGCATACCACACTGTTCCGTGCTGAAAAACGTATCGGGCTGGTGCTTTTCGGTAAAGGTAACATTGGCTCTCGCTGGCTGGAACTGTTTGCGCGTGAGCAAATTACTTTGTCGGCACGTACCGGTTTTGAATTTGTACTGGCAGGTGTTGTGGATAGCCGCCGTAGCCTGCTGAACTACGAAGGATTGGACGCCAGCCGTGCGCTTGCCTTCTTTAATGATGAAGCGGTTGAACAGGATGAAGAGTCACTGTTCCTGTGGATGCGTGCGCATCCGTACGATGATCTGGTGGTGCTTGATGTTACTGCCAGCGAACAGCTTGCCGATCAGTACCTGGACTTCGCCAGCCATGGTTTCCACGTGATTAGCGCCAATAAACTGGCTGGGGCCAGCAGTACGGACAAATATCGTCAGATCCACGACGCGTTTGAAAAAACCGGGCGTCATTGGCTCTATAACGCGACGGTCGGTGCGGGGCTGCCGGTCAACCATACCGTACGGGATTTGATTGATAGCGGTGACAGCATTCTGGCAATCAGCGGTATCTTCTCTGGTACGCTTTCCTGGCTGTTCCTGCAGTTCGACGGTACTGTGCCGTTCACCGATCTGGTGGACCAGGCATGGCAGCAAGGGCTGACTGAACCAGACCCACGCGTTGACCTTTCCGGTAAAGATGTCATGCGTAAGCTTGTGATTCTGGCTCGTGAGGCGGGCTACGACATTGAACCCGGCCAGGTGCGTGTTGAATCGCTGGTTCCGGCCGGTTGCGAGGAGGGGTCGGTTGATCACTTCTTTGAAAATGGCGAAGAGCTGAACGATCAGATGGTACAACGCCTGGAAGCTGCGCGTGAAATGGGTCTGGTGCTGCGCTATGTCGCGCGTTTTGATGCCAATGGTAAGGCGCGAGTTGGTGTGGAAGCGGTCCGCCCGGAACATCCGTTAGCGGCGCTACTCCCGTGCGATAATGTTTTCGCCATCGAAAGCCGTTGGTATCGTGATAATCCGCTGGTTATCCGTGGCCCAGGGGCGGGGCGTGATGTTACTGCTGGTGCAATCCAGTCCGACATCAACCGTTTGGCTAACCTGCTGTAACCCTTTCTTTTTCCTCTCCCTTACGAAGATAGGATGGTTTTCTCCCTCTTTCTGAGGGAGAGGACTTGAGGGCGGGTGGACAGACTGCACCCACCCACCATCATGAACGTTCCTCATCTTCCCTGAGCAATCCTCACTGTTATTGGTGATTATTTCTGTTGACGCCATCCCGCTTTTCCGTCATTTTTACATCTGGACGTCTAAACGTATAGAAGTTCGAAACACAACAAACAATGACACGCGATTGATGAGGTAAGGTATGAGCTTTTTTCACGCCAACCAGCGGGAAGCCCTGAATCAGAGCCTGGCCGAAGTAAACGGCCAGATTAACGTCTCTTTTGAATTTTTCCCGCCGCGCACCAGTGAAATGGAGCAAACCCTGTGGAGCTCTATCGATCGCCTGAGCAGCCTGAAGCCTAAATTCGTCTCCGTAACCTACGGAGCCAACTCGGGTGAACGTGACCGTACGCACAGCATCATCAAAGGCATTAAAGATCGTACGGGTCTTGAAGCTGCCCCTCACCTGACCTGTATTGATGCAACCCGTGACGAGTTACGGGCAATTGCTCAGGATTACTGGGACAGCGGCATTCGCCATATTGTTGCCTTGCGCGGTGACCTGCCTCCTGGCAGCGGAAAGCCTGAGATGTACGCAACGGATTTGGTGGCGTTGCTGAAAGAAGTGGGCGATTTTGATATTTCGGTCGCTGCATATCCTGAAGTTCACCCGGAAGCAAAAAGCGCGCAGGCGGATCTGCTCAACCTGAGACGTAAAGTGGATGCGGGTGCAAACCGCGCGATCACGCAGTTCTTCTTTGATGTGGAAAGTTATCTGCGTTTTCGTGACCGCTGTGTCTCTGCCGGTATCGATGTTGAAATTATTCCAGGCATTCTGCCGGTCTCTAACTTTAAACAGGCTAAAAAATTCGCCGATATGACCAACGTGCGCATTCCTCTGTGGATGTCTAAAATGTACGAAGGGCTGGAGGATGACCCAGAAACACGCAAGCTGGTGGGGGCGAATATCGCGATGGACATGGTGAAGATTTTAAGTCGTGAAGGAGTGAAGGATTTCCACTTCTATACACTGAACCGCGCGGAGATGAGTTACGCCATTTGCCACACGCTCGGCGTTCGACCTGGCGTGTAAGAATAAAGCCCTCTTCGGAGGGTTTTTTGATTTATAAGGGTTTTATTTTCCTGCCATTTCAGCGATGCTGCCTTTGACGTACAAAAGTCACATATTTTCCATGTGAAATTAAACGGAATTAACTATCGAATCTGTGGGTTATCTCAACTATACCTTATCAATAAGGGCATATATCGTAACGGTAACACTGTAAAGGGAGCACAAGAGCATGTCAGACGATACCAACAACACGTCATCTACCGGCAAATGTCCTTTTCATCAGGGCGGCCACGATCAGAGCGCAGGAGCAGGTACAACAAGCAGCGACTGGTGGCCAAAACAACTCCGTGTAGATCTTCTTAATCAGCATTCCAGTCGTTCTAACCCATTGGGTGAAGACTTCGACTATCGCAAAGAATTCAGCAAACTCGATTACTCTGCCCTGAAGGGCGATCTCAAAGCACTCTTAACCGACTCTCAACCGTGGTGGCCTGCCGACTGGGGCAGCTATGCGGGCCTGTTTATTCGCATGGCCTGGCACGGTGCTGGTACTTATCGCTCCATTGATGGGCGCGGTGGTGCAGGACGCGGTCAACAGCGTTTTGCGCCGCTGAACTCCTGGCCGGATAACGTAAGCCTCGATAAAGCCCGCCGTCTGTTGTGGCCTATCAAGCAGAAATATGGCCAGAAAATTTCCTGGGCTGATTTGTTTATCCTGGCGGGCAACGTCGCGCTTGAAAACTCAGGCTTCCGTACGTTTGGCTTTGGCGCGGGGCGTGAAGACGTCTGGGAACCTGATCTGGACGTAAACTGGGGTGATGAAAAAGCCTGGCTGGCGCATCGTGATCCTGAAGCTCTGGCCAAACGACCATTAGCCGCAACCGAAATGGGCCTGATTTACGTCAACCCGGAAGGACCCAATGCCAGCGGTGAACCTCTGTCTGCGGCGGCGGCTATCCGTGCCACCTTTGGCAATATGGGGATGGACGATGAAGAGACGGTCGCGTTGATTGCGGGCGGTCACACACTGGGTAAAACACACGGTGCTGGCGAAGCGACTCATGTAGGCGCTGACCCGGAAGCTGCACCCATTGAGTCTCAGGGCCTGGGCTGGGCAAGCACTTACGGCAGCGGTGTCGGCGCGGATGCCATTACCTCTGGTCTGGAAGTGGTCTGGACGCAAACCCCGACCCAGTGGAGTAACTACTTCTTCGAAAACCTGTTCAAATATGAGTGGGTACAAACGCGCAGCCCGGCTGGTGCTATCCAGTTCGAAGCCATTGATGCACCAGACCTGATTCCTGACCCGTTCGATCCATCGAAAAAACGCAAGCCGACCATGCTGGTTACCGACCTGACGCTGCGTTTTGACCCTGATTTCGAGAAGATTTCCCGTCGCTTCCTGAACGATCCGCAAGCATTTAACGAGGCCTTTGCCCGTGCATGGTTCAAGCTGACGCACCGCGATATGGGACCAAAAGCACGTTACATTGGCCCGGAAGTTCCAAAAGAAGATCTGATTTGGCAGGACCCGCTGCCGCAGGCTGTGTTCAATCCTTCAAAAGAGGATATCGATAACCTGAAGGCGGAGATTGCTGCATCCGGTTTGTCAGTGAGCGAACTGGTCTCTGTGGCCTGGGCATCGGCTTCGACTTTCCGTGGCGGTGATAAACGTGGTGGCGCTAACGGCGCGCGTCTGGCCCTGGCTCCACAACGCGACTGGGATGTGAATGCGGCTGCGATTCGTGCATTACCGGCTCTGGAAGCTATTCAGCGCACCACCAATAAAGCCTCACTGGCTGATATTATTGTGCTGGCGGGTGTCGTCGGTGTTGAGCAAGCGGCAAAAGCTGCTGGTGTTTACGTCAACGTACCGTTTACGCCAGGTCGTGTGGATGCACGGCAGGATCAAACGGATATCGAGATGTTTAACCTGCTTGAACCGATTGCCGATGGTTTCCGTAACTATCGTGCGCAGGTTGATGCATCAACCACAGAATCTCTGTTGATTGATAAAGCGCAGCAACTGACCCTGACCGCGCCAGAGCTGACTGTGTTGGTCGGTGGGTTACGTGTTCTGGGCGCTAACTTTGACGGTAGCCAGAACGGTGTCTTTACCGATCGTGTGGGTGTCCTCAGCAATGATTTCTTCGAGAATCTGCTGGATATGCGCAACGAGTGGAAAGCAACGGATGAGTCCGCAGAGCTGTTCGAAGGGCGCGATCGTCTGAGCGGTGAAGTGAAACACACGGCAACGCGTGCTGACCTGGTGTTTGGTTCTAACGCTGTGCTGCGTGCTCTGGCCGAAGTTTATGCCAGCAGCGATGCCAGCGAGAAGTTTGTCAGAGACTTCGTCGCGGCATGGGTGAAAGTCATGAACCTCGACCGTTTCGATCTGCAGTAATTGATGCTCATAAAAAACCCCGCCGATGCGGGGTTTTTTATTATCGAGCAGCTTATTCCCACTCATGCAAAAAACGCTGGCCGTACTGATCAGCGACCAGTAACGCGGCATAAACCTGATCCGCTGATGCTCCACCTGGCATATTGTGAATGGTTTCACCTTCAGCGCAGGAAGCCTCTGCAACCAGGCGCATTTTCGCCGGGATATCCTCTTTGATATTTAGCTGTGCCAGAGTAATAGGCAGGCCCACGCTGTGGCAAAGTGCAGCAACCGTCTCTATCTCTTCAACAGGTGCATTTTCCAGAACCAACTGAGTGAGCGTGCCAAATGCGACTTTCTCACCATGATAGAAATGGTGTGCATCCGGGATGGCGGTCATACCGTTATGAATAGCGTGTGCGGCAGCCAGGCCACCACTTTCAAAGCCTACACCGCTCAGATACGTATTGGCTTCGATTATGCGTTCAAGCGCAGGAGTGACTACGTGCTGCTCCGCTGCCAGCATTGCTTTTTCACCCTCTTCAACCAGGGTGTTGTAACACAGCTCAGCAAGGGCTAATGCAGCCTGGGTGCATTTACCACCCGCCATCGTGGTCGCTCCGCTACGCGAGCAGGCTCGGGCTTCGAACCATGTCGCCAGTGCATCACCAATCCCGGCAGCCAACAGACGTGCTGGCGCACCCGCAACCACTTTGGTATCGACAATCACCATGTTTGGGTTATGCGGCAGCATCAGGTAGCGATCAAACTCGCCATTGTCGGTGTAAATAACGGAAAGGGCGCTGCATGGCGCGTCGGTTGAGGCAATCGTCGGCGCAATGGCAACGGGAACGTCCATAAAGTGCGCCAGTGCTTTTGCGGTATCAAGCGTTTTGCCGCCGCCAATTCCCAGCACGGCCATGCAGTCTGCACTGTCTGCCAGTTTTCTCAGACGATCGATTTCATTTTGTGAACATTCGCCCCCAAAGGGTGCAATTTCAACGTGAAGATCTGCTTCCTTGAAACTTTTCCGTAATGTCTCTTCTGCAAAGCCCAGAACAAATTTATCGCCCACAACCAGCCAGCGTTTTGCCAGTGGTTTCAGATAGTCGCCGAGGCGAGTGAGAGCATCAGCACCCTGGATATATTTTCCTGGCGATTGAATGATACGGTCCATAACATATCTCCCTTAGAGGTTGAGGTTACCAAACGCGTTTTTCCAGTCTTGCTCGAACTTCTCTATTGCTGACTCTACCGCCGGAGTCCCGAGCATTTGTTGCGCTACATCTAAAGGAAGTGTGATTGCCTCACATCCAGCGAGCAGACAGTCAAGCGCCTGACGGGGAGTCTTGAAGCTGGCGGCCAACACCTTGCTTTCTGGCGCGTGAAGTTCCAGCAGTGATTGCAGCTCTTGCACCATACGAATACCGTCACCGCCTTGCGCATCGACGCGATTAACATACGGCGCGACATATTTTGCCCCTGCCAGTGCAGCCAGCAAACCTTGTGCTGCGCTATAAACAGCCGTTCCCAGTGTGGTAATACCTTCTTTCTTCAGCGTTTTAATCGCGATAAGCCCCTGAGCTGTTACCGGGATTTTAACCACAATATCCGGCACGGCGTTGTTCAGGCGTTTGGCTTCAGCCACCATGCCTTCCGCGTCGCGGCTCATGGTTTGAGCAAACAGAATGCCTTCAGGCCCAATGGCTTTTTGCAGGCGTGGTAATACGTCCCAGATGGACTCTCGGCTGGCAGCCACAATGCTTGGGTTAGTGGTTACACCCGCAATCGGAAAAATGCGAGCCAGGCGTTCGACTTCTGCTACGTTGGCGGTATCCAGATACAATTCCATCACTCTTCCTCGTTTTACAGTTCTAATTCACGTTGCAGCAGGGTGGCGATTGCCTCAGCAGAGCTAGCGTTGACCAGCGTGCTGCGAAAATCTTCATGCATGATGCGGCGAGCCAGGCGAGAGAAAATACGCATATGTTGATCGCCTGCGGCATGCTTGTTCAGCGTGAGCATGATGATGAATTGCGCTTCTTCATCACCCCACTGGACGGGGGCTTTCAGGCGCGCAACGCTGATAGTGGACTGTTCAATATGTTCAGATTTGCTGTGCGGGATGGCAAAACTGAAGCCGAGGCCGGTTGAGAAAACGGCCTCGCGTGCCCAGAGGTCAGCTTCGAGTTTGCGGGGATAACGGCATCGACCTGCCAGCAGCAGGTTGTCGGTCATGCCTTTCATGACCTCTTCTTTACTGTTCCAGTCATTATCCAGCGAAATGCACTTCGGTGTTACCAGCGGTGTGTCCTGCTGATTCATGCGGAATTGTGCAAGCAGATGCTCCACTTCAAGCGAAGTGCGACACGCCATCGCCTGGTTCAACAACTGGCGGCAGGCGCGGCTATCAAGCTGTGCCAGGCGCGCTTTTGTCGCCGGGATGGAAGGCGACCCCATGCTCAGTTCGTCCAACCCCAGACCAACCAGCAGTGGCAGTACTGAACCTTTCGCACCCAGTTCACCACAAAGACCAATCCATTTTCCCTGGCGATGTACGGCTTGTACGGCATAGTCCAGTGCGCGTAAAAATGCCGGGTTCAGGCTGTTGTAGTGGCGCGTAACCTTGGCGTTATCACGGTCAACTGCCAGCAGGTACTGCGTCAGGTCGTTACTGCCGATGCTAAAGAAATCAATCTCTTCGCAGCACTGATCGATGATGAACATCACCGAAGGTACTTCCAGCATAATGCCGAGCGGGATGGTCTCTTCGAAGGGAATATGTTCGGCACGCAGCTGTTGCTTCGCCTCGGCGAGTTTTTCTTTAACCCACAGAATCTCCTCCATTGAGGAGATCATTGGGATCATGATCTTCAGGCTACCATGCGCTGATGCGCGAAGGATCGCTCTGAGTTGAGTGGTGAAAAGTGCAGAATACTCTTCATAAATACGTACCGCGCGGTAGCCCAAAAATGGGTTGTTCTCTGCCGGGATATTCAGATAATCCACAGGTTTATCGCCGCCGATATCCATCGTACGAACAATAATGCTGTGCCCGTTTGCGCAGTCGAGTGCCTGGCAGAAAATGTTGTACAGTTCATTTTCACAAGGTGCGCTGGCGCGGTCCATATAGAGCATTTCGGTACGGAACAGGCCAACGCCTTCAGCGCCATTACCGAAAGCTGTTTGTGCTTCTACCGCATGTGCAATGTTTGCGGCAATCTCAATGCGTAACCCGTCAGATGTGCGAGCCTCGCGATCCAGCCAGATACTTTGCTGCTGGCGTATCGCTTCCTGAACCCATGCTTCTTGTTGGTAGTAACGCCCTACGGCTTCGCTGGCGTTAACCACCACTGCGCCGGCATTACCATCGACAAATACGGGCTGATTGCGCCACTGGAGCAGGCTTTCACTGTCAACACCGACCAGCGTTGGGATGTTAAAAGAGCGAGCAAGAATAACGGTGTGGGAAGTTGTGCCGCCGCTTTTTAACAACAACCCTTTGAGTAGGGTTTTATCGAGCTCGAGGAACTGGCCTGGCGTAAGGTCATCGGCCAGACATACGGTTGGCTGTGTCAGTTGGCCCGGAGCAGGGAAACGCTCTTCGCCATAGATTTGCTGGAGAAGCTGATAGCAAACATCGCGGACATCTAACACGCGCTCCTGTAAGTAGCTGCTGCTTGAGCGGGAGAATTCGTCGCAAAAATGGTTGGCCGTTGCAATAGTGGCCTGCGCGCAACTGAGCCCCTGGTTTACCCCGGAAAGAAGGTGCTGGCGAAGAGAGGTATCTGTCGCCAGTGAACGGTGCGCGTCAAGGATGGCACTGGCGGTGCTGTCGCTATCCAGTGCGCGTAACTCAATGTTTTTCACCAGCAGGATTAAGCCCTTGTCGAGTGCCGACTGCTCTTCTTCTGCACTTCCCGCCTCAGGTAAGTTGGGCAGTGCGTTCAGATCCAGTGAGGTCAGTAACGTCAGTATGCCTTGAGCACTTCCGCTGCAAACGGGTAGGGCGCGGAACAGAGTGGGGTTGAGGCGTGTGAGGGATTCAGGAAGGGGGTCAAGCTCGCTGTTGATCACCTCAGTAAGCGGTGTATCACAGTGTGGAAATTCTTCTTTAAGCCACTGTTCCAGTTGCGCATGTGCGCTCTGTTCATCTTCACCGTGAATCAAAAGACGGCAGGTATCGCCGGCCAACGTATCTGTACCAATGAGTGCAAGTGCACTCTTGGCGTTGCCTTTGCGATCAGTACGCAGGTTGTGCCACTCAATGTGAGAGACAAACGTATTGCACAACGTTTCCACGTAACTTGCCGGACGAGCGTGAACACCGTTGGGTAATTCACAGATAAATTCCACTACCAGAGGCATAACGACACTCCTGAAACCAATAGTCATTCATTGGGGAAAGCATACGAGCGTGGTGACGGAATGCGCTATGTGATAAATCTGCCAAAAACTGGATAAATGTAATGTTCGGTGAAAAGTGGGATTTCACTCACATGTTGTAATCCTTCGCTTAATGGCTAGCGGTAGGGAAATTTCGAAGCGGATCGCATTTTCATTCGTACATTACAAAAATCCAGTAAATGGCCTTTTTATCCACTGTCAGCTTTGAGTCTGATTGCCTATTGTTTGCCACAACATCTTTACGGATATTGTCCGGGAGCGACATATGAAAGAGTTGGTGCATATTCTCAAGAACACGCGGCAGCATCTGATGACAGGGGTGTCGCACATGATCCCTTTCGTCGTTGCGGGTGGCATTTTGCTGGCGGTATCGGTCATGTTGTACGGCAAGGGTGCTGTACCGGATGCCGCAACGGATCCTAATCTGAAAAAACTCTTCGATCTCGGTGTCGCAGGGTTAACGCTGATGGTTCCTTTCCTTGCTGCTTATATCGGGTATTCGATTGCTGAACGTGCTGCGTTGGCCCCTTGTGCTATAGCCGCATGGGTCGGGAACAGCTTTGGCGCAGGTTTCTTTGGAGCGATTATCGCCGGAATTCTGGGGGGAATCGTTGTTTATTACCTGAAGAAATTGCCAGTGCCCAAAGTACTTCGCTCTGTCATGCCTATTTTCATCATTCCCATCATTGGGACCTTCATCACCGCCGGAATCATGATGTGGGGATTAGGCGAACCTGTTGGTGCGCTGACCACCGGGCTGACCCAATGGCTGCAAGGGATGCAGCAGGGAAGCATTGTGGTGCTGGCAGTCATTATGGGGCTCATGCTGGCCTTCGATATGGGGGGGCCAATTAACAAAGTTGCCTATGCCTTCATGCTGATCTGCGTGGCTCAGGGCGTCTACACCGTTGTGGCCATTGCCGCAGTGGGTATCTGTGTTCCGCCGCTGGGGTTAGGCCTGGCCACACTGATTAACCGTAAGAATTTTACTGGCGAAGAACGTGAAGCGGGTAAAGCCGCGCTGGTGATGGGGTGTGTGGGTGTCACTGAAGGGGCGATTCCGTTTGCCGCTGCTGATCCTCTGCGCGTCATTCCTTCCATCATGCTGGGATCGGCTTGTGGTGCGGTAACGGCGGCAATGCTGGGTGCACAGTGTTATGCCGGATGGGGAGGACTGATTGTTCTGCCTGTTGTAGAAGGTAAGTTGGGTTATCTCGCCGCGGTTGCCGTGGGGGCGGTGGTGACGGCGATTAGCGTCAATGTGCTGAAAAGTATTGCTCGCAAGAATACGAAACAGGTCGAGGAAAAAGAGGATGACCTGGATCTGGATTTCGAAATTAACTGATTGAGGAAGAGAACATGGCCCGAATTATCGCTGTAACAGCATGTCCGTCAGGTGTTGCGCATACCTATATGGCAGCCGAAGCGCTTGAAAGCGCCGCAAAAGCGAAAGGCTGGGAGGTAAAAGTGGAGACGCAAGGGTCGATTGGCCTTGAAAACGAACTGACCGCTGAAGATATCGCCGCTGCGGATATGGTTATTCTGACCAAAGATATCGGCATTAAATTCGAAGAGCGCTTTACCGGAAAAACCATCGTACGCGTCAACATCAGCGATGCGGTAAAACGTGCCGACGCCATCATGAACAAAATTGATGCCCACCTGGCGCAAACCGCCTGATGTCCTCCCGCCCTTCGGGGCGGGTTTGTTTTCTGTTACAGGAGTTCCCCATGACGAATCGTACCCAGCGTTTAAAAGACGCACTGTTTGCAAACCCGCGCGACATCTCGCTTGAACGTGCACTGCTTTACACGGCAAGCCATCAACAGACGGAAGGTGAGCCTGTTATTCTTCGCCGCGCAAAAGCCACAGCGTACATTCTTGACCATGTCAATATTGCGATTCGTGATGAGGAACTGATTGCCGGAAACCGTACCGTTAAGCCACGTGCGGGAATCATGTCCCCAGAAATGGATCCGTACTGGTTGCTTAAAGAGCTGGATCAATTCTCCACGCGTCCACAGGACCGTTTTGAGATCAGCGAAGAAGATAAGCGGACGTATCGCGAGGTGCTTTATCCCTATTGGGAAAAGCGGTCCATGAAGGATTTCATCAATAGTCAGATGACGGACGATGTGAAGGCCGCCGTAGGGACACAAATTTTTAGTGTCAACCAGACGGATAAAGGGCAGGGGCATATCATCATCGATTACCCGCGACTCCTGAACAACGGTTTGGGTGGGCTGGTGGCGGAAATGCGTGAGCACTGCGAACGCGATCCACACAATATGTTTTACGCGGCAGCACTGCTTCTGCTTGAGGCATCTCAGCGCCACATTCTGCGTTATGCGGTGCTGGCGGAAGAGATGGCTGTGCTGAGCAATTCATCCCGACGCGAAGAACTGCTCCAGATTGCAGAAAACTCACGCCATAACGCGCAATATAAGCCACAAACGTTCTGGCAGGCATGCCAGCTTTTCTGGTACATGAATGTCATTTTGCAGTACGAATCCAATGCCAGTTCGCTCTCTATTGGGCGGTTTGATCAGTATATGCTGCCGTTTTATCAGGCGTCTCTGACTCAGGGAGAAGATGCCGGGTTCCTGAAAGAGTTACTGGAGTCGTTATGGGTGAAATGCAACGACGTGGTCCTGTTGCGCTCTACCAGTAGCGCACGTTATTTTGCCGGTTTCCCGACCGGTTACACGGCTTTGTTGGGCGGGCTTACAGAGAGTGGGCGTAGTGCGGTAAACGTGCTTTCATTCTTGTGTCTGGACGCTTATCAAAACGTGCAACTTCCGCAGCCCAACCTTGGCGTTCGGATAAATGAGCTTATTGATAGACCTTTCCTGCTTAAGACCGCAGAGACCATTCGTCTGGGAACGGGCATTCCGCAGATTTTCAACGACGAGGTGGTTGTTCCGGCGTTTCTGAACCGTGGGGTGTCACTGGAAGACGCACGCGACTACGCGGTTGTCGGTTGCGTTGAACTCTCCATTCCAGGCAAAACCTATGGTCTTCACGATATCGCCATGTTCAACCTGCTGAAAGTGATGGAAATTGCCATGCAGGAGAACGAAGGCAATTCTGAACTTAATTATGAAGGACTGCTTGAGCATATTCGCAACAAAATTAATTATTACATCGCGTTGATGGTTGAAGGCAGCAATATCTGTGATATCGGCCACCGTGACTGGGCTCCAGTTCCACTGCTCTCTTCCTTCATCAGCGATTGTCTGGAAGAAGGGAAAGACATCACGGAAGGTGGGGCGCGCTACAACTTCTCTGGTGTCCAGGGCATTGGGATTGCGAACCTGAGTGACTCGTTACACGCTTTAAAAGGGCTGGTGTTTGAGCAGCAGCGCTTAAGTTTCGATGAGTTACTGGCAGTGTTAAAAGCAAACTTTGCCACTCCTGAAGGTGAAAAAGTGCGTGCACGATTGATCAACCGCTTCGAAAAATACGGTAATGATATCGACGATGTTGACAATATCAGTGCTGAATTGCTGAGACATTACTGCAAAGAGGTCGAGAAATATCGTAACCCGCGCGGTGGACAGTTTACGCCGGGATCTTACACCGTGTCGGCCCATGTTCCGCTCGGTGCGGTTGTCGGTGCGACACCGGATGGTCGGTTTGCTGGCGAACAGCTAGCTGATGGTGGGCTTTCGCCGATGCTTGGACAGGACATGCAAGGGCCAACGGCGGTGCTGAAATCGGTCAGTAAACTGGATAACTATCTTTTGTCCAATGGCACATTATTGAACGTGAAATTCACGCCTGCGACGCTGGAAGGTGATGCAGGGCTACAGAAATTGGCCGATTTTCTGCGTGCATTTACTCAGCTCAAATTACAGCATGTCCAGTTCAACGTAGTGAATGCCGATACGCTGCGAGAAGCACAGCAGCGTCCGCAGGATTTCGCCGGGCTGGTGGTCCGTGTTGCCGGGTACAGCGCCTTCTTTGTTGAGCTGTCAAAGGAGATCCAGGATGACATTATTCGCCGCACCGCGCATCAGCTGTGAAGTGATTGATACACGCGCCGATGTGGCGCGTATTTTCAACATTCAGCGCTATTCCCTGAACGACGGACAGGGTATCCGTACGGTGGTTTTTTTTAAAGGCTGTCCACACAAATGCCCATGGTGTGCTAATCCCGAATCGATCTCCCCTAAGATTGAGACTGTTCGCAGGGAAAGCAAATGTCTGCATTGTGCAACATGCCTTCGCGATGCGGATGAGTGCCCGTCCGGTGCATTTGAGCGTATTGGGCGGGATATCACTCTGGATGAGCTTGAATATGAAGTGATGAAAGACGATGTTTTCTTCCGCTCATCGGGCGGTGGAGTGACATTGTCTGGGGGAGAAGTGCTGATGCAAGCCCCATTTGCGACGCGGTTGCTACAACGATTGCGCCGTTATGGTCTGCATACCGCGATAGAGACTGCAGGTGATGCGCCCTTGTCCCGCTTATTACCCTTGGCACGCCAGTGTGATGAAGTGCTTTTTGATCTTAAGATGATGGACCCAGATCAGGCGAATTCGATCATCGCGATGAATTTACCCAGAGTGCTGGAGAATATGCGGCAACTGGTGGCTGAAGGCGTGAACGTGATCCCGCGTGTGCCGCTGATACCAGGCTATACACTGAGTGAAGCAAATATGATGCAAGTTCTGGCGTTTCTGATACCAACCGGAATAAGGCAGTTGCATTTATTACCTTTTCATCAGTACGGTGAGCCGAAGTATCGCCTGCTGGGGCAGCAATGGACGATGCAACAGGTTGTTCCTCCAACAGAAGATGATGTTGCGGCGATGCGTCTTATGGCTGAACGTGCAGGATTCAGTGTCACCATAGGGGGGTGAAAATGACAGTGATAACAGGGCGTCATCTGGTGGCTGTTACCGCATGTGTAAGCGGTGTTGCGCATACTTATATGGCCGCTGAAAGGCTTGAAAAGCTCTGTCAGCAAGAGAAATGGAGCGTTCACATTGAAACGCAGGGCGCGTTAGGTATCGAAAATGAGCTGACTGATGGCGACATTCGACGCGCCGATGTCGTGTTACTTATCACTGACATTGAACTGGCAGGAAGTGAACGCTTTGAACATTCTCGCTCTGTGAAGTGTGGTATCAACGCCTTTTTACGCGACCCGCAAAAGGTGATGAGTGCGGTGCGCAAAGTATTAACCGCGCCGCAGCACACTCACGTCATTGTGGAGTAGCAGGTTTTCCGGTGAGCTGGCTGTGATACTGCCGGCGATATTCCGACGGTGAACGCTCCGTATTCTTACGAAATAATCGGCAGAAATAGTTACTGTCGACAAATCCGCAGGCGTGCGCCACTTCTTTCACTTTTAAATCATATCCTTTCAATAACTGACGCGCGTGCTCCAGCCGGGTGTGGGTCAGATATTCATTAAAACCTACAGCGCCAGTTTTCTGGAAAAGGTGCGAAAGATAATTCGGTGAGATGTAAAACGCCTGGGCGACAGATTCCCTGGTGAGAGGGGCGGCATAATGTTCATCAATATAGACACGAATAGCCTCAAACAGTGCCTGACTGCGCGATGCGGTCTGAATCTGGCTGCCAAGGAGATCGATGCAGTGGCTGATTAAACTGGCGACGATAAGACGCGCCGTTTGCTGTTCATGAGGCTGCATTTGCATTTCATGAAGAGTTTGCAGCAGGAATGAGCCAATGCGGGGGCCACGTCGTGCAACGTGTTGTTTCGCCAGATTGCGGAAAGCGACGCCATCCCAGTGCAGAAGGCTAAAGCCCAGCTGTTGTTTACCAAAAAGAATACTCAGCGTCGTTGCAGGGTTTTTCCATTGAGGGTGATTCCAGCCTCCGGCGGGAACATACAGAACATCATTTTTTTGTAAGGCCGACGAGGCACTGTCTTCGACAACACCTTCCAGCACAATTTCCAGCCGGGGAAAATCGACCTGTAGCGCGAGCTCTGGTGCAGGAGTGGCGGCATTTGCAAAATAGACCTGATGCAGGGGCAATGCCCCATTGATGAGGTCTGTCAGGATCTGGCTGATATCTTGCTGCATGGCGCTCCCTTCCACGTTTTCCAAAGAGAAACCTTACCTGTAAGCATAAAAAAAGGCCACACATCGTGTGGCCTGATGAGCGCTGAAAAGTGATTAGCCGGTATTACGCATACCTGCGGCAACACCTGCAATCGTCACCATTAACGCTTGTTCTACGCGAGGATCAGGCTCTTTGCCTTCTTCCTCTGCCAGACGGGAGCGGTGCAACAACTCAGCCTGCAAAACGTTCAGCGGGTCGGTATAGATGTTACGTAACTGGATGGACTCGGCAATCCACGGTAAATCTTCCATCAGATGTGAGTCGTTGGCGATATCCAGGACCACTTTAATGTCACCTTCCAGCAGTTCACGCAGCTCTTTCCCCAGCGCCCATAGCTCTGGTTTTACCAGGCGCTGATCGTAGTACTCTGCCAGCCACAGATCGGCTTTTGAGAACACCATCTCCAGCATGCCAAGACGTGTGGAGAAGAAAGGCCAGTCGCGACACATGGTTTCCAGTTCGCTCTGTTTGCCATCCGCCACCACTTTTTGCAGTGCAGCGCCAGCACCCAGCCAGGCTGGCAGCATCAAACGGTTTTGCGTCCAGGCGAAGATCCACGGGATGGCACGCAGAGACTCGACGCCACCGGTTGGGCGGCGTTTGGCCGGGCGTGAACCTAGCGGCAGTTTACCCAGTTCCTGTTCAGGCGTTGCCGAGCGGAAATAAGGCACGAAATCTTTGTTTTCGCGAACGTAGCCACGGTACAGTTCACAGGAGATATCAGACAGCTCATCCATGATATGACACCAGGATGCTTTCGGCTCAGGCGGCGGCAGCAGGTTCGCTTCCAGAATCGCGCTGGTGTACAGCGACAGGCTGCTGATAGTGACTTCAGGCAAGCCGTATTTAAAGCGGATCATCTCGCCTTGTTCGGTTACGCGAAGCCCGCCTTTCAGGCTACCCGGCGGTTGGGAGAGCAGTGCGGCGTGAGCAGGCGCACCGCCACGACCAATCGAGCCTCCGCGACCGTGGAACAGCGTCAGTTCAATACCGGCTTTCTCGCAGGTTTTGATCAGTGCGTCTTGCGCCTGATATTGCGCCCAGGATGCTGCCATTACGCCCGCATCTTTTGCGGAGTCGGAATAGCCAATCATTACCATCTGTTTGCCCTGAATAAAGCCGCGATACCAGTCGATGTTCAGCAACTGCGTCATCACATCGTTGGCGTTGTTCAGGTCATCAAGGGTTTCAAATAGTGGAGCAACTGGAAGGGCATAGCCAATACCCGCTTCTTTCAGAAGCAGATGAACGGCCAGCACGTCGGAAGGGGTTTTCGCCATGGAGATCACGTAGGCGGCAACCGATCCTTTCGGTGCATCAACGATCGCTTTACAGGTGTTGAGCACTTCGCGGGTTTCATTGCTGGGTTCCCAGTTGCGTGGGAGCAGAGGACGTTTGGAGTTCAGTTCGCGGATCAGGAAGGCTTGTTTGTCGGCTTCTGACCAGCTTTCATAGTCGCCGATGCCGAGGTAGCGAGTCAGTTCGCCCAGCGCTTCGGTGTGGCGAGTGCTTTCCTGACGCACATCAATGCGCACCAGTGGTACGCCAAAACACTTCACGCGACGCAGAGTGTCGAGCAGCTCACCATTAGCGATGATGCCCATGCCGCAGGCCTGAAGAGACTTATAACAAGCGTAAAGCGGATCCCAGAGTTGTTCGTTTTGGCTCAGAAGACCTTCTGGTTTTGGCAGGCGCTGGCCTTTCAGACGGGCTTCGAGCCAGGCCTGCGTCGCCATTAACTGACCACGCAGTTTTTTCATCAGATAACGGTATGGCTCGCTCGCACCTTCTTCGCCAGCCAGCTCGCGTAGTTCAGGCGTTGCTTCCACCATCGACAACTCGGAAATCAGCACCTGAATATCTTTCAGGAACAGGTCCGTCGCTTTCCAGCGACTCAGCAGTAACACGTGGCGAGTGATTTCAGCGGTTACATTCGGGTTGCCGTCGCGGTCACCTCCCATCCATGAGGTGAAGCGGACTGGAACAAAGTCTACCGGCAGACGGTAGCCGAGGTTTTCTTCCAACTGTTCATTCAGTTCGCGCAGGTAGTTAGGTACACCTTCCCACAGGCTGTTTTCCACCACCGCAAAGCCCCATTTCGCTTCATCAACCGGGCTAGGGCGATGCTTACGAATTTCGTCGGTGTGCCAGGACTGGGCAATGAGCTGACGCAGACGGCGCATCAGCTGGTTACGTTCATAGTCCGCAATGTCTTTGTTATCCAACTGCTTCAGGCAGTTGTTCACTTCCACCATTTTGTGGATCAGCGTGCGGCGGGTGATTTCAGTTGGGTGGGCGGTCAAAACCAGCTCCAGAGAAAGAGATTCAACCGCTTTTTTGATCGTCGCTTCGTTGAGGTCTGGCTGGTCTTTGAGTTTTCTGAGCGTGTGGGCAATGACTTCCGGGTTGCTGGCAGCTTCGCCTTTTGGCGAAATGCTGTGATATTGCTCGGCGGTATTTGCCAGGTTCAGAAACTGACTGAAGGCTCGGGCAACAGGCAGCAGCTCATCATTTGACAGGTTCTGTAAGGTGGTAAGCAGTTCCTGACGATTGGCCTCGTTTCCTGCTCGGGAGGATTTAGACAGCTTACGGATGGTTTCAACGCGGTCGAGAATATTCTCTCCCAGCGCATCCTTGATGGTATCTCCCAGCACTTTGCCGAGCATACTGACATTACTACGCAACGCGGAATATTGTTCGTTCATAAAAACCCAGTCACCCCATCATTTTTGTTTATGCCCAGTCGACAATCTTTTGGACATTATTTTGTCATCTCCCTTTATAAAGCCACGTAAAACCCCCGTCGTCAATTGCTGCGAAAACGGTTCAGCAAACGAATAAATGTGGGTAATTTACGAAATTTAATTCGCTTTGCGTCAGATAAGCGATGCTTATGAGAATGTGACGAAGATCGCGGGATTTTTACCCCTCACGCTCTGCCCATCGGGTTGAGGTGAGGGGGCAGTTTTAGTGCCAGCAGAAATGATGCACAACCTGGGTAATCAGTTCACGCGTGGGTTTAATAAAGCGAGTTTCCAGATATTCATCTGGCTGGTGAGCCTGGTTGATGGAACCAGGACCAAGAACCAGCGTTGGGCACAGCGTCTGAATAAACGGCGCTTCGGTGCAGTAGTTCACCACGTCAGTTTTTTCGCCAAGCAGCTTTTCGACCACTTCAACGAGTTGATGGTCTGGTGGGCATTCATAACCTGGGATCGGTGGATGCAGCTCAGAGACCGTCAGCCGTCCTGGCCAGCGCTCGCTTACAGGAGCCAGAGCCTCATTCAACAGACCATCCAGATCGCTCAGCGTCATACCAGGCAGTGGGCGAATATCCATGTGCAGTTCGCAGCAGGCACAAATACGGTTTGATGCGTCCCCACCGTGCAGGCTACCGAGGTTCAGTGTTGGATACGGAACAGTGAATGAATCATGGTGATAGCGTTCTTTCAGTGAGTCACGCAACTGCATAATGCGGCCAATCGCGTCGTGCATCAGTTCAATGGCGTTAACCCCGCGCGCCGGATCGCTGGAGTGGCCTGACTGGCCCATTACCCGCACAGCGGTTGAGATATGGCCTTTGTGCGCGCGAATCGGTTGCAGGGAGGTTGGTTCACCAATGATGGCGCAATCTGGACGGATTGCGGTGTTTTCAGAGAAGTAACGAGCGCCCGCCATGCTCGTTTCTTCGTCAGCAGTCGCCAGAATGTAGAGCGGTTTTTTCAGCGTCGTCACGTCGACGTCACGCAGTGCATCGAGGATAAAGGCGAAGAAGCCTTTCATATCGGCCGTACCCAGGCCATAGAGCTTGTTGTCGTGCTCGGTCAGGGTGAAGGGATCGCGCGTCCAGCGACCATCATCAAAGGGGACGGTATCGGTATGGCCGGCCAGCAACAAGCCGCCTGCGCCCTGTCCGGTACTGGCGAGCAGGTTGAATTTGTGACGGGTTCCAGGTACGGGTTGAACCTCAACGTTAAACCCAAGATCGCTAAACCAACCCGCCAGCAGATTGATTAAAGACTCATTACTCTGATCCAACGCTTCCTCGGTTGCGCTGATGGACGGCGTGGCAATCAGGGCGCGGTAAATCTCGATAAATGGCGGTAAGTTCATTTTCATTGTTGACACACCTTAGGTCGTGATAGTATCAATATTCATGCAATAAATGTGAATAAAAATACATTAACGTTGAGCGTAAAGGAACCTGATGTTGAATACGCTGATTGTAGGCGCTAGCGGTTATGCGGGCGCAGAGCTTGTAAGCTACGTGAATCGCCATCCTCATATGACCATAACCGCTTTGACCGTGTCAGCGCAAAGCAATGATGCAGGAAAGTTAATTTCCGATTTGCATCCACAACTTAAGGGGATCGTCGACCTGCCGTTGCAGCCGATGTCCGATATCAGCGAGTTCACAGATGGCGTGGACGTGGTGTTTTTAGCCACTGCTCACGAAGTCAGCCATGACCTGGCTCCGCAGTTTCTGGCGGCAGGTTGTGTGGTGTTCGACCTCTCTGGTGCGTTCCGTGTAAACGACGGTGCGTTCTATGAAAAATATTATGGTTTCACCCATCAGTATCCCGATTTGCTTGAGAAAGCGGTGTACGGGCTGGCGGAGTGGAGCGCAGACAAACTGAAAGAGGCGAACCTGATTGCCGTACCGGGTTGCTACCCGACGGCGGCACAGCTTTCCCTGAAGCCGTTGATCGATGCAGGCCTGCTGGATCTGAACCAGTGGCCAGTGATCAACGCCACCAGTGGTGTGAGCGGTGCGGGCCGTAAGGCGGCAATATCAAACAGTTTCTGTGAAGTCAGCCTTCAGCCGTATGGGGTGTTCAACCATCGCCATCACCCTGAAATCACGACCCACCTGGGTGCAGAGGTTATTTTCACACCGCATCTGGGTAATTTCCCGCGTGGGATTCTGGAAACCATTACCTGCCGCCTGAAACCGGGTGTGACAAAAGAACAGGTGAGTGACGTCTTTACTCAGGCGTATGCGGATAAACCGCTGGTGCGTCTGTATGACAAAGGTGTGCCAGCCCTGAAAAATGTGGTCGGTCTGCCATTCTGTGATATCGGCTTTGCTGTTCAGGGCGAGCACCTGATTGTGGTCGCCGCAGAAGATAACTTACTCAAAGGCGCTGCCGCACAGGCAATGCAGTGTGCAAATATTCGTTTTGGCTTCGCTGAAACGCAGGCTCTTATTTAAGGTGTGATGATGAACCCATTAATTATCAAACTCGGTGGTGTACTGCTGGACAGCGAAGAAGCGCTGGAGCGTCTGTTTACCGCGCTGGTTAACTATCGCGAATCACACCAACGTCCTCTGGTGATTGTTCATGGCGGCGGTTGTGTGGTGGATGAGCTGATGAAAGGGCTTAACCTGCCAGTGAAAAAGAAAAATGGCCTGCGTGTAACGCCAGCCGATCAGATTGACATCATTACCGGTGCACTGGCAGGGACGGCAAACAAAACGTTGCTGGCGTGGGCGAAGAAACACCATATCGCTTCTGTCGGCCTCTATCTGGGCGATGGCGATAGCGTAAAAGTGACCCAGCTCGACGAAGACCTCGGCCACGTTGGACTGGCGCAGCCGGGTTCGCCTAATCTGATTAACACCTTACTGGAAGGCGGTTTCTTGCCAGTGGTTAGCTCCATCGGTGTGACAGAAGAAGGTCAACTGATGAACGTGAATGCCGATCAGGCTGCTACGGCACTGGCGGCGACGCTGGGTGCAGACCTGATCCTGCTCTCCGATGTGAGCGGCATTCTGGACGGCAAAGGCCAGCGTATTGCGGAAATGACTGCCGCAAAAGCAGAGCAACTGATTGCTCAGGGCATTATTACCGATGGCATGATTGTAAAAGTGAATGCGGCGTTGGATGCTGCGCGTACGCTCGGCCGTCCGGTGGATATCGCCTCGTGGCGTCATGCGGAGCAACTTCCGGCGTTGTTTAACGGCACGCCGATTGGCACGCGTATTCTGGCGTAATCGATTTATTGTTTTGTAGGCCCGGTAAGCGCAGTGCCACCGGGCAAAGTCATTCAAAGATATTAAGGAAGCATGTTATGGCACTTTGGGGTGGGCGTTTTACACAGGCAGCGGATCAGCGGTTCAAACAGTTCAACGACTCTTTGCGCTTCGACTACCGCCTGGCCGAACAGGATATCGTCGGCTCTGTGGCCTGGTCCAAAGCGCTGGTCACTGTGGGCGTCTTGACTGCGGATGAACAACTGCAGCTGGAAGAGGCGCTGAACAACCTGCTGGAAGAGGTGCGTCTGGACCCGCAGCAGATCCTGAAAAGTGATGCCGAAGACATTCACAGCTGGGTGGAAGGCAAACTGATCGACAAAGTCGGCCAACTGGGTAAGAAACTGCACACCGGGCGTAGCCGTAACGATCAGGTCGCGACCGACCTGAAACTGTGGTGTAAAGATACGGTGGTGGAGCTGCTGGCAGCGAATCGTCAATTACAGAGTGCTCTGGTCGAGACCGCGCAGAACAATCAGGATGCGGTGATGCCAGGGTATACCCACCTGCAGCGTGCTCAGCCGGTGACGTTTGCTCACTGGAGCCTGGCATATGTTGAGATGCTGGCACGTGATGAAAGCCGTTTGCAGGATACCCTGAAACGTCTGGACGTTAGTCCATTGGGCAGCGGTGCGCTGGCGGGTACGGCGTATGAGATCGACCGTGAACAGCTGGCAGGCTGGCTGGGTTTTGCATCCGCTACACGCAACAGTCTGGACAGCGTATCCGACCGTGACCATGTTCTGGAGCTGCTCTCGAATGCTTCCATCGGTATGGTGCACTTGTCGCGTTTCGCTGAAGACCTGATCTTCTTCAACTCTGGTGAAGCAGGTTTTGTTGAGTTGTCAGATCGCGTGACATCAGGTTCTTCCCTGATGCCACAGAAGAAAAACCCGGATGCGCTGGAGCTGATCCGCGGTAAGTGTGGTCGTGTGCAGGGCGCGCTGACGGGCATGATGATGACCCTGAAAGGCTTGCCACTGGCGTACAACAAAGACATGCAGGAAGACAAAGAAGGGTTATTCGACGCACTCGACACCTGGCTGGATTGTCTGCACATGGGCGCGCTGGTGTTGGATGGTATTCAGGTGAAACGTCCACGTTGTCAGGAAGCGGCGCAGCAGGGGTACGCGAATTCTACTGAGTTGGCGGATTACCTGGTAGCCAAAGGCGTGCCGTTCCGTGAAGCACACCATATTGTGGGTGAGGCGGTGGTTGAGGCCATTCGCCAGGCGAAGCCGCTGGAAGAGTTAACGCTGGCCGATCTGCAGAAATTTAGTGCGGTTATTGGGGATGATGTTTATCCGATTCTGGCGTTGCAGTCGTGCCTGGATAAGCGCGCCGCGAAAGGTGGGGTGTCGCCTAAGCAGGTTGCACAGGCCATTGCGGATGCGAAAAACCGGTTAGTTTGATCCGTGTGGGTTGATGCCCTCACCCCGACCTCTCCCGGCGGGAGAGGAGGCAAACACTAAAAATGGCAACTTCGGTTGCCATTTTGCGTTTACCCCGGATTTTTACGCAAAAAAATGCGGACCACGGGGTCCGCAAAAGTTCACGTTGGCTTTAGTTGTTCGAGTTTTGAGAGAAACTCGTTTGACAGTTCGGCACGCCAAGGGTCAAACACGTGCCGTCTTGTCTATGTGGCGTATTATTCAACAGAATGCTTGATAGGGATAATCGTTCGTTGCTATGCTATCTATCGCCATGAACTATCGTGGCGACGGAGGATGAATAATGAATATTCGTGATCTTGAATACCTGGTAGCGTTAGCCGAGCATCGTCATTTTCGCCGCGCGGCAGATTCCTGCCACGTCAGTCAGCCTACGCTTAGCGGTCAAATCCGTAAGCTGGAGGATGAACTGGGCGTAATGCTGCTGGAGCGCACCAGTCGTAAAGTGCTGTTCACCCAGGCCGGTTTGTTGCTGGTGGATCAGGCGCGCACTGTGCTGCGCGAGGTCAAAGTGCTCAAGGAAATGGCAAGCCAGCAGGGGGAGGCGATGTCTGGCCCACTGCATATTGGCCTGATCCCAACCGTTGGCCCGTACCTGTTACCGCACATCATTCCGATGTTGCACCAGACCTTCCCGAAACTCGAAATGTACCTGCATGAAGCGCAAACCCATCAGCTGCTGGCGCAGTTAGACAGCGGTAAGCTCGATTGTGCGATTCTGGCGCTGGTCAAAGAGAGTGAGGCCTTCATCGAAGTGCCGCTGTTTGATGAGCCGATGATGCTGGCGATCTATGAGGATCACCCGTGGGCGAATCGTGAGCGGGTTCCAATGGCCGATCTGGCGGGCGAAAAACTGCTGATGCTGGAAGATGGTCACTGCTTGCGCGATCAGGCAATGGGCTTCTGCTTTGAAGCGGGTGCGGATGAAGATACCCATTTCCGTGCAACCAGCCTGGAAACGCTGCGTAATATGGTCGCGGCAGGAAGTGGTATCACATTGTTGCCTGCGCTGGCCGTTCCGCATGAACGCAAGCGAGATGGTGTGGTGTATCTGCCGTGTATTAAACCGGAACCACGCCGTACCATCGGGCTGGTCTATCGCCCTGGTTCGCCGCTGCGTAGCCGCTATGAACAGCTGGCAGAGGCCATCCGTAGTTCAATGGATGGCCACTTTGACAGCGCGTTAAAACAGGCGGTTCAGACCGTTTAATGCCGCTACCCGATAGGCTTCCGCCATTGTCGGGTAGTTAAAGGTGGTGTTAACAAAGTACTCAATCGTGTTACCACCACCTTTTTGCTCCATTATCGCCTGGCCGATATGAATGATCTCCGCGGCGCGTTCACCGAAACAGTGAATACCGAGGATCTCTTTCGTTTCGCGATGGAACAAAATCTTCAGTGTTCCCACACTCATCCCCACGATTTGTGCGCGAGCCAGATGCTTAAACTGCGCACGACCTACCTCGTAAGGCACTTTCATTGCCGTCAGTTGCTGCTCTGTTTTTCCGACGGAGCTAATTTCCGGAATGGTGTAAATCCCGGTCGGAATATCTTCGATAAGATGGGCGGTTGCCTCACCTTTCACCAGCGCCTGTGCGGCAATGCGTCCTTGATCGTAAGCAGCAGATGCCAGACTCGGATAACCAATGACGTCACCCACAGCATAGATATTTGGCAGCGCCGTCTGGTACATGCTGTTGACCTTCAGTTGCCCACGGCTATCGGTTTCGAGGCCGATGTTTTCCAGCGCCAGCGAATCGGTGTTACCCGTACGTCCATTGGCATACAGCAGGCAGTCGGCTTTGAGTTTCTTGCCGGACTTCAGGTGCATGATTACGCCGTCATCACAGCCTTCGATTTTCTCATATTCTTCGTTATGGCGAATGACGACGCCACTGTTCCAGAAGTGATAGGAGAGAGAATCTGACATCTCCTGATCGAGAAATGCCAGCAGACGGTCGCGGGTGTTGATAAGGTCAACTTTCACCTCCATTCCACGGAAAATCGACGCGTATTCACAGCCGATAACCCCTGCACCATAGATGAGTACATGGCGGGGTTCATGGTGCAGGCTCAAAATGGAATCGCTGTCGTAAATGCGTGGGTGAGAGAAATCAACATCTGCCGGGTGATAAGGGCGTGAACCACAGGCAATAACGAATTTCTCTGCGGTAATTGTCTCTACAGAGCCGTCGTGACACTCCAGCGCCAGCGTGTGTTCGTCGACGAAATGGGCGTTACCTTGCAGGATTTCACAATGGTTACGCTCATAAAATCCCTGACGCATCCGTGTTTGCTGGTTAATTACTGTGTCAGCATGATTCAGTATGTCGGCAAATGAGGAACGCAGAAGTCGGGAGTGATCGCTGTAAAGGGGGTTTTGGTTAAATTCGATAATGCGGCTGACGGCGTGGCGGAGGGCTTTAGAAGGGATTGTGCCCCAGTGGGTACAACCGCCACCAACATTATGGTAGCGCTCTATTACCGCTACCCTGGCTCCCTGCTTCACCAGCCCCATAGCAGCACCTTCGCCGCCTGGGCCGGAACCAATAACTATTGCATCGTAATCGTAGGTGTGTGGCATGGTAAGGCTTACCTGTTCTTATACATAAAAGCAACAGAATCATAACATCAATGCGCGGATAACCCAATTATCGTTGTGCTCTTTTCGCGCAGTGGAGCACAAACCTCACGTAAACAATCTTTCACAAAGCAGGGCAAACAGATTAATTTTATTCTCTGGTATAGTGCCATCAGGCCTTTGGAAGGATTCAACTATTGTGATGGGCGTAAGAGCACAACAAAAAGAGAAAACCCGGCGTTCGCTGGTGGAAGCCGCATTCAGTCAATTGAGTGCTGAGCGAAGTTTTGCCAGCCTGAGCCTGCGCGAAGTGGCGCGTGAGGCAGGGATTGCGCCAACGTCCTTCTATCGTCATTTTCGTGATGTTGATGAACTGGGTCTGACGATGGTGGACGAGAGTGGTCTGATGCTGCGCCAACTGATGCGTCAGGCGCGCCAGCGTATTGCTAAAGGTGGCAGCGTGATCCGCACCTCTGTCTCCACCTTTATGGAGTTTATTGGTAATAATCCGAACGCGTTTCGTCTGTTATTGCGTGAGCGTTCCGGAACATCCTCCGCGTTTCGTGCCGCTGTCGCGCGCGAGATTCAGCATTTTATTGCGGAACTTGCCGACTATCTTGAACTCGAAAACCATATGCCGCGAGCCTTCACAGAAGCACAGGCCGAAGCGATGGTGACCATTGTTTTCAGTGCAGGCGCGGAGGCACTGGATGTTGGCATTGAACAACGGAAACAGCTTGAAGAGAGACTGGTATTACAACTGCGGATGATTTCCAAAGGTGCGTATTACTGGTATCGCCGTGAACAAGAAAAGATGGCACATCAAACCGATGAGTGAAGGGTGAGTAATGAAACAGTCAGGTCAGGATAAAGGTACGTTGTTGCTGGCATTGATCGCTGGCTTATCAATTAATGGCACGTTTTCGGCTATTTTCAGCTCTATCGTACCATTCTCTATTTTCCCGCTAATCGCGCTGGTGCTGACGGTTTATTGCCTGCATCAACGTTACCAGAATCGAACAATGCCAGTGGGGCTGCCGGGGCTTGCCGCCGCCTGCTTTATTTTGGGCGTGTTGTTGTATAGCACTGTTGTGCGCGCAGAGTATCCGGATATTGGCTCTAATTTCCTGCCTGCGGTCCTGTCTGTGGCGCTGGTGTTCTGGATTGGCTCGCGCATACGTAGCCGCAAGAATCAATTGACGGAATAACGTGGATGGATGTTGTTTGCCGGATCAGCGAAACGCCATCCGGCAAACAGATTACTTCGCCGTGAGCAGTACGCCGCACTCCATGTGGTGCGTGTACGGGAACTGATCGAACAGGGCCAGGCGTTCAACCTTATGCGTCTGGCTCAAGGTTTCCAGATTTTTACACAATGTCTCCGGGTTACAGGAGATGTACAAAATACGCGGGTACGCCTGCACCATTTTCTCGGTTTCACTGTCGAGCCCACTACGCGGTGGATCGACAAAAATCGTCTCGCACTGGTAGCTCTTCAGGTCAATTCCCTGCAATCGATTGAATTCACGTACACCGTTCATCGCCTGAGTAAACTCTTCTGCCGCCATACGAATAATCTGGACGTTGTCGATGTGGTTGGCTGCAATATTGTATTGTGCAGCGGCAACGGATGGTTTGGCGATTTCCGTTGCCAGCACGCGTTCAAAATTGCGCGCCAGCGCCAGCGAGAAGTTGCCGTTACCACAGTAAAGCTCCAGCAAATCACCCGTTGAGCCCTCGGTGGCACTCAGCGCCCACTCCAGCATCTGTACGTTCATGGCGGCGTTTGGCTGGGTAAAGCTGTTTTCTACCTGGCGGTAGATCATCTCTTTTCCGGCCACCGGCAGGCGCTCGTCGATATAGTCCTGATCCAGCATGATTTTGGTTTTTGTGGCGCGGCCAATCAGGTGGACATTGATGTTCTGTGCTCGCAGGGCATCACGCAGGGTTTCTGCTTGTGCACGCCACTCATCGTCCAGCTTTTTGTGATACAGCAGCGACACAATGGCCTGGTTGCTTTGGGTCGTCAGGTAATCAATCTGGAACAGCTTGTGTCGCAACACCGGGTTGTTGCGGACTCCGTCGATCATCAACGTCATCAACTGATTAATTAATTCGCTGGCGGCAGGGAAGCTGTCTACACGAATTCGTGATTTCGTCTGTTGATCAAAGATGATGTGATACAGGTCGTCACCATCATGCCAGATACGGAACTCGGCACGCATACGGTAATGGCTGACCGGTGAGCGGAACACCTCGGGAACGGGCGCGTTGAAAGGCGTCATCATACTTTGCAGGCGGACAACTTTCTCTGCCAGCTGCGCGTCGTATTGTTCTGTCGGGAGGTGTTCGGGGGTCATGATGCGTCCTGAGTAATAAAGAATTTCGCGGGGATTGTAAGCACTGTACAGGGGATGTCCACATTTAATGATGCTTAGCTGTCTGGACATCCATACGTTTCTAATTGTAGCATTCTGTTTCCGGTCTCCTGTGAGTGAAAAGGGAATCCAGTGTAAATCTGGAGCTGACGCGCAGCGGTAAAGACTGGCGGGATGAGAGTTGTAGACACTGCTTTGTATACACAACATTATTCAAGTTGCATCAAGGTGGCCAGCGAGTTCAGCCGCCGCAGAAGCAGCTTGAAGGGTGACGTGAGCGGGAAGTCTTCATCCACAATACGCCACCTAGCCCGAAGACCTGCCGGGATCACGTCGCACTTGGTTTCATCATCGCGTGCTATAGATGAGGCCTGCGGCATCCTTCTTATATTGTGGATGCTTTAACAATGATTAAAAAAGTATCGCTGCTGACGGCGCTTTCCGTCACAGCATTTTCGGGCTGGGCGCAGGATAGCGCGGACTCGATGGTGGTGACAGCAAACCGTTTTGAACAACCAATCAACACCGTTCTGGCCCCAACGTCCGTTGTGACGCGTGAAGATATTGAACGCTGGCAGGCAAAAAGTGTTGTTGAGGTGATGTCTCGTTTACCGGGTGTGGATATCGCGCAAAGCGGTGGTATGGGGGCGAACGCGTCTACCTTTATTCGCGGCACTGAATCTCGGCATGTTTTGGTTCTGATTGATGGCATCCCGTTAAACAATGCCGGTATCAGTAATGCCGCCGATCTCAGCCAGATTCCGACCTCTCTTATTCAGCGTATTGAATACATTCGTGGGCCGCGTTCGGCGCTGTATGGCTCTGACGCTATCGGCGGTGTAATTAACATTATTACCGGACGTGATAAGCCAGGGGCGGAAATTTCTGCGGGCGTTGGCTCCAAAGGCTACCAGTCTTATGACGGCTCCTTCCAGCAGGTCTTGGATAAAACCAAAATCACGATGGGCGGGAACTATACCTACACCCGAGGTTTTGATATCGGGGCAAATGATGCTCCGCGTCAACCGGATCGCGATGGTTTTATGAGTAAGTCGCTGTTTGGTTCCGTTGAGCAGCAACTGACTGATAGCCTGAGCGGCTTTGTGCGTGGGTTTGGCTATGATAACCGCACAGCCTATGACGGTTATGCTTCATTTACTGCGGATGGTACGCCGGATACGCGCCAGCTTTATAGCCAAAACTGGGATACCGGGCTGCGATTTAAGCAGGGTATTTATCAGTCTCAACTGGTAGCTGGTTATGGCCGCAGTAAGGATATCAACTACGACCCAAGCAAAGGCCGCTACGCAGCATCTGCAACGATGGATGATGTGAAGCAATATACCACGCAGTGGCTGAACAACTTCGAGGTAGGCCACGGTAATATCGGTGCGGGTATCGACTGGCAGAAACAAAAAACACAGGCAGGTACAGGTTACCTGGACCAGGGCTACGAACAGCGTAACACCGGTGTTTTCTTATCGGCGATGCAACAGTTTGATAGCGTCACGCTGGAAGCGGCCGCCCGTCATGATGATAACTCTAACTTCGGTGACCATAGTACCTGGCAAACCAGCGCCGCCTGGGAATTCGTTGAGGGTTATCGCATCGTCGGTTCTTACGGAACGGCGTACAAAGCACCCACAATGAGCCAGATCCACAGCGCAACCTATGGTAACCCGGATCTTAAACCAGAAGAGAGTAAACAGTGGGAAGGAGGCTTTGAGGGCCTGACGGGACCCGTAAACTGGCGTGTCTCCGCGTATCGTAATGATGTCGATAACCTGATTGGATATGATGCCAATTATCGCTACTACAACGTCGATAAAGCGCGCATTGAAGGGATTGAAGCTACTGCTCAATTCGATACAGGCCCATTGGCGCACCAGATCTCTTACGATTATGTTGATCCGCGTAATGCGAAAACCAACGAAGTGCTTAAGCGTCGCTCTAAACAGCAGGTGAAGTACCAACTGGACTGGCAGGTTTGGGATCTTGACTGGGATCTCGCATACCGCTATCTGGGGACTCGCTATGACGACGACTTCAGTTCATACCCGTCTCGTGAAGTTAAACTGGGGGGAGTCAGCCTGTGGGATGTCGCAGTTTCATATCCTGTCACCTCACACCTTACAGTTCGTGGTAAAATAGCCAACCTGTTCGATAAAGATTACGAGACAGTTTATGGCTACCAAACTGCAGGACGGGAATACACCTTGTCTGGCAGCTACACCTTCTGATCCGCGTCCCACCGTGCTGGTGTTTGATTCCGGCGTCGGTGGGCTTTCGGTCTATGATGAGATTCGGCATCTCCTGCCGAATCTCCACTATATCTACGCTTTCGATAACGTCGCGTTTCCTTATGGGGAAAAGAGCGAAGACTTTATTGTCGAGCGTGTGGTTGAAATTGTGACTGCTGTGCAAAAGCGTTATCCCCTGGCGCTGGCAGTTATAGCCTGTAACACGGCGAGTACGGTATCCCTTCCAGCATTACGTGAAAAGTTCCAGTTTCCGGTCGTGGGCGTCGTCCCTGCGATTAAGCCTGCGGCTCGTTTGACGGCGAACGGTATCGTCGGTTTACTGGCGACACGTGGAACAGTAAAACGGCCTTATACGCGTGAACTGATCGACCGTTTTGCTAATGAATGCCAGATTGCGATGCTGGGTTCGGCTGAGCTGGTTGAGATGGCTGAAGCGAAACTCCATGGACACGTCGTTCCCCTGGAAGAGCTGCGTCGTATCCTTCGCCCCTGGCTGCGTATGCCGGAACCACCGGATACCGTTGTGCTGGGATGCACGCATTTCCCTCTATTACAGGAAGAGCTTTTACAGGTTCTGCCAGAAGGGACTCGGCTGGTGGATTCTGGCGCGGCCATTGCGCGGCGAACTTCCTGGTTGCTTGAACACGAAGCGCCAGATGCTAAGTCTTCCGATGCGAACATTGCTTTTGCTATGGCGCTGACGAAAGAGACTGAACAACTTTTACCCGTTTTGCGTCGCTACGGCTTCGAAACGCTCGAAAAACTCGCGCTATAGCACGGTTTTGAGCAAAAAAGAGACGGTTGAACGTTTTTTTTCAAAGAGGGGTTGTCAACGTCTGAGAACTCCCTATAATGCGCCTCCACTGACACGGAACAACGGCTTACAGGCCGCCGGGTTAGCGGGGTTCAGAGATGAACGCCGGCAGAGAAAAGCGAAAATAAACGCTTGACTCTGAATGAGGAAAACGTATTATACGGGACCTCGCAACGGTGAGCGAAAGCCGCGTTGCACTGCTCTTTAACAATTTATCAGACAATCTGTGTGGGCACTCAAAGTGACATGGATTCTTGACGTCGCAAGACGAAAAATGAATACCAAGTCTCTGAGTGAACATACGTAATTCATTACGAAGTTTAATTCACGAGCATCAAACTTAAATTGAAGAGTTTGATCATGGCTCAGATTGAACGCTGGCGGCAGGCCTAACACATGCAAGTCGGGCGGTAACACAGGGAGCTTGCTCCCGGGTGACGAGCGGCGGACGGGTGAGTAATGTCTGGGAAACTGCCTGATGGAGGGGGATAACTACTGGAAACGGTAGCTAATACCGCATAATGTCGCAAGACCAAAGAGGGGGACCTTCGGGCCTCTTGCCATCAGATGTGCCCAGATGGGATTAGCTAGTAGGTGGGGTAATGGCTCACCTAGGCGACGATCCCTAGCTGGTCTGAGAGGATGACCAGCCACACTGGAACTGAGACACGGTCCAGACTCCTACGGGAGGCAGCAGTGGGGAATATTGCACAATGGGCGCAAGCCTGATGCAGCCATGCCGCGTGTATGAAGAAGGCCTTCGGGTTGTAAAGTACTTTCAGCGGGGAGGAAGGCGTTGTGGTTAATAACCACAGCGATTGACGTTACCCGCAGAAGAAGCACCGGCTAACTCCGTGCCAGCAGCCGCGGTAATACGGAGGGTGCAAGCGTTAATCGGAATTACTGGGCGTAAAGCGCACGCAGGCGGTCTGTCAAGTCGGATGTGAAATCCCCGGGCTCAACCTGGGAACTGCATTCGAAACTGGCAGGCTAGAGTCTTGTAGAGGGGGGTAGAATTCCAGGTGTAGCGGTGAAATGCGTAGAGATCTGGAGGAATACCGGTGGCGAAGGCGGCCCCCTGGACAAAGACTGACGCTCAGGTGCGAAAGCGTGGGGAGCAAACAGGATTAGATACCCTGGTAGTCCACGCCGTAAACGATGTCGACTTGGAGGTTGTTCCCTTGAGGAGTGGCTTCCGGAGCTAACGCGTTAAGTCGACCGCCTGGGGAGTACGGCCGCAAGGTTAAAACTCAAATGAATTGACGGGGGCCCGCACAAGCGGTGGAGCATGTGGTTTAATTCGATGCAACGCGAAGAACCTTACCTACTCTTGACATCCACGGAATTTAGCAGAGATGCTTTAGTGCCTTCGGGAACCGTGAGACAGGTGCTGCATGGCTGTCGTCAGCTCGTGTTGTGAAATGTTGGGTTAAGTCCCGCAACGAGCGCAACCCTTATCCTTTGTTGCCAGCGGCTAGGCCGGGAACTCAAAGGAGACTGCCAGTGATAAACTGGAGGAAGGTGGGGATGACGTCAAGTCATCATGGCCCTTACGAGTAGGGCTACACACGTGCTACAATGGCATATACAAAGAGAAGCGACCTCGCGAGAGCAAGCGGACCTCATAAAGTATGTCGTAGTCCGGATTGGAGTCTGCAACTCGACTCCATGAAGTCGGAATCGCTAGTAATCGTAGATCAGAATGCTACGGTGAATACGTTCCCGGGCCTTGTACACACCGCCCGTCACACCATGGGAGTGGGTTGCAAAAGAAGTAGGTAGCTTAACCTTCGGGAGGGCGCTTACCACTTTGTGATTCATGACTGGGGTGAAGTCGTAACAAGGTAACCGTAGGGGAACCTGCGGTTGGATCACCTCCTTACCTTAAAGAACCTGCCTTTGTAGTGTCCACACAGATTGTCTGATGAAAAGTAAATAGCAAGGCGTCTTGCGATTGAGACTTCAGTGTCCCCTTCGTCTAGAGGCCCAGGACACCGCCCTTTCACGGCGGTAACAGGGGTTCGAATCCCCTAGGGGACGCCACTTGCTGGTTTGTGAGTGAAAGTCACCTGCCGATATATCTCAAAACTGATTCCGTTGCGTGAGCAGCGAGTCACGTTTGAGATATTTGCTCTTTAAAAATCTGGATCAAGCTGAAAATTGAAACGACACACTGTGTCTGTTCTCCGTAATAAGAACAGATGAAGGTGTGTTCGAGTCTCTCAAATTTTCGCAATTTGATGATGAATCGAAAGAAACATCTTCGGGTTGTGAGGTTAAGCGACTAAGCGTACACGGTGGATGCCCTGGCAGTCAGAGGCGATGAAGGACGTGCTAATCTGCGAAAAGCGTCGGCGAGGTGATATGAACCTTTGACCCGGCGATGTCCGAATGGGGAAACCCAGTGCAATTCGTTGCACTATCGTTAACTGAATACATAGGTTAACGAGGCGAACCGGGGGAACTGAAACATCTAAGTACCCCGAGGAAAAGAAATCAACCGAGATTCCCCCAGTAGCGGCGAGCGAACGGGGAGCAGCCCAGAGTCTGAATCAGCAGGTGTGTTAGTGGAACGGTCTGGAAAGTCCGGCGGTACAGGGTGATAGTCCCGTACACAAAAACGCATCTGGTGTGAACTCGAAGAGTAGGGCGGGACACGTGGTATCCTGTCTGAATATGGGGGGACCATCCTCCAAGGCTAAATACTCCTGACTGACCGATAGTGAACCAGTACCGTGAGGGAAAGGCGAAAAGAACCCCGGCGAGGGGAGTGAAAAAGAACCTGAAACCGTGTACGTACAAGCAGTGGGAGCCTCTTTATGGGGTGACTGCGTACCTTTTGTATAATGGGTCAGCGACTTATATTCTGTAGCAAGGTTAACCGAATAGGGGAGCCGAAGGGAAACCGAGTCTTAACTGGGCGTTAAGTTGCAGGGTATAGACCCGAAACCCGGTGATCTAGCCATGGGCAGGTTGAAGGTTGGGTAACACTAACTGGAGGACCGAACCGACTAATGTTGAAAAATTAGCGGATGACTTGTGGCTGGGGGTGAAAGGCCAATCAAACCGGGAGATAGCTGGTTCTCCCCGAAAGCTATTTAGGTAGCGCCTCGTGAACTCATCTTCGGGGGTAGAGCACTGTTTCGGCTAGGGGGCCATCCCGGCTTACCAACCCGATGCAAACTACGAATACCGAAGAATGTTATCACGGGAGACACACGGCGGGTGCTAACGTCCGTCGTGAAGAGGGAAACAACCCAGACCGCCAGCTAAGGTCCCAAAGTCATGGTTAAGTGGGAAACGATGTGGGAAGGCACAGACAGCCAGGATGTTGGCTTAGAAGCAGCCATCATTTAAAGAAAGCGTAATAGCTCACTGGTCGAGTCGGCCTGCGCGGAAGATGTAACGGGGCTAAACCATGCACCGAAGCTGCGGCAGCGACACTATGTGTTGTTGGGTAGGGGAGCGTTCTGTAAGCCGTTGAAGGTGTCCTGTGAGGGATGCTGGAGGTATCAGAAGTGCGAATGCTGACATAAGTAACGATAATGCGGGTGAAAAGCCCGCACGCCGGAAGACCAAGGGTTCCTGTCCAACGTTAATCGGGGCAGGGTGAGTCGACCCCTAAGGCGAGGCCGAAAGGCGTAGTCGATGGGAAACAGGTTAATATTCCTGTACTTGGTGTTACTGCGAAGGGGGGACGGAGAAGGCTATGTTAGCCGGGCGACGGTTGTCCCGGTTTAAGCATGTAGGCGGAGAGTTTAGGTAAATCCGGACTCTTTTAACGCTGAGGTGTGATGACGAGGCACTACGGTGCTGAAGTAACAAATGCCCTGCTTCCAGGAAAAGCCTCTAAGCATCAGGTAACACGAAATCGTACCCCAAACCGACACAGGTGGTCAGGTAGAGAATACCAAGGCGCTTGAGAGAACTCGGGTGAAGGAACTAGGCAAAATGGTGCCGTAACTTCGGGAGAAGGCACGCTGATATGTAGGTGAAGCCCCTGCGGGTGGAGCTGAAATCAGTCGAAGATACCAGCTGGCTGCAACTGTTTATTAAAAACACAGCACTGTGCAAACACGAAAGTGGACGTATACGGTGTGACGCCTGCCCGGTGCCGGAAGGTTAATTGATGGGGTCAGCGGCAACGCGAAGCTCTTGATCGAAGCCCCGGTAAACGGCGGCCGTAACTATAACGGTCCTAAGGTAGCGAAATTCCTTGTCGGGTAAGTTCCGACCTGCACGAATGGCGTAATGATGGCCAGGCTGTCTCCACCCGAGACTCAGTGAAATTGAACTCGCTGTGAAGATGCAGTGTACCCGCGGCAAGACGGAAAGACCCCGTGAACCTTTACTATAGCTTGACACTGAACACTGGTCCTTGATGTGTAGGATAGGTGGGAGGCTTTGAAGCGTGGACGCCAGTCTGCGTGGAGCCGCCCTTGAAATACCACCCTTTAATGGCTGGTGTTCTAACGTGGACCCGTGATCCGGGTTGCGGACAGTGTCTGGTGGGTAGTTTGACTGGGGCGGTCTCCTCCCAAAGAGTAACGGAGGAGCACGAAGGTTAGCTAATCCTGGTCGGACATCAGGAGGTTAGTGCAATGGCATAAGCTAGCTTGACTGCGAGAGTGACGGCTCGAGCAGGTGCGAAAGCAGGTCATAGTGATCCGGTGGTTCTGAATGGAAGGGCCATCGCTCAACGGATAAAAGGTACTCCGGGGATAACAGGCTGATACCGCCCAAGAGTTCATATCGACGGCGGTGTTTGGCACCTCGATGTCGGCTCATCACATCCTGGGGCTGAAGTAGGTCCCAAGGGTACGGCTGTTCGCCGTTTAAAGTGGTACGCGAGCTGGGTTTAGAACGTCGTGAGACAGTTCGGTCCCTATCTGCCGTGGGCGCTGGAGAATTGAGGGGGGCTGCTCCTAGTACGAGAGGACCGGAGTGGACGCATCACTGGTGTTCGGGTTGTCATGCCAATGGCATTGCCCGGTAGCTAAATGCGGAAGAGATAAGTGCTGAAAGCATCTAAGCACGAAACTTGCCCCGAGATGAGTTCTCCCTGACCCTTTAAGGGTCCTGAAGGAACGTTGAAGACTACGACGTTGATAGGTCGGGTGTGTAAGCGTAGCGATACGTTGAGCTAACCGATACTAATGAACCGTGAGGCTTAACCTTACAACGCCGAAGATGTTTTGGCGAAAGAGACATGATAATCAGCCTGATACAGATAATATTAGCCGGCGAAAGCGGGTTAATGAACAGAATTTGCCTGGCGGCTTTAGCGCGGTGGTCCCACCTGACCCCATGCCGAACTCAGAAGTGAAACGCCGTAGCGCCGATGGTAGTGTGGGGTCTCCCCATGTGAGAGTAGGGAACTGCCAGGCATCAAATTAAGTAGTAAGCCGGTGCACTAAACCGGTGGTTACAGAAGTCTTCGGTGGAGCGGTAGTTCAGTCGGTTAGAATACCTGCCTGTCACGCAGGGGGTCGCGGGTTCGAGTCCCGTCCGTTCCGCCACTTATTAAAAATTAAGCCTGCTGAATAGCAGGCTTAATGGTAAGAAGATTTAGGGGCGTAGCTCAGTTGGTAGAGCACCGGTCTCCAAAACCGGGTGTCGCGAGTTCGAGTCTCTCCGCCCCTGCCACATAATAATCCTTTGCTTAGGCAAAGGATTTTTTTTGCCTAAAAAATGATGAAAGCTACCCTTTCCTTATTTACTGTCTGCGTCCTTGCAGCTCCGTGACATTAATCCAGTATGTTGATTTTTAGCAGATCTTTTATCTGAGATTGCTTGTCACTGTTCTGTAGCCATACCGCATAAAGCGGTCTTGAAAGTGTCGAGGAATCGATGACAGCATGCAACTCAGGTTTCTTTTCGGCCCAACGCGTCGGCAACCAGGTGCAACCGTTCAGCAGACCAAGTTGCTGACAAGCTATCTCAGCAGAACTGGTTGTCAGTTTTGGCACATCATCGCTGGCAATCAATCCAGTCTCATGTTGCTGGAAATCTGGCCCCCATTCCATGCGTAGATAATTGCGATCTGCCTTCATCGTTGAGGGCTCAGAGGCATAAAGCGCCAGGCTAAATTGACCAGCAATTTGGCTACTAAATTCGTCCATTTTGGGGGCTTCTGTAGTGATCAGAAGATCCAGCTGACGCTCATGCAATTGTTTAACAAGGGACTGACGCTGGGCAATTCGAGCCTCAAACTGTAGATGATTGTGCGTTTGATATAATCGTGTAAGCCATTGACTGAGCATGCATTCCCATAGTGAGGCACTCGCCCCAATCGAAAACTCATTGTGCTGTGAGGTATGTGCAACCTCTTTTCGTGCCGCTTGCCAGGTGTTCATCAACGTTTCTGCATAAGGCAAGAGTTTCTCACCCGCAGGTGTTAGGCGGATATTGTTGCGATGGCGGGTAAAAAGATTCACCCCCAGTTGATTTTCCAACTGGCGAATACGAAAACTGACCGCTGACTGTGTCAGGTAGAGTGCTTCAGCTGCTCGTCCAAAGTGACGTGTTCTGCTCACTTCCAGGAAAGTTTTTAGCAATTCCGTATCCACATCTTTCTCCGCAAAATTATTTGTCGTTATGATTTAAATGTTTTGTTTGACGCTCTGTCAAGCGTAACTAATACTCCGCGCCATAAATAGCTCGGCCAAAGAATTAGGAGCGTGTAGGATGGCGGAAAGCTTTACGACAATTAATCGTTTTTTCGACAATAAAAATTATCCGCGCGGGTTCTCTCGCCATGGTGATTTCACCATCAAAGAGGCACAACTGCTTGAGCGTCATGGTTATGCCTTTAACGAGTTAGATCTGGGAAAACGCGAACCTGAAACGGAAGACGAAAAACAGTTTGTTGCCGTTTGCCGTGGCGAACGCGAGCCGGAATCTGAAGCGGAACGTGTGTGGATCAAATACATGGCACGTATCAAGCGTCCTAAGCGCTTCCATACCCTGTCTGGTGGTAAGCCGCAGATGGAAGGTGCTGAAGATTATACCGAGTCAGATGATTAATGCTGCGATGAAATGAAAAGAGGGGCTACGGCCCCTTTTTTACGCCAGTATCTTTTGCAGATGCAGCAGTAAACGATCAATTGCTCTATAGCTCAATGCTTCCTGAAGATGCTGTCTTTTAATATCAGGGCAACCTTCGACATCAGCGATAGTTCGCGCGACCTTCAACAAACGTTGCCATGCGCGGATTGAAAGTCCAAACCGAGTCAGCGTTTCTTCCAGCCAGCATGCATCCTCAGCCTTGAGAGGGCAAAACTGCCTGATTTCTGCGTTATCAAGGCGGGCATTTAGTTTGTGCTGACGGGTATATTGCCTTGCCTGCGCGATGACGACCCTGTCGCGTACCTGCGACGTGCTTTCTCCCCTGACGTGTGTCTGTCTCAGTAAGCCCGGTGGTGGAAGAGGGATTTCCAGAGACAAATCGAACCTGTCGAGGAAAGGACCTGATAGTTTTCCCAGATAGCGGAGTGTCTGTTCAGGTGTACAACGATTATGATTGCCCTGGTAGTGTCCCGTGGGGCTAGGGTTCATCGCGGCAACCAACTGAAATTGAGCGGGATAGCTAATTTTGGCTCTCGTACGGGAGATATGAATCTGTCCAGATTCAATCGGTTCACGTAGCGCATCTAATACGCGTCGTTCAAACTCGGGCAGTTCATCAAGAAACAATATGCCATTGTGTGCCAGAGAAATTTCGCCAGGGCCGGGTATTGCTCCTCCGCCGACCATCGCCGCAAGAGAGGCGCTGTGGTGTGGAGATCGAAAAGGTCGGCGGCGCCACTGTTTGTGCAGAGATGCTGAACTGACCAAGCTGAAGATTGCGGCGCTTTCGAGAGCTTCACGATTATTCAGTGGTGGGAGTAGGCCACAGAGGCGACTCGCCAACATGGTTTTACCTGTGCCCGGTGGGCCTATCAGCAGAAGGTTGTGCCCACCTGCAGCCGTAATTTCTAGCGCGCGCTTGCCTTGCTCCTGACCCAGGATGTCGCTGAGATTCTCTGGAGCATCCGGCAATATTTCATCGCACTCTTCCGGTTCGGCCAACTCGTGTCGTCCTTCCAGATACGCACAAACTTCCTGTAAGTGCCCAGCTATCAGGCAGCCTTTCTCAGCAATAAGGCTCACTTCTGAAGCATTTTCATTGGCGACGATGATTTGTCGTCCTGCTTGTATTGCTTCAAGAGCGCCAGAAATTGCGCCGGGAACGCCTCTTAGCGCGCCTGTAAGCGCCAGTTCACCGATAAACTCATACGAGCCTAGCCTTGTTGTGTTCAATTGCTCAGAGGCAGCGAGGAGCGCAATCGCGATAGGTAAATCATATCGCCCTCCCTCTTTGGGCAAATCAGCCGGTGCCAGGTTGATGGTGATTTTCCTGGCCGGGAAGGTATAACCGCTATTGATGATTGCACTGCGCACGCGATCCCTTGCCTCTTTCACTGTGGTTTCCGGTAATCCAACAAGCGTCAGCCCTGGCAGCCCATTACTCAAATGAACTTCAACAGAAATAAGTGGGGCCCTCACACCAATTGCGGCACGGGTATAAACAACTGACAGTGACATAAGTACCTCCTGATATAGCTACTATGCCACTGTAGTTTTCTGTTATTCACTGCAAGTTTGCTGATTTACGGCGCGCATTCCTGATTTTTGACAGCAAAGTGTAAAAGTTGCATGAGAATGGAATCCTTCTCGCAGCAATGAATAACGGAATGTTTTGACAGCGAATGGCGCAGTCAAAAAATGAAAAAAATTCATTTTCAATTTTTTTCATATAAAACAACGATTTTTTGCATAATTATTTGCATGCTAAATAAAGTTTTCATAAATAAAACTTGTGTTTGATTTCATATCTGTGATACCTCTTTAGGTATTCCTTCGAACAAGATGCAAAAAGAACTGAAAATGACAGCCCTTCTACGAGTGATTAGCCTGGTCGTGATTAGCGTGGTGGTGATTATTATCCCACCGTGCGGGGCTGCACTTGGACGAGGAAAGGCTTAGAAATCAAGCCTTAACGAACTAAGACCCCCGCACCGAAAGGTCCGGGGGTTTTTTTATGACTAAAAAACTTAAATGAGGAGCAGAGAATGACAACTAGCACAAAATTCTGTTTCTCCAGATTTATGACGGGGAACTGACTATGAATGGGGCACAGTGGGTAGTACATGCGTTGCGCGCGCAGGGAGTTGAAACCGTATTCGGTTATCCGGGTGGCGCAATTATGCCGATTTACGATGCATTGTATGACGGCGGCGTGGAACACCTGTTGTGCCGGCATGAGCAAGGCGCAGCCATGGCGGCTATTGGCTATGCCCGAGCCACCGGGAAAACGGGTGTTTGTATGGCGACGTCGGGCCCCGGTGCGACAAACCTGATCACCGGCCTGGCTGATGCTCTGCTTGATTCTGTTCCCGTTGTTGCCATTACCGGCCAGGTCGCATCACCGTTAATCGGAACGGATGCGTTTCAGGAAGTTGATGTGCTCGGTTTGTCACTGGCATGTACTAAACACAGCTTCCTTGTTCAGTCTCTGGATGAGTTGCCGCGCGTGATGGCAGAAGCCTTCCAAATCGCTAACTCTGGTCGTCCGGGCCCCGTTTTAATTGATATACCTAAAGATGTTCAGGTTGCACTGGGTGAACTGGAGCCGCATTTCTCCACTGTCGAAGATAGCGATACGTTCCTTCATGCCGATGTTGATGCCGCTCGCCAGATGCTGGCTCAGGCCCAACAACCGATTCTGTACATTGGTGGTGGTGTAGGAATGGCGCAGGCTGTTCCTGCATTGCGAGAGTTTATTGCCGTTACGCAAATGCCTACTACCTGTACCCTCAAAGGTCTGGGTGCGGTGGATGCTGAGTATCCGTACTATCTGGGGATGCTGGGGATGCACGGGACAAAAGCGGCAAACCTGGCGGTTCAGGAATGTGACCTGCTCATTGCAGTTGGCGCGCGTTTTGATGATCGCGTAACCGGAAAACTGAACACTTTCGCACCGAATGCAAAAGTCATCCATATGGATATCGACCCGGCCGAAATGAACAAATTGCGCCAGGTTCATGTGGCCCTGCAGGGCGATCTGAATGTGTTATTACCTGCATTGCAGCAGCCACTGGAGATCACTGAGTGGCGTCAACATGCGGCAGATATGCGCACTGAACACGCCTGGCGTTATGACCACCCCGGTGAGGCTATCTACGCCCCGTTGTTGCTGAAGCAACTGTCGGATCGCAAACCTGCTGACAGTGTTGTCACCACGGATGTGGGCCAGCACCAGATGTGGTCGGCGCAGCATATGACCTATACGCGCCCGGAAAACTTCATCACCTCTAGCGGTTTAGGGACCATGGGTTTCGGCTTACCGGCTGCCGTTGGTGCACAGGTCGCTCGCCCGAACGATACTGTTATCTGCATCTCCGGTGATGGTTCGTTCATGATGAATGTTCAGGAACTGGGTACGGTTAAACGCAAACAGTTGCCACTGAAAATCGTCTTACTCGATAACCAACGTCTTGGCATGGTTCGCCAGTGGCAGCAGCTGTTTTTCCAGGAGCGATATAGCGAAACCACACTCACCGATAATCCCGATTTTCTCGTCCTGGCCAGCGCCTTTGGCATCCCTGGTCAGCACATCACTCGTAAAGACCAGGTTGAAGCGGCACTCGACACCATGCTGTCAAGCGAAGGGCCTTATCTGCTTCATGTCTCAATCGACGAACTTGAGAATGTCTGGCCGTTAGTCCCACCAGGTGCGAGTAACTCACAAATGCTGGAGAAATTATCATGATGCAACATCAGGTCGCCGTGCAGGCACGCTTCAATCCGGAAACGTTAGAACGTGTATTACGTGTGGTTCGCCACCGTGGCTTTCAGATCTGTTCCATGAATATGGAAACTGCCACCGATGCACAGAACATAAATATCGAATTGACCGTTGCCAGTCCACGGTCGGTCGACTTACTGTTTAGTCAGTTAACTAAACTGGTAGATGTTGCACATGTAGCCATCTGTCAGAGCACAACCACATCACAACAAATCCGCGCTTAAGCGTGACAGGAAGAAAAAATGACGACGAAAAAAGCTGATTACATTTGGTTCAATGGTGAGATGGTTCGCTGGGAGGACGCGAAAGTCCACGTGATGTCCCATGCGCTGCATTACGGTACGTCTGTATTCGAAGGCATCCGTTGCTACGACTCTCACAAAGGACCAGTGGTGTTCCGCCATCGTGAACACATGCAACGTCTGCATGACTCAGCCAAAATTTATCGTTTCCCGGTTTCCCAAAGCGTTGATGAGCTGATGGAAGCGTGCCGCGAAGTGATTCGCAAAAACAACCTGACCAGCGCCTACATCCGTCCATTGGTGTTTGTCGGTGATGTGGGCATGGGCGTTAACCCGCCAGCGGGCTACACCACGGATGTGATCATTGCCGCGTTCCCGTGGGGCGCCTACCTGGGTGCTGAAGCACTGGATCAGGGGATCGACGCAATGGTTTCTTCCTGGAATCGTGTCGCGCCAAATACCATCCCAACGGCGGCAAAAGCCGGTGGCAACTACCTCTCCTCACTGCTGGTTGGCAGTGAAGCGCGTCGTCATGGCTATCAGGAAGGTATCGCTCTGGATGTAAATGGCTATATCTCTGAAGGTGCGGGTGAAAACCTGTTCGAAGTGAAAGATGGCATTCTGTTCACACCGCCATTCACCTCCTCTGCGCTGCCAGGTATCACTCGTGATGCGATCATCAAGCTGGCAAAAGATTTGAATATCGAAGTGCGTGAGCAAGTGCTGTCACGTGAATCGCTCTATCTGGCGGACGAAGTCTTCATGTCCGGTACGGCGGCAGAAATCACCCCGGTACGTAGCGTCGATGGCATTCAGGTTGGTGAAGGTCGTTGTGGCCCTGTAACGAAGCGTATTCAGCAAGCATTCTTTGGCCTCTTTACCGGTGAAACGGAAGATAAATACGGCTGGTTGGATCAGGTTAATCACTAAGTATAAATATGGGACGGCACGCACCGTCCCATTTAATAGATAGACGGGAGTAAATAAAGCATGCCTAAGTATCGTTCTGCCACCACCACCCACGGTCGTAATATGGCGGGAGCCCGCGCGCTGTGGCGCGCTACCGGAATGACCGACGCCGATTTTGGCAAACCGATTATCGCTGTGGTGAACTCCTTTACCCAGTTTGTTCCCGGCCACGTACACCTGCGCGATTTGGGTAAATTGGTTGCGGAGCAAATCGAAGCCTCTGGCGGTGTGGCGAAAGAGTTCAACACCATCGCTGTGGATGACGGTATCGCGATGGGCCACGGGGGCATGCTTTATTCACTGCCGTCGCGCGAGTTGATCGCCGACTCGGTCGAGTACATGGTCAACGCCCACTGTGCCGATGCGATGGTCTGTATCTCCAACTGTGACAAAATCACCCCAGGGATGCTGATGGCCTCTCTGCGTCTGAACATTCCTGTCATCTTTGTCTCTGGTGGTCCAATGGAGGCGGGTAAAACCAAGCTCTCCGATAAAATCATCAAGCTTGACCTTGTCGATGCGATGATTCAGGGCGCGGACCCGAAAGTGTCTGATGAACAAAGCGAGCAAGTGGAACGCTCTGCCTGTCCGACCTGCGGTTCGTGTTCCGGTATGTTCACCGCCAACTCCATGAACTGTCTGACAGAAGCGTTAGGTTTGTCTCAGCCGGGTAACGGTTCACTGCTGGCTACGCACGCCGATCGTAAACAGCTGTTCCTTAATGCCGGTAAACGCATTGTTGAACTGACCAAACGTTACTACGAGCAAGATGATGAAAGTGCGCTGCCGCGTAATATCGCCAGCAAATCTGCATTTGAAAACGCCATGACGCTGGATATCGCCATGGGCGGTTCCACCAACACCGTTCTGCACTTGCTGGCTGCCGCGCAGGAAGCGGAAATCGACTTCACCATGAGCGATATCGACAAACTCTCCCGCAAAGTGCCACAGTTGTGTAAAGTTGCGCCAAGTACCCAGAAATACCATATGGAAGACGTCCATCGTGCCGGTGGCGTGTTGGGTATTTTGGGGGAATTGGATCGTGCCGGGTTGATGAACCGTGAAGTGAAAAACGTACTCGGTCTGACGCTGCCAGAGTCGCTGGACCAATACGATGTGATGCTGACTAAAGACGATGCGGTGAAAAAGATGTTCCGTGCGGGCCCAGCTGGCATCCGTACAACCCAGGCGTTCTCACAAGATTGCCGCTGGGACACGCTGGATGACGATCGTGCTGAAGGGTGCATCCGTTCACTGGAACATGCGTACAGCAAAGATGGCGGCCTGGCAGTTCTGTACGGCAACTTCGCGGAAAACGGCTGCATCGTCAAAACGGCGGGTGTGGATGACAGCATCCTGAAATTTACCGGTCCGGCGAAAGTGTATGAAAGCCAGGACGACGCGGTTGAAGCCATTCTCGGCGGTAAAGTGGTGGCCGGTGATGTCGTGGTGATCCGCTACGAAGGGCCAAAAGGCGGGCCGGGGATGCAGGAAATGCTCTACCCAACCACCTTCCTGAAATCGATGGGGCTCGGCAAAGCCTGTGCATTGATCACTGACGGTCGTTTTTCTGGCGGCACATCTGGACTTTCTATTGGTCACGTCTCTCCAGAAGCCGCAAGCGGCGGCAATATCGCGATTATCGAAGATGGCGACCTGATTGAAATCGATATTCCAAACCGCGGTATCCAGTTGAAACTGAGCGATCAGGAAATTGCAGCCCGCCGTGAAGCGCAAGAGGCGCGAGGTGATAAAGCCTGGACGCCGAAAGATCGTCAGCGTGAAGTTTCCTTTGCTCTGCGTGCTTATGCCAGCCTTGCCACCAGTGCAGATAAAGGTGCGGTGCGCGATAAATCCAAACTTGGGGGCTAATGATGGCCGAATCACAACCCTTATCCGCCGCCCCTGAGGGGGCGGAATATCTCCGGGCGGTGCTACGTGCGCCGGTCTACGAAGCAGTGCAAGTTACACCGCTGCAGAAAATGGAAAAGCTCTCGTCACGCCTCGATAACGTGATTCTGGTGAAGCGTGAAGACCGCCAGCCAGTCCATAGCTTCAAGCTGCGCGGGGCATACGCGATGATGGCAGGGCTGACTGATGAGCAAAAAGCACGAGGCGTTATTACGGCCTCGGCAGGCAATCACGCTCAGGGTGTTGCGTTCTCCTCCTCGCGTTTGGGGCTGAAAGCCCTGATCGTCATGCCAGTGGCGACAGCCGATATTAAAGTCGATGCTGTGCGTGGTTTTGGTGGTGAGGTCTTACTCCACGGGGCCAATTTCGACGAAGCGAAAGCAAAGGCTATTGAGCTGGCGCAGCAGCAGGGTTTTACCTGGGTTCCTCCTTTTGATCACCCGATGGTGATTGCCGGACAAGGTACGCTGGCGCTTGAACTGCTTCAGCAAGATGCTCATCTCGATCGGGTGTTTGTCCCGGTAGGTGGTGGTGGCCTGGCGGCGGGTGTCGCAGTGCTGATCAAACAGTTGATGCCGCAAATCAAAGTGATTGCTGTGGAAGCTGAAGATTCAGCCTGCCTGAAAGCAGCCCTGGACGCCGGGCATCCGGTAGATCTGCCGCGTGTGGGGTTATTTGCTGAAGGTGTAGCAGTCAAACGCATCGGCGATGAGACCTTCCGTCTGTGCCAGGAGTATCTTGACGACATCATCACCGTCGATAGCGATGCTATTTGTGCCGCAATGAAAGATCTGTTCGAGGACGTTCGTGCGGTGGCGGAGCCTTCAGGCGCGCTTGCCCTGGCAGGAATGAAAAAATACGTTGCTCAACACAACATACGTGGCGAACGGCTGGCACATGTGTTGTCTGGGGCGAATGTTAATTTCCATGGTCTACGTTACGTTTCAGAGCGTTGCGAGCTGGGCGAGCAGCGTGAAGCGTTGTTGGCCGTGACCATCCCTGAAGAGAAGGGCAGTTTCCTGAAATTCTGCCAGTTGCTGGGTGGGCGCTCGGTGACGGAGTTTAACTACCGGTTTGCCGATGCTAAAGATGCCTGCATTTTTGTCGGTGTGCGCCTGAGCCGTGGTCTGGAAGAGCGTAAAGAGATCCTCAGCTTACTGCACGAAGGCGGTTACAGCGTGGTGGATCTGTCTGACGATGAAATGGCGAAGCTCCATGTCCGCTACATGGTGGGTGGGCGTCCGTCGAAACCGTTACAGGAACGTTTGTTCAGCTTTGAGTTCCCGGAATCACCGGGTGCATTGCTTAAGTTCCTGCATACGCTGGGCACGCACTGGAACATCTCTCTGTTCCACTACCGTAGCCACGGTACGGATTACGGTCGCGTGCTGGCAGCTTTCGAACTGGGTGAACACGAACCGGATTTTGAAACGCGGCTGAACGAGCTGGGCTATGATTGTCACGATGAGACTCATAACCCGGCATTCAGGTTCTTTCTTGCGGGTTAGTGATTTGGCAGGATTTGCCAGAATGCGTCAATAAGCGGCTCCTGTAGCCGCTTTTTTTGTGCGCACACACCAAGCTCAAACGGTGTTTTTTCGTCGCTGCGATCCAGTATCATCACACGATTGCGCACCGGTTCAGGGCTATTTTCCAGCACGACTTCCGGCAGCAGCGCCACGCCGCAGCCGAGTGCGACCATTGATACCATCGCCTCATGGCCTCCCACGGTGGCGTAGATGGATGGATTACTGATTTTCTGGCGACGGAACCACAGCTCAATTCGACGGCGAACAGGCCCCTGATCGGCCATGATAAAAGGCACGGTTGACCAGTCTGGTTTTTCTACAGAGACCTGATTGCGTACCGGGCAAGGCAGAGCCGGTGCGATCAACACTACCGCCAGGTTTTCCAGCATTGAAAATGCCACTGCGCCCGGCAGCGTTTCCGGTTTCCCCGCAATGGCGAGATCCGCTTCACCCGTCACGACTTTTTCCATCGCATCGGCAGCATCACCGGTGGTGAGTTTGATTTCCACGGAGGGATGCTCGGCACGAAAGCGGTCAAGAATCGGCGGCAGGTGGCTGTAGGCGGCGGTGACTGAACAGAAAATATGGAGTTCGCCAGAGAGCGAGGGACCCTGCTGGTCGATGGTGTGACGTAACTGCTGGTATTGCAGCAGGGTTTGCTGGGCGAAAGTGCGAAGTTCTTCACCGGCTTCTGTGAGGGTTACGGTGCGGTTGTCGCGGACGAATAACGGCTGGCCGAGATCCTCTTCCAGACGCTGGATCTGGCGAGAAAGTGTTGAAGGGCTGACGTGCATCGCCCGGGCGCTGCGGCCAAAGTGACGGCTTTCCGTCAGATGCAGAAACATTTTTAGATCGCGTAAATCCACCGATTCCACCCCACCGTTTTATATTGCATAAATTGCAACGTGACGTTGTGAATATATCAATTTCCGCAATAAATTTCCTGTCATATAGTAAGTTCATTCTCGCATAAGCGAACCGAACAATAAGCACGACACAACATCACGAGGTATCACCCATGGCTAACTACTTTAATACGTTGAACCTGCGCCAGCAGCTGGCTCAGTTGGGCAAATGTCGCTTCATGGCGCGCGACGAATTTGCTGATGGCGCAAGCTACCTTCAGGGTAAAAAAGTGGTCATCGTTGGCTGTGGCGCTCAGGGCCTGAACCAGGGTCTGAACATGCGTGATTCTGGTCTGGATATCTCCTACGCTCTGCGTAAAGAAGCGATTGCTGAGAAGCGTGCTTCCTGGCGTAAAGCCACTGAAAACGGCTTCAAAGTAGGGACCTACGAAGAGCTGATCCCACAGGCTGATCTGGTGGTTAACCTGACGCCAGACAAACAGCACTCTGACGTTGTGCGTTCCGTTCAGCCGCTGATGAAAGACGGTGCAGCGCTGGGCTACTCTCACGGTTTCAACATTGTGGAAGTCGGCGAGCAGATCCGTAAAGACATCACCGTGGTGATGGTTGCGCCAAAATGCCCTGGTACTGAAGTTCGTGAAGAATACAAACGTGGTTTCGGTGTTCCAACGCTGATTGCCGTTCACCCGGAAAACGATCCGAAAGGCGAAGGGATGGCGATTGCCAAAGCCTGGGCTGCTGCAACGGGTGGTCACCGCGCGGGTGTTCTGGAATCATCCTTCGTTGCCGAAGTGAAATCTGACCTGATGGGCGAGCAGACCATCCTGTGTGGTATGTTGCAGGCAGGTTCTCTGCTGTGCTTCGACAAGCTGGTGGAAGAAGGGACAGACCCGGCATATGCAGAAAAACTGATTCAGTTCGGCTGGGAAACCATCACCGAAGCGCTGAAACAGGGTGGCATCACGCTGATGATGGATCGTCTGTCCAACCCAGCGAAACTGCGCGCTTATGCGCTGTCTGAACAACTGAAAGAGATCATGGCTCCACTGTTCCAGAAACATATGGACGATATCATCTCCGGTGAATTCTCCTCCGGGATGATGGCTGACTGGGCAAATGACGATAAGAAACTGCTGACCTGGCGCGAAGAAACCGGTAAAACCGCGTTTGAAACCGCCGCACAGTTTGACGGTAAAATCAGCGAGCAAGAGTACTTCGATAAAGGCGTGCTGATGATCGCGATGGTGAAAGCGGGCGTTGAGCTGGCATTCGAAACCATGGTTGATTCCGGCATTATTGAAGAGTCTGCTTACTATGAATCACTGCACGAACTGCCGCTGATTGCGAACACCATTGCCCGTAAGCGTCTGTACGAAATGAACGTGGTTATCTCAGATACTGCTGAATACGGTAACTACCTGTTCTCTTACGCATGTGTGCCGCTGCTGAAAGAGTTCATGACCACCCTGCAAGCGGGCGATCTGGGCAAAGCGATTGCGGAAGGTGCAGTCGATAACGCGCAGCTGCGTGATGTGAATGAAGCGATTCGCAGCCATGCTATTGAAAGCGTGGGCCACAAACTGCGTGGCTACATGACCGATATGAAACGTATCGCAGTAGCAGGGTAAGACTGACCGGTGGGGACGAATGTCCTCACTCCATCCCTCTTGCGTTGAGAGAGGATGAAAATAGAAAAGGCCTTCTCAGTGAGAAGGCCTTTTTGCTTAGTTACGGTACAGCACTTTAATGATGTGGTAGCCGAACTGGGTATGCAGCGGGCCGGTTGGTTCCAGCACCGGGCAAGAGAACACCACTTTATCGAACGCCGGAACCATCTGGCCCTGACGGAATTCACCTAAGTGACCGCCTTTTTTACCAGACGGGCAAGTGGAATGTTTTTTCGCCAGCTTCTCGAAATCACCGCCGTTTTTAATCTGTTCCAGCAGGTCGAGGGCCAGTTTCTCTTCTTTAACCAGGATGTGCATTGCTGCCGCTGTTTTCGCCATGATCGCGCCTTGAAATGAGGTTGAGATAAATCAGGGCGCAATAGTAGCATGCGTCAGCGGCGATACAGCACCTTAATGATGTGGTAACCGAACTTGGTTTTGACAGGGCCGTAGGGTTTCAGAAGTGGGCAACTAAATACTGCCTGATCAAAGGGGCCGACCATTGCGCCCTGTTTAAATTCGCCCAAATCACCACCGTTACGCCCCGATGGGCATTTCGAGTAACGTTTAGCCAGATGATCAAAACTGATCCCTCGTTCCAGCTTCGCGAGGATCTCCTGCGCCAGTTTTTCTTCTTTTACCAGAATGTGCAGGGCTGCTGCGGTCTTTACCATGGTTCTGCTCTCAGGATTAAACGCGTTTTTCTCACTTTATCATTAGCCGGTAAATCTGCGTCCGGCTTTCTGCTACAATCCACACCCCGTTCGAAGATTGAGCAATATTCCCATGCGTTTAAACCCTGGACAACAACAAGCGGTCGAATTCGTTACTGGACCTTGCCTGGTGCTGGCAGGGGCTGGCTCCGGTAAAACACGTGTTATTACCAATAAAATCGCGCACTTAATTCGAGGCTGTGGCTATCAGGCTCGCCATATTGCAGCGGTCACCTTTACCAATAAAGCCGCGCGCGAGATGAAAGAGCGTGTAGGTCAAACTCTCGGGCGCAAAGAAGCGCGTGGGTTGATGATCTCCACGTTTCATACACTGGGCCTGGATATCATCAAACGCGAATATGCCGCCCTGGGGATGAAATCGAACTTCTCACTGTTCGATGACACCGATCAGACGGCGTTGCTCAAAGAGTTAACAGAGGGGTTGATCGAAGACGATAAGGTGGTGCTTCAGCAGCTGATCTCGACGATCTCCAACTGGAAAAACGATCTAATGACACCCACACAGGCTGCCGCGAGTGCGAAGGGCGAGCGCGACAGGATCTTCGCGCATTGCTACGGTTTGTATGATGCGCACCTGAAAGCCTGTAACGTCCTGGATTTTGACGACCTGATCCTGCTGCCTACGCTTCTGCTACAACGTAATGAAGAGGTACGCGAACGCTGGCAGAACAAAATTCGCTATCTGCTGGTGGATGAATATCAGGATACCAACACCAGCCAGTACGAACTGGTTAAGCTGTTGGTGGGGCAACGTGCACGTTTCACCGTGGTGGGGGATGATGACCAGTCGATTTACTCCTGGCGTGGTGCTCGCCCGCAAAATCTGGTACTGCTGAGCAAAGATTTTCCGGCACTTCAGGTGATTAAGCTGGAGCAGAACTATCGTTCATCCGGGCGTATTTTGAAAGCGGCGAATATCCTGATTGCCAATAACCCGCACGTGTTCGAAAAACGTCTTTTCTCTGAGCTGGGATACGGCAAGGAGCTGAAGGTACTCAGTGCCAATAACGAAGATCACGAAGCAGAACGCGTGACTGGCGAACTGATTGCCCATCATTTCGTCAATAAAACCGACTATAAGGATTACGCGATCCTGTATCGCGGTAACCACCAGTCCCGCGTCTTTGAAAAGATGCTGATGCAAAACCGCATTCCGTACAAAATTTCAGGTGGAACATCGTTTTTCTCCCGGCCTGAAATCAAAGACTTGCTGGCCTATTTGCGTGTACTCACCAACCCGGATGATGACAGTGCATTTTTGCGTATCGTGAATACGCCAAAGCGGGAAATAGGCCCTGCAACGCTGCAAAAACTGGGCGAATGGGCGATGACCCGTAACAAAAGCCTCTTCACTGCCAGTTTCGATATGGGGTTAAGCCAGACGCTGACTGGGCGTGGGTATGAATCTTTAACCCGTTTTACGCAGTGGCTTGGTGAGGTGCAGCGCCTGGCCGAGCGCGAGCCTGTTGCGGCGGTACGTGACCTGATCCACGGCATCGACTATGAATCCTGGTTGTACGAAACCTCTGCCAGCCCTAAAGCAGCCGAAATGCGTATGAAAAACGTCAATCAGCTGTTTAGCTGGATGACGGAGATGCTGGAAGGTTCTGAGATAGATGAGCCGATGACGCTGACCCAGGTTGTTACCCGCTTTACGCTGCGCGATATGATGGAGCGTGGCGAAAGCGAAGAAGAGGCTGATCAGGTTCAGTTGATGACGCTCCATGCCTCTAAAGGTCTGGAGTTTCCATACGTCTATTTGGTGGGAATGGAAGAGGGCCTGTTGCCACACCAGAGCAGCATTGATGAAGATAATGTCGATGAAGAGCGCCGCCTGGCTTATGTCGGCATTACCCGCGCGCAGAAAGAGCTGATTTTCACCCTGTGCAAAGAGCGTCGTCAGTATGGTGAACTGGTTCGCCCTGAGCCGAGCCGATTCCTGCTGGAATTACCACAGGATGATCTGCTCTGGGAGCAAGAGCGTAAAGTGATCACGGCTGAAGAGCGGATGCACAAAGGGCAGGCGAATGTGGCGAATATCCGCGCGATGCTGGCGAAGGCTAAAGAGAAATAAGGGTGTGTTGCCGGGCGGGGTTATGCTTGCCCGGCGAATGTTCCCGGTACGTTATTTGATATTCAGCGTCCAGTGGACATAGCTTTGCCACTGGCACTCCTGCTCAATCAGTTCCGCACCCAGTGGGTGATTATCTAGCCAGTTTTCAGGCAGCGTTAGCGTCAGTGCCTCGTTCTCTGCAACCAGAGTAATGTCTGGCAGGAGATCGTCCCGACGACGGCTGGCAAACAGAATCGCCAGGCGCAACAATCGACACATATGCTCGGCAACGCGTGGTGGCACAGCATTTTGCTGATGCAAGGAAGAGAGATCGACGGTGCTGGTCTGGTTAAGCAGCAAGGTCGCCAGAAGTTTTTTCTGTGCTGGTGTATATCCTGGCAAATCAAGATTACGAACCAGATAGGCTGCGTGAGTGGGGGCGTGCTTAAAATCAATACTCAGACCGACTTCATGCAATGCGCAGGCGCTGAGCAGCAAATCACGGCTCAGTGGTTCTAGCGCCCAGCTTCCCTCAACTTGATCGGCAAAGAGTGATGCCAACTGTGCTACACGTTGTGCCTGATCGGTATCGACGATAAAACGGCGCTGGACATTACGCAGCGTGCGGCTACGAATATCCTGATCAACGGACAGATGTAGCATACCGTAGACCAGACCTTCACGCAGTGCTCCGCCAGCCAGTGTCATGCACTGGATGTTTAGCTCGGTGAAAATGGCGATCAATATGGCGAGCCCGCTAGGGAAAACCAGCGCGCGTTCCAGCGTCAAGCCTTCAATTTCAAGCTCTTCAAGACGTCCGCACTGGATGGCGCGCTGTTTAAGCTGCTGAAGTTTGGTAAGCGTGATGCGCTCATCCATCCCTTGCGCCATCATGATTTCCTGCAACGCCTGTACGGTTCCTGATGCCCCAACACAGACTTTCCAGCCGTGATAGCGCAGCTCATCCATCACCGGGCGTAGTACTGCTCGTGCGGCATTCTCTGCTTCATCGAAGTTTTCTTTGCCCAGATTTCGGTCAGTGAAATAGCGCTCAAGCCAGGTTACGCAGCCCATCGACAGACTGAACAGTGATGTGGCCTGTGCACCTGTACCCGTTACCAGTTCGGTACTGGCTCCGCCGATATCGACAACCAGACGGCGATCATCACCTCCGGTGGTGTGCGCAACCCCCTGGTAGATGAGCCTGGCTTCTTCCTCACCGCTGATCACCTGTACCGGACAGCCCAGAATCTCTTGTGCTTTGGCAATAAAATCCCCTGCGTTGACCGCCAGACGTAAAGTGGCCGTTGCAACAACACGGATTTGATTATGAGGGATATCCTGCAAGCGTTCGGCAAAAAGACGTAAACATTGCCAGCCACGTTCCATGGCTTCAGGAGAGAGGTGATTATCGCTGCTCAGGCCCGCCGCCAGGCGGACCTTGCGCTTGATGCGCGTCAGCGTCTGTATACTTCCCGCCACCTCGCGCACAACCAGCATATGAAAACTATTCGAACCTAAATCAATAGCTGCGTAGAGCGAGGTGGAACTGAGCATATCTTCTTAACCTGAACGACGACGATTACGCGGTGCACCGGAGCGGCGCGGACCATTGCCGGAGCGGGCGCGGGTAAGGCGCTTCGGCGGCGGCAGTTCGCTTAACAGCGCTTCCTGGTTGTATTTGCTCACCGGGATAGAGTGACCGATGTATGTCTCGATAGCGGGCAGATTCAGCGCATATTCTTCACATGCCAGGCTGATGGAGTGCCCGCTCGCGCCAGCACGACCGGTACGACCAATACGGTGTACGTAATCTTCGCAGTCATCCGGCAGATCGTAGTTGAAGACGTGTGTTACTGCAGGAATATGCAGGCCACGCGCAGCAACGTCTGTTGCGACGAGAATATCCAGATCGCCACGGGTAAATTCTTCCAGAATACGCAGACGTTTTTTCTGCGCAACGTCGCCAGTCAGGAGGCCTACGCGATGTCCATCTGCAGCCAGATGGCCCCAGATATCTTCACAGCGGTGCTTGGTATTGGCAAAGATGATGGCACGGTCTGGCCACTCTTCTTCGATCAACGTTTGCAGCAGACGCATTTTCTCTTCGTTGGAAGGGTAGAAGAGCTCTTCTTTAATGCGATGACCGGTTTTCTGTTCCGGCTCGACTTCCACGTACTCAGCGTTGTTCATTTGTTCGAACGCCAGTTCGCGAACGCGCCAGGAAAGGGTTGCAGAGAACAGCATGTTCAGGCGCTGGTTTGCCGGCGGCATACGACGGAACAACCAACGGATATCTTTGATAAAGCCCAGATCGTACATACGATCGGCTTCATCCAGCACCACGACCTGAATTGCGCCCAGGTTAATGTGGTTTTGCTTGGCGTAGTCGATAAGACGACCGGTTGTACCGATCAGAATATCCACACCGCTTTCCAGCACTTTCAACTGCTTATCATAACCGTCGCCGCCATAAGCCAAGCCGAGTTTCAGGCCGGTGGCTTGGGCTAGCGGTTCAGCGTCTGCATGGATCTGTACCGCCAGTTCTCGCGTCGGGGCCATAATGAGCGCGCGCGGCTGGTTAACTTTGCGGTCAGCAATCGCTGGGTGAGAAAGTAAATAATGAAACGTTGACGTTAAAAACGCCATCGTTTTGCCAGTACCGGTTTGCGCCTGCCCTGCAACGTCACGACCTGCCAGCGTCAGCGGCAGTGCGAGAGCCTGAATGGGCGTACAGTTATGAAACCCTTTAGTTTCAAGGGCTTCAATCACTTTTGCGTGCAGGGCGAAGTCGGAAAACTTCTGTTCTGTTAAATGTGTTTTGCTCATAGTGTGGTAGAATATCAGCTTACTATTGCTTTACGAAAGCGTATCCGGTGAAATAAAGTCAACCTTTAGTTGGTTAATGCTACATCAACACGTCGTTGATTGATGCGAAATCAACATGCCAGGCTTATTCCTGTGGAGTTATATATGAGCGATAAAATTATTCACCTGACTGACGACAGTTTTGACACGGACGTACTTAAGGCTGACGGGCTGATCCTCGTCGATTTTTGGGCTGAATGGTGTGGTCCTTGCAAAATGATCGCCCCGATTCTGGATGAAATCGCTGACGAATATCAGGGCAAACTTACCGTTGCCAAGCTGAATATCGACCAGAACCCGGGCACAGCGCCGAAATACGGCATCCGTGGCATTCCAACCCTGCTGCTGTTTAAAAACGGCGAAGTGGCGGCGACCAAAGTGGGCGCACTGTCCAAAGGTCAGTTGAAAGAGTTCCTGGACGCTAATCTGGCGTAAGGTTTCTCGGCTGAGCGTCCAGAGTTCCAAAATTGTGTGGATCTCTGGACGCCCGGCTTTAGTCGTGCTAAGTTAGCTATGACTTCGTTTTAAACATACCTTGTTGTTTGAATCTTGTTTTACCCGATACTTCCCGTTGTAGACAAAAACAGTGCGTGAAGTTGCTAGATTCCGGGCTTGTCACTCAATCCGTCTTGTCGTTTCAGATCTGCGTTCTTTCCCTGTGACCAGACAGCGAACAGACATGAGTTGATGGCCGCTAACAGGCATGGATGACCCTGCCATACCATTCACAACATTAAGTTCGAGAATTACCCCGAGTTTAAGAACCCACACCATTATGAATCTTACCGAATTAAAGAATACGCCGGTTTCTGAGCTGATCACTCTCGGCGAAAATATGGGACTGGAAAACCAGGCTCGTATGCGCAAGCAGGACATCATTTTTGCCATCCTGAAGCAGCACGCTAAGAGTGGCGAAGATATCTTTGGCGACGGTGTGTTGGAGATATTGCAAGACGGATTTGGTTTCCTCCGCTCTGCAGACAGCTCCTACCTCGCCGGCCCTGACGACATCTACGTATCCCCCAGCCAAATCCGCCGTTTCAACCTCCGCACTGGTGACACCATTTCAGGTAAGATTCGTCCTCCAAAAGAGGGTGAACGCTACTTTGCGCTGTTGAAAGTTAACGAAGTTAACTACGACAAACCAGAAAACTCGCGCAATAAGATCCTGTTTGAAAACTTAACGCCGCTGCACGCAAATTCGCGTCTGCGCATGGAGCGTGGTAACGGTTCTACCGAAGACTTAACCGCTCGCGTTCTGGATCTGGCGTCTCCAATTGGTCGCGGTCAGCGTGGTTTGATTGTTGCGCCGCCGAAAGCGGGTAAAACGATGCTGCTGCAAAATATTGCACAGAGCATTGCTTACAACCACCCTGATTGCGTGTTGATGGTTCTCCTGATTGACGAACGTCCGGAAGAAGTGACCGAGATGCAGCGTCTGGTGAAAGGTGAAGTGGTTGCGTCTACCTTTGACGAACCAGCTTCTCGTCACGTTCAGGTCGCCGAAATGGTTATCGAGAAGGCGAAGCGTCTGGTTGAGCACAAGAAAGACGTGATCATTCTGCTCGACTCCATCACTCGTCTGGCGCGTGCCTACAACACCGTGGTTCCAGCTTCCGGTAAAGTATTGACAGGTGGTGTGGATGCGAATGCTCTGCATCGTCCAAAACGCTTCTTCGGTGCTGCACGTAACGTGGAAGAGGGCGGCAGCCTGACCATCATTGCAACCGCGCTGATCGACACCGGTTCTAAGATGGATGAGGTTATTTACGAAGAGTTTAAAGGTACAGGTAACATGGAACTGCACCTCTCTCGTAAAATTGCTGAAAAACGCGTCTTCCCTGCTATCGATTACAACCGTTCCGGTACGCGTAAAGAAGAGCTGCTCACTACGCAAGAAGAACTGCAAAAAATGTGGATCCTGCGCAAAATCATTCACCCAATGGGCGAAATCGATGCGATGGAGTTCCTCATTAACAAGCTAGCGATGACCAAAACTAACGACGATTTCTTCGACATGATGAAGCGCTCGTAACAGAAATAAACCCCGCAAACGCCACGTTTTTACGTGGCGTTTTTCTTTTATGGCCTATACGCTATTACCGAAGATACTCAATTTTGGCTCTTGCATCCTCGTTATTAATTGATTGAAATGTATGCAGTCTGGATGTGAAAGCCCTGTTTTAATCCTTCTGGACCTAAAGCTTCATGGTTATACTTCCGTGATTAACATTTGTTGAGAGCATTGATTGTGAATCTACTCACTGCGGTTACTGAATTAATCAGTATTTTTCTGTTTACCGCCTGCTTTTTATTCCTTGCGCGTAAGGTGGCCAAAACGATTGGGTTGGTAGACAAACCCAACTTTCGTAAACGCCATCAGGGGTTGATTCCACTGGTTGGTGGTATCTCCGTTTACGCCGGTATCTGCTTCACGTTTGGCATTGCGGATTACTATATTCCGCATGCAGCACTGTACCTGTCATGTGCAGGTGTACTCGTGTTGGTGGGTGCTCTCGACGATCGATTTGATATCAGCGTAAAAATCAGGGCATTGGTGCAGGCGGTTATTGGCGTCATCATGATGGTGCTGGGAAACCTGTATTTAAGCAGTCTGGGTTACATTTTTGGGACCTGGGAGCTGGTTCTTGGTCCTTTCGGCTATTTCCTGACGTTGTTTGCCGTGTGGGCCGCGATTAATGCGTTCAACATGGTCGATGGAATTGACGGCTTACTGGGCGGTCTCTCATCTGTTTCCTTTGCCGCCATCGGGATCATTCTTTGGTTTGATGGCCAGACGAGCCTTGCCATGTGGTGTTTCGCGATGATCGCCGCAATCTTGCCTTATATTTGCCTCAACCTCGGTGTGCTCGGACGTCGCTACAAAGTGTTTATGGGTGATGCGGGGAGTACTCTGATCGGCTTTACTGTTATCTGGATTTTGCTGGAAACAACTCAGGGTAAGACACATCCAATCAGTCCGGTAACCGCGTTGTGGATCATCGCCATTCCGCTGATGGATATGGTTGCGATTATGTACCGCCGCTTGCGTAAAGGGATGAGTCCTTTCTCGCCGGACCGTCAGCATATTCATCACCTTATTATGCGCGCAGGTTTTACGTCGCGTCAGGCATTTGTGCTTATCACCCTTGCTGCAGCTGTTCTGGCAGGTATTGGGGTTGCGGCAGAATATTCTCATTTTGTCCCGGAGTGGGTAATGTTGGTATTGTTCTTGCCTGCATTTTTCTTGTACGGATACTGCATAAAACGAGCATGGAAAGTGGCTCGTTTCATTAAACGCCTGAAACGCAAAATGCGTAGAAACAGTGGCAATAATCCAACATTAACTAAGTAAACCGGGATCGTGATGACTCAACCGTTGGCGGAAACTAAATCAGTGATGACCGAGAATGAGCTGGATATCCGAGGCTTGTTTCGCGTTTTATGGGCCGGCAAGCTGTGGATTGCAGGTGTCGCATTAGGATTCGCGCTGGTCGCGCTGGCGTATACTTTTTTTGCGAAACAAGAGTGGAGTGCAACGGCTATCACTGACAGACCAACGGTTAACATGCTCGGCGGTTTTTATTCGCAGCAGCAGTTTTTGCGTAATCTGGATGTGAAGGCAAACCTCACACCTGCTGATCAACTCTCCGTGATGGATGAGGCGTATAAAGAGTTTGTTATGCAACTGGCCTCCTGGGACACGCGCCGCGACTTTTGGTCCCAGACGGATTACTACAAGCAGCGCATGGTTGGTAACAGCAAAGTGGATGCCGCGCTACTGGATGACATGATTAATAATATCCAGTTTATGCCTGGTGATGCTGTGCGTAACGTGAATGATAGTGTGAAGCTGGTGGCGGAAACGGCAACCGATGCCAATAACCTGTTGCGTCAGTATGTGGCGTTTGCCAGCCAGCGAGCGGCAAGCCATCTGAATGACGAACTGAAAGGCGCGTGGGCAGCACGTACGATCCAGACGAAAGCGCAGGTAAAACGCCAGGAAGAGGTTGCAAAAGCCATTTTTGCCCGCCGGGTACACAATATCGAACAGGCGCTGAAAATTGCGGAACAACGCAATATTTCGCGTAGCGAGACGGACGTTCCGGCTGATGAACTCCCTGATTCTGAGATGTTCCTGCTTGGGCGGCCGATGTTACAGGCACGCCTGGAAAACCTACAGGCAGTTGGGCCAGATTTTGATCTCGACTACGATCAGAATCGCGCGATGCTCAATACCCTGAATGTGGGTCCAACACTGGATCCACGTTTTCAGACTTATCGTTATTTGAGAACGCCTGAAGAACCAGTAAAACGCGATAGTCCACGTCGAGCATTCCTGATGATTATGTGGGGAATTGTTGGCGTGCTGATTGGCGCAGGAGTGGCGTTATCACGACGCCGTGTGAATTAAGAAGGCTGTCTACGATGAAGGCTGATGGCCTTCATCGGCTAATCGAAGAGAATTGATGTGAAAGTACTTACCGTATTTGGAACCAGACCGGAGGCCATCAAAATGGCTCCTCTGGTTCATGCGTTGGCCAGCGATCCTGATTTTGAGGCAAAGGTTTGTGTCACAGCCCAGCATCGGGAGATGCTTGATCAGGTCTTAACTCTCTTTTCTATCGTCCCGGATTACGATCTGAATATTATGAAACCGGGTCAAGGATTGACTGAAATTACGTGTCGGATTCTGGAAGGGCTTAAGCCGATTCTGGAGTCGTTCAAGCCGGATGTCGTGCTGGTGCATGGTGACACCACCACGACCGTCGCGACCAGCCTGGCCGCATTTTATCAACGTATCCCGGTTGGCCATGTTGAAGCAGGGCTACGCACCGGAAATCTTTACTCTCCGTGGCCGGAAGAGGCAAACCGTACACTCACCGGGCATCTGGCGATGTATCATTTCGCACCAACGGAAAATTCACGTCAGAACTTACTGCGTGAAAACATTGCTGACAGCAAAATTGTGGTCACCGGAAACACCGTGATTGACGCCCTGATTTGGGTACGGGACCGCGTGCTGGCGAATGATAGCCTGCAAAGTCAGCTCACTGAACGTTATCCGTTTTTGACTAACGGTAAGAAGACGATTCTGGTGACGGGCCACCGCCGTGAAAGCTTTGGCAGCGGGTTTGAAAACATCTGTCATGCTCTGGCAGAGATCGCCGCGCAAAATGATGATGTGCAGATTGTCTATCCGGTACACCTCAATCCGAACGTCAGTGAGCCGGTTAACCGTATCCTGGGCCACGTGGAAAACGTACACCTGATCGAACCGCAGGATTACATGCCGTTTGTCTGGTTGATGAACCACGCCTGGTTAATTTTGACCGACTCCGGTGGTATTCAGGAAGAAGCGCCGTCGCTTGGTAAGCCCGTACTGGTGATGCGTGAAACCACTGAACGTCCTGAAGCGGTAGACGCTGGCACGGTTCGTCTGGTGGGAACGGAGACGAGCCGCATCATCGAAGAGGTTACGCGCTTACTGCACAATGATGAAGAATACCAGGCAATGAGCCGCGCTCATAACCCTTACGGCGATGGGCTGGCTTGCGGCCGTATTTTGCACGCGCTAAAACACAATCAGGTATCGCTATGAGTTTTACTACCATCTCTGTCATTGGTCTTGGCTACATTGGTCTGCCCACTGCGGCAGCCTTCGCCTCTCGTCAAAAACAGGTTGTCGGTGTGGACATTAATCCGCGTGCGGTGGAGACCATCAACCGTGGCGAAATCCACATCGTGGAGCCGGATCTTGGCAGCGTAGTCAAACAGGCTGTTGAGGGTGGGTTTCTGAGAGCCAGTACCACCCCAGTTGAAGCTGATGCCTTTTTGATTGCTGTCCCGACACCGTTTAAAGGTGAACATGAACCCGACATGGTTTATGTCGAGGCAGCGGCAAAATCCATTGCGCCTGTACTGAAAAAGGGGGCGCTGGTGATTCTGGAATCCACCTCTCCCGTTGGCGCGACGGAGCTGATGGCTCAGTGGCTGGCAGAGGCGCGTCCTGATTTAAGTTTCCCACAGCAGGTGGGGGAACAGGCGGATATCAATATCGCGTACTGCCCGGAGCGCGTGCTTCCAGGGCAGGTTATGGTTGAGCTGATTAAAAACGATCGCGTGATTGGCGGTATGACGCCATCCTGCTCCGCGCGCGCCAGTGAGCTGTATAAGATTTTCTTGCAGGGTGAATGTGTGGTGACGAACTCCCGCACCGCTGAAATGTGCAAACTGACGGAGAACAGTTTCCGTGACGTGAACATTGCTTTCGCGAACGAGCTGTCACTGATTTGCGCCGATCAGGGAATTAACGTCTGGGAATTGATTCGCCTCGCAAATCGCCATCCGCGCGTAAACATTCTCCAGCCCGGGCCGGGCGTAGGTGGTCACTGTATCGCCGTCGACCCGTGGTTTATCGTTGCACAGAACCCGGAACAGGCGCGTTTGATCCGCACCGCGCGTGAAGTAAATGACAGCAAACCGCACTGGGTTTTGAATCAGGTGAAAACCACGGTGGCGGACTGCCTGGCAGAGAGCGGTAAACGCGCAAACGAACTGAAAATTGCCTGCTTTGGCCTGGCGTTCAAACCGAACATCGATGACCTGCGTGAAAGTCCTGCAATGGAAATTGTGCAGATGATTACCGACTGGCACAGCGGTGAAACGCTGGTTGTAGAGCCGAACATTCATGAATTACCTGCCAAGCTGACAGGCCGCTGTACACTGACGGCGTTAAATAACGCCCTGGCGACAGCGGATATTCTGGTCTTACTGGTGGATCACAGAGAGTTCAAAGCAACCTCTGGTGATGCCGTTACTCAACACTATGTTGTTGATACAAAAGGCGTGTGGCGTTGAGTGATCTCAATGGCGTCGTTGAACCTCTTCACTGGGAAAGTTCTTTTTTCGGTCTGCCTTCAGCGATCTTACGCCTGCGCAATGATGCACCTGCGCTATCAGAGTCGGACTTCACCCCCTGGCAACGCTTGCAGGCCAAGATCCCGGCGACACGCACTGACTGGCTAGATGCGCTTCAAAAACACGGATTTCAACTGGTTGAAGGTGAGGTCGATCTTGCCATTTGTGTCACCCATCAGGATGCACCTGGCGCGGAAATTGCTACGGAGCAGGATATACCTGAACTGCGCCAGATGGCAGCCCAGGCATTTGCGCAGAGCCGTTTTCGTGCGCCCTGGTATGCGCCTGATGACAGCGGTCGCTTTTATGCCCAGTGGATCGAGAATGCGATAAAAGGCACGTTTGATCATATTTGTCTGATTTTTCGCGGCACAGCAGGTCAGATTCAGGGGTTTGTCTCTCTGCGTAAGCTCAATGAGAGCGAAGGCCGTATTGGCTTATTGGCGGGGCGAGGCATGGGGGAAAAACTCATGCAGGCAGCGTTGTACTGGGCGGAGCAACAGCAGCTTTCGACTCTGCGGGTGGCAACCCAGGCGGGGAATATTGCCGCGCTTAAACGTTATATTGCGAGTGGGGCCAACGTTGACGCCACCGCTTACTGGTTATACAGGTGACAAGATGATTCCATTTAATGCGCCTCCTGTTGTGGGCACTGAGCTCGACTATATGCAGTCTGCGATGGGCAGCGGCAAGCTTTGTGGTGATGGTGGGTTTACCCGTCGCTGCCAACAGTGGATGGAGCAACGTTTTCACAGTGCTAAGGTGCTGCTGACGCCATCCTGTACGGCGTCACTGGAGATGGCTGCCCTGCTGCTGGATATCCAGCCGGGCGATGAAGTGATCATGCCAAGCTATACCTTTGTTTCTACGGCGAACGCCTTTGTTCTGCGTGGGGCTAAAATCGTGTTTGTCGATATCCGCCCGGATACCATGAACATCGATGAAACGCTGATTGAAGCGGCAATTACCGATAAAACACGGGCAATTGTGCCGGTTCATTATGCGGGCGTGGCCTGCGAGATGGATACCATTATGGCACTCGCGAAAAAGCATAACTTGTTCGTGGTCGAAGATGCCGCGCAGGGTGTGATGTCGACCTATAAAGGGCGTGCTCTGGGGACGATTGGCCATATTGGCTGCTTTAGTTTCCATGAAACCAAGAACTACACCGCCGGAGGTGAAGGCGGTGCGACACTGATTAACGATCGTACGCTGGTGGAGCGTGCTGAGGTGATCCGCGAAAAAGGGACGAACCGCAGTCAGTTTTTCCGTGGACAGGTGGATAAGTACACCTGGCGCGACATTGGCTCAAGCTACCTGATGGCGGACCTGCAAGCCGCTTATCTGTGGGCGCAGTTGGAAGCGGCTGAACGTATTAATCAGCAACGCCTGGCGCTGTGGCAAAACTATTACGATGCGCTTGAACCGCTGGCTAATGCCGGGCGTATCGAGCTGCCGACTGTCCCGACAGAGTGTGTTCACAATGCCCATATGTTCTACATCAAGTTGCGTGATAACGACGATCGTAGCAATCTGATTGCTTACCTTAAAGAAGCTGAGATTCTGGCGGTATTCCATTACATTCCGCTGCACTCCAGCCCTGCCGGAGAAACCTTCGGTATGTTTGCTGGAGAAGATCGTTACACCACCAAAGAAAGTGAGCGTTTGCTTCGTTTGCCTCTGTTCTACAACCTCGCGCCGGTAAACCAGCGCACGGTGATTAATTCCCTCCTGAGTTATTTCGGCTGATATGTCTCTGGCAAAAGCATCGGTGTGGACCGCCGCGTCCACACTTGTAAAAATTGGCGCAGGTCTACTGGTCGTCAAGCTGCTGGCTGTCTCGTATGGCCCTTCAGGTGTAGGGCTGGCAGGTAATTTCCGGCAACTGGTCACGGTGCTTGGTGTGCTGGCTGGTGCGGGCATTTTTAACGGCGTGACCAAGTATGTCGCACAGCATCATGATGATGCTGCAAAATTGCGTTCGGTGGTTGGGACGTCATCAGCCATGGTGTTGGGGTTTTCAACACTACTGGCTGTCGTGTTTTTACTGGCAGCCGGGCCAATTAGCCAGGGCTTATTTGGTCATTCGCATTACCAGGGACTGGTACGTCTGGTTGCACTGGTTCAAATGGGGATTGCCTGGGCAAACCTGCTGCTGGCACTGATGAAGGGTTTCCGGGATGCTGCCGGAAATGCACTCGCGCTGATCCTGGGCAGTATCATCGGGGTGATTGCCTATTATGCCTGCTATCGTCTGGGCGGTTATGAAGGGGCGTTACTCGGTTTGGCCCTGGTTCCCGCTCTGGTGGTCATTCCGGCCGCATTTATGCTGATGCGCAGAAAGACCATCCCGCTGCATTATCTGAAGCCTCAATGGGATAAGGCGCTGGCGGGACAGTTAGGTAAATTTACCCTGATGGCGCTCATCACTTCTGTCACGTTGCCTGTCGCTTACGTGATGATGCGAAACCTGCTGGCCGCCCATTACAGCTGGGATGAGGTGGGGATCTGGCAGGGGGTAAGCAGTATTTCGGATGCCTATCTTCAGTTTATTACTGCCTCCTTTAGCGTCTGGTTGCTGCCAACCTTATCGCGCCTGGCCTCCCGGCAAGAGATTACCCGTGAGATAGGCCGCTCGCTGCGCTTTGTGTTACCGGCCGTGGCGGTTGCCAGCTTTAGCGTCTGGCTGCTGCGCGATGTCGCCATCTGGCTGCTGTTCTCTGCGAAATTTACGGCCATGCGCGATCTCTTTGCCTGGCAACTGGTCGGTGACGTATTGAAAGTGGGCGCTTATGTATTCGGCTATCTGGTGATCGCCAAAGCGTCTCTACGGTTGTATATCCTGGCGGAGATCAGCCAGTTTTCGCTACTGACTGCGTTCTCTCACTGGTTGATCCCTGCGCATGGCGCACTGGGGGCAGCACAGGCCTATATGGCAACCTATATTGTCTATTTCGCCGCCTGTTGCGGCGTATTTTTACTTTGGCGTAAACGCGCATGACTGCACTGATTCACATCCTGGGATCGGATATCCCACACCATAACCAGACCGTTCTGCGGTTCTTCAATGATGAGCTGGCTGCCGGCAGTGCCGACGCCCGCGAGTTTATGGTTGCGGGCCAGGATAATGGCCTGAGCGCGGCGAACCCGGCGCTAAACGTGACTTTCTGGCCGGATAAGGCTGCGCTGGCAAAAGCGGTGGTGACAAAAGCAAAAGCGAATCGCGAACAGCGCTTCTTCTTCCATGGGCAGTTCAATACCGGCCTGTGGCTGGCGCTGCTGAATGGCGGGATTAAGCCCTCACAATGTAGCTGGCATATCTGGGGCGCGGATCTGTATGAAGTTTCCCGTGGCTGGAAATTCCGCCTTTTCTACCCATTGCGTCGTTTGGCGCAGGGCCGGGTGGGGTGTGTTTTCGCCACGCGCGGCGATCTCAATTATTTTGCCAAACAGCACCCCGATGTGCGTGGTGAGCTGCTTTATTTCCCGACCCGGATGAACCCGGCACTGAACGCGATGGCAAACGACACGCAGCGTACGGGCAAGCTGACGATTCTGGTGGGCAACTCCGGCGATCGCAGTAATGACCATATTGCCGCGCTGAAGGCGGTACACCAGCAGTTTGGTGATACGGTCAATGTCATCGTGCCAATGGGTTATCCGGCAAATAACGACGCCTATATCCAGGAAGTCAGGGCCTCAGGTCTTGCACTGTTTAGCGCGGAGAACTTGCAAATTCTCCGCGATAAGCTGGAATTTGATGATTACCTTACGCTGTTGCGAAAGTGCGACCTGGGGTATTTCATCTTTGCTCGTCAGCAGGGGATTGGAACGTTGTGTCTGTTGATCCAGGCGGGTATACCTTGCGTGCTAAACCGCGACAACCCGTTCTGGCAGGACATGGCAGAACAGCATCTTCCGGTTCTGTTTACGACAGATGATCTCAATGAGGCAGTCGTGCGCGAAGCGCAGCGCCAACTGGCATCGGTGGATAAAAATACCATCGACTTCTTTAGCCCAAACTATCTCTCGCCGTGGCATCGCGCACTGCGTATCGCTTCAGGAGACAAGGCATGACCCAGTTGCAATTTAGCGGCTTGTTGGTGGTCTGGCTTCTGAGCGCGATGTTCATCGCTGTACTGACCTGGTTCGAATTCCGGCGCGTACGCTTTAACTTCAATGTGTTTTTTTCGCTACTGTATCTGCTGACCTTTTACTTTGGCTTTCCGCTGACCGCTGTTCTGGTTTTCCGGTTTGACGTAGGGGTTGCTCCCCCTGAAATTTTGATGCAGGCGTTACTTTCTGCGAGCTGTTTCTACGCGGTGTATTACGTCACCTACAAAACACGGCTACGGTCTGCGAAAGATGCTGCGCCGCGTCGTGCACTGTTTACGATGAACAGAGTTGAGACGCATCTGACCTGGGTGATGCTGATGATTATTGCTCTCGTGAGTGTGGGCATCTTCTTCATGCATAACGGTTTCTTGCTGTTCAGATTGCAGTCATACAGCCAGATTTTCTCGGCTGAAGTCTCAGGCGTGGCTCTGAAGCGGTTCTTCTACTTCTTCATCCCGGCGATGCTGGTGGTCTATTTTCTGCGTCAGGATTACAAGGCCTGGCTGTTTTTCCTCGTCAGTACAGTTGCCTTCGGCGTGCTGACCTACATGATTGTGGGGGGGACACGCGCTAACATCATCATTGCCTTTGCCATCTTCCTGTTTATCGGCATCATTCGCGGCTGGATCTCCCTGTGGATGCTGGCTGCCGCCGGGGTGTTTGGGATTGTCGGCATGTTCTGGCTGGCGCTTAAACGTTACGGGTTGAACGTGAGCGGTGATGAAGCGTTTTATACTTTCCTGTATCTCACGCGCGATACCTTCTCGCCATGGGAAAACCTGGCATTGCTCCTGCAAAACTACGATAAAATTGATTTCCAGGGGTTAGCGCCCATCGTGCGTGATTTCTATGTCTTTATTCCGACATGGCTGTGGCCGGACCGGCCGGGCATCGTGCTCAATACGGCGAACTACTTTACCTGGGAAGTACTGAACAACCATTCAGGTCTGGCTATCTCGCCAACATTAATTGGCTCCCTGGTCGTGATGGGGGGAGTGTGGTTTATTCTGCCCGGTGCAATTGCTGTCGGGTTGATTATCAAGTGGTTTGACTGGCTTTATACGCGTGGGAATGAAGAAATAAATCGCTACAAAGCGGCGATTTTACATAGCTTCTGTTTTGGGGCCATTTTCAACATGATCGTTCTGGCGCGAGAAGGGCTGGATTCATTTGTCTCGCGTGTCGTTTTCTTCATGGCGATTTTTGGCGTCTGCTTGCTGTTAGCAAAACTGCTGTATTGGCTGTTTGACAGGGCAGGGCTTGTTCACCCGCGTGAGCCCAGAGGCAGCAGAACACTTTCGCAAGTCTGAGTAAGGATAATCATGACTGACACAACTTCCGCGCCGCTTTATGCATTGCGCGGCCTACAGCTCATTGGCTGGCGTGATATGCAACACGCACTGGATTATCTGTGCACTAACGGGCAGATAAAATCGGGCACGCTTGTGGCCATCAATGCGGAAAAAATACTGGCGGTAGAGGACAGCGCGGAAGTCCGGGGCCTGATTGAAGCCGCCGAGTTCAAATATGCTGACGGGATCAGTGTGGTTCGCTCCATCCGTAAAAAGTATCCTGGCGCTAATGTTTCCCGCGTGGCGGGGGCTGACCTTTGGGAAGCGTTGATGGCGCGTGCTGGATCAGAGGGAACGCCTGTTTTCCTGATTGGTGGTAAACCTGAAGTGCTGACCCAGACGGAACTGAAGCTGCGTAACCAGTGGAATGTTAACATTGTGGGTAGCCAGGATGGTTATTTCAAACCGGAAGAAAGGCAGGCCTTGTTCGAGCGTGTGCGCGACAGCGGCGCGAAGATTGTCACCGTCGCGATGGGTTCACCCCGCCAGGAAATCCTGATGCGGGATTGTCGCCAGGTGTATCCGGATGCGCTCTATATGGGCGTTGGCGGCACGTATGATGTCTTTACCGACCATGTCAAACGTGCGCCGAAGGTGTGGCAAAACCTGGGGCTTGAATGGCTGTACCGCCTGTTGTCGCAACCCACCCGTATCAAACGACAGATTCGACTACTGCGCTATCTCGGCTGGCATTACTCCGGGAAAATGTAATCAGAATGTAGCGCGATATGCTATTCGCGCTGCAACTCCCCTGCAAAACTGCTGTGTTTATGTGCAATGCATTCATTTTTTTAATGCATCGTTTGCCATTTGGCAGAATTTAAGAAACCATTCCCCCCGTATTTCAGTACCCAAAAATAATAACCGGCAAAAGCCGGGCAACAGCAAACACAACCGAGGATTTATGGCAGAGAAAAAACCTGAGCTTCAGCGTGGGCTGGAAGCTCGACATATTGAATTGATAGCGCTGGGCGGCACTATCGGTGTGGGCCTGTTTATGGGCTCCGCAAGCACGCTCAAATGGGCAGGTCCTTCCGTACTTCTGGCGTATATCATCGCCGGACTGTTCGTCTTCTTCATCATGCGATCCATGGGCGAAATGCTCTTCCTTGAGCCGGTTGCCGGTTCATTCGCTGTTTATGCGCATCGTTATATGAGCCCGTTCTTCGGCTATCTCACGGCCTGGTCGTACTGGTTTATGTGGATGGCGGTAGGTATCTCAGAGATCACCGCGATAGGGGTCTATGTCCAGTTCTGGTTCCCGGACATGGTGCAATGGATACCCGCCCTCATCGCTGTGGGGCTGGTGGCGCTAGCCAACCTAGCCGCAGTACGTCTGTATGGTGAAATTGAGTTCTGGTTTGCGATGATTAAGGTCACGACCATTATTGTGATGATTATCGTTGGCCTGGGCGTGATTTTCTTCGGGATTGGTAATGGCGGCCACTCGATTGGCTTTGGCAACCTGACGGAACATGGTGGCTTCTTTGCGGGTGGCTGGAAAGGCTTCCTGACAGCGCTCTGTATCGTTGTTGCGTCTTACCAGGGCGTAGAGCTTATTGGTATCACCGCAGGTGAAGCGAAAAACCCTCAGGTGACTTTGCGTAGCGCGGTAGGCAAGGTTCTGTGGCGTATCCTGATTTTCTATGTGGGTGCAATCTTTGTCATCGTGACCATCTTCCCGTGGAATGAGATCGGCACGACGGGTAGCCCGTTTGTTCTGACCTTTGCGAAGATTGGGATCACCGCCGCGGCCGGGATCATTAACTTCGTGGTACTGACGGCAGCACTGTCTGGCTGTAACAGCGGTATGTATAGCTGTGGGCGTATGCTCTATGCCTTGTCGAAAAATAATCAGCTGCCTGCGGTGATGGGGAAAGTGTCCCGTTCAGGTGTGCCCGTGGCGGGTGTGGCCGTGTCGATCGTCATTCTGCTGGTCGGTTCATGCCTGAACTACATCATCCCTAATCCGCAGCGCGTGTTTGTCTATGTATATAGCGCCAGCGTGCTGCCGGGGATGATTCCGTGGTTCGTTATTCTGATTAGCCAGTTGCGCTTCCGTCAGGCACATAAGCAGGCGATTGCCAGCCATCCGTTCCGCTCGATTATGTTCCCATGGGCGAACTATTTAACGATGGCGTTCCTGATTTGCGTGTTAATCGGTATGTATTTTAACGAAGATACCCGCATGTCGCTGTTTGTCGGGGTTATCTTCCTGGCCGCCGTGACCCTTGGTTATAAGCTCTTTGGGCTTGGACGCCATGCCTCCACGCAAAAAGTGAAGGAATAAGCGGCAAAATGTGCAAACCATAACCAAACGCGATCTTTTTTTAAAAAAGCACTAGACAGCAGACCGAGACCTCCGTAATATCCAGCCCCGCAACGGCGCTAAGCGCCCGTAGCTCAGCTGGATAGAGCGCTGCCCTCCGGAGGCAGAGGTCTCAGGTTCGAATCCTGTCGGGCGCACCATTTACCCGGTGCTGGAGCTGCGGTGGTCTGTGTAGACAGTACCGCGTGAAAGAATAAAGCAGTGGTGGCTATAGCTCAGTTGGTAGAGCCCTGGATTGTGATTCCAGTTGTCGTGGGTTCGAATCCCATTAGCCACCCCATTATTTAAAAGTTGTGAAATGCGAAGGTGGCGGAATTGGTAGACGCGCTAGCTTCAGGTGTTAGTGTTCTTACGGACGTGGGGGTTCAAGTCCCCCCCCTCGCACCACGACTTTAAAGAATTGAACTAAAAATTCAAAAAAGCAGTATTTCGGCGAGTAGCGCAGCTTGGTAGCGCAACTGGTTTGGGACCAGTGGGTCGGAGGTTCGAATCCTCTCTCGCCGACCAATTTTGAACCCCGCTTCGGCGGGGTTTTTTGTTTTCTGTGTGTTATTTCTGCTTCTGTTGTCATTTCCCGACAACACCTTTCTGGTTGTCTCCGAACGACGACGAATAACCAATTGAAATAAATAAATATTCTATGCGTCCCGCGTTGTTGTCGCTCTCAGGCAACAGTCTTAACGTTTTACTGATCCTCCTTGTCCTTTGCGCATCCGCCGCGCCGAAAAAATTCCTTTTATCTTAAAATGTTGTGCGTCGTACAACTCTCTGGTGCAACTCTGGCACGTAACGTGCAATAATATCCGGGTAGATGCTCATTCCATCTCTTATGCTCGCCTCCGGGCCTCATAAACTCAGGAATGACGCAGAGCCGTTTACGGTGCTTATCGTCCACTGACAGATGTCGCTTCGGCCTCATCAGACACCATGGACACAACGTTGAGTGAAGCACCAATATGTTGTCTTATAGACCTGTTTTAACGCCTGCTTTTTAGCAGGCGTTTTTTTATGTCTTATTCACGGAAATGGATCAGGGTGAAGGCAACAAGAAATAGTGCGCCCGCCGAGACAAGATACAATGCCTGAATGGCCCCCAGTTCAGCCGCCGCCAGCGCAGCGATGCCGGTAAAAAGCGACGCACTGATTGTTTGCCAACGCCAGGTTTTCCCGCTGGCTGCTGAGATTTGCGCTGCCTGAAAGCGACTCAGTACACCAAATGTTCCTGCGGCAAAAACGATATTTGATGCCAGGTGAGCAACAAAGATCATCCCCAGCGCTATCGTCTGCCCACCTGCTAAAAACGGTACTACACCATATGCGACTAAAAATATGCTCAGGCAGAGCAGCAGTAACCGGTTCTTTGCGGTAAAGCGCGCGAGGCTGTCTCTTTTTAGCAGCATCGGGCCGCAGAGCTGACCCATGCTACGGGCGAAGAGCAAAGGCAGGGCAAGTCCTGCCGCGTCTGCAGGATGGATTTGTTGCGCCAGGGCCGGAAGCAGAGCCATTGCCGGTGAACCGACGGCGGCAAGTGCGGGCAACAGCAGAAGACTGCGCTTTTGTTGCGTAGTGAGCATCCGCCAGCGCAGTGTCTCTGGTTTACCCTCTACGGATGAAGGGATGGCTTGAGCCGTGAAGGCTCTCCCGGCAAGCATCAACATCAGCAGCGATCCCATGAAACTGGCAGCATCTATCACCAGCAAAGAGAGCGTTGGAACCTGTTGGAACAATACGAAACCGAGCCCGGTTCCTAACAGCACCTGAGAGGCAAAAATCACATTCTCAAGGCAGGTGGCTGCCGGGAGCTCTGCTTCCTTGAGCCCGCGTTTGAACAGCAGCGTAAGTGCGGGCCAGATCATTCCGCCCAGCAGAGCTTCAGTCGATTGCACTGCCAGTAGCGCCGGTATGCTGTGATACTGGATACCCAACAGAGGAAAAAGCAGGGTCAGTAAACCCAGCAGTTCGGCCAGAACCAGTAAAGTGACTGGAGAAAATCGCTGGCACAGTTTTTCCCCTATCAGGCTACCGATAAAGCCCGGAACCGTTGCAAAAAAATAGGCAAGAGTGAGTAAAGAGGCAGGGGCTTGCCAGCGTAACAGCAAACCAAAAACGACGACCTGGGTTAAGCCGTTGCCCACAGAGGTAAAGATGAAGGCGCAGGCCAACATGCGCAGCCAGCGATGACTACGTAGCGCTTCGATCAGCGCATACAAAAGCGAGTTCATGAAAACGATCCTTTCAAAAACGATTTATTCCACGCGACAATTTGCGCGTGTACGGGAAAAAGTTAATGAAAAGACATCGTTACATTGGCGGGTGAATTTCCTGATGACGTTGGAAAGACTGTAGCAGGAGATGAAACATAAAAAAAGGAGGCCGGACGGCCTCCTGATTTATCACTGCTGCGCAGCGTTGTTTTGCAACGTGAGCAGCAAGCCATCGCGGCGCATTGCGGCGGCTTCTTCGGGATGATGGAGCTTATCCAGGGTATCGGCAAGCCAGGCGTAGTCAAACGCATCAGGGCGTTGTTTCAGTGCAGCACGGAAAGCCAGGCTCGCCTCTTGCCATTCGCCATGTTTCACCAGCGACTGGCCCAGCGTACTCCACAGCAGCGGACGATCGCCCACCGTTTTGATCTGCTGGCGTAACACTTTTTCCAGTTGCTCCGGATTATTGGTTTTCAGCCGTGGGATCACCATCACCAGTCGGTCATCATACTGGCGCTTAAGGCCGTCAAGGATGATCGCCTGCGCGGTGTCATGATCGTCACACTCGATCAGATGTTCCGCCATCGCCACCTGCAATGGAATTTGTTGGCGTGTTTTGCGGCTCTGATTTTTCCACCAATTTTTCAGACCATCGCTGCCCAGATCGGCACGCGCTTGATCCATCAGACCAATCCATGCCTGACGTTGCAGCGCATCACGGTGCTCATCATCACCGACGTCTGCTTTCGCCATGGACGGGATAATATCCAGCAGCGAGCCCCAGGCTCCGGTACGAATATAAGCTTGCTCTGCCAGGCGAAGCACTTCCGGATGACGAGGTGTGATCTCCAGCAGGCGGTCAACGCCGTGCCGTGCCGCATGGTTTTCGTTGCGTGCGAGTTGCAGACGAACGCGGGTAATTTCCACCGGAATTTGATTGTTGGATGCCAATTCAGAGGCGCGCTCAAGATGCTGGTTTGCCCGTGCTTCATCACCACGCTGTTGTGCAGCTTCTGCCGCCAACAAGTAATTCACTACCGGTTGTTCAGCATGGTCGGCATTCTTCGACATCAGCTTTTCAACCTGCTGATAGTCACCTTCGGCCAGTTTAAGCAGCGCTTGTTCTGTTTGCTTACGTGCGCGACGGCGTTTACGGCCCACAAACCAGCCGCGGGTGTGTGCGCCCGTGCGGAAGATGCGGCGCAGAAGCCATTCAACGGCAAACAGCACGACGACGGCGAGGATCAAAATGATCACCAGGCCTGTTACGCTGGTTTCTATGTTGTAGCTGTCGGTTTGGATCAGGACATAACCCTGATGGCCCGCAAGCATAGGCCCAAGCACGATCCCGGCGATCAACAATAAGAAGAGTAATAAGACTTTTAACATGGTTACTCTCCTTGAGGGGCGCTTTCAGTTGCTGGCGCTGGTGCTGCGGCGGCATCTGGCTCTGCCGGGATACCTGGTTGTGCCAGCAGGTTACGCACGCGCGTCTGCATCAACTTTTCCAGAATCGGCTGGCTTTCCAGTTTATCCGGCACGTTCATGGTGATGTTTTGTTGGCTCAGCTTATCCACATCTTCGAGGAATGCCGTTGTGGTGGCGTCGTCGGTGTTGTAGTAAGCCCGCACCCACGTGGAGACGTTATCGAGTGCCTGTTTGTACGTCTCTTCCTGATGGCGTGGTACGGCCTGTGCAGCGACCAGCAGGCGAGAACGGATGTTTTCGCGCAGGTAAACATCCTGATTCGGCGCTAACAACGGTACGGCCGTTTCGTCACGGCGGCGGATAGTGATGAAGCTATCCATAAAGCTCTGCCAGCTTTTTTGCAGGTTAACGCGCCACTCGCTGAGTGAGCTGGACAACTCAGTGCCGTCGGAATCCATCGGGGAGTCGTCGTCGTTATTATCTGCCAACTGGAGGTTATCAATCTGGTTCGAGAGCTGATTGACCTTAAGAATAATACCGTCGTAATCGACCTGTGATACCGCCGCCAGGCTGGCAATGTCTTCCGTAATGGCACGACGCGCGGTAATCAGGCTCGGGTCGTTCATATCCGCCAGACTCGCGTCTGCGCTTTTCAGCAGTGCGGCCGCTGTTGTGACATCCTGATCGCTCCACAGCTTGCGGCCGGCCAGTTTGACCAGAAAATCAGCTTGTGCAAGTAACCAGGTTTTGGCATCAGAACCTGAAATGGTTGCCACTTTCTGCTGGACTTCATCGAGCTGTTTCGCCAGTTGTTCTTGCTGACGGTTGGCATCAGCAAGCTGGGTCGCTTGCTGCTTAATGACACTTTCCAGCTCGGTTTTCTGCGTCTCCTGCGCTTTTTGCAGGGCGGTGATTTGGTTAACCAATGCATCGCTGGTGGCGGTCTGGTTAGAGCCTTGCTGTTTCACCAGGCCGTACAGGCTTACGCCTGCTGCCAGGGCAATTGCAATTGCAATCGCACTCAGAGCCAGGCTGGTTTTGTTGCTGCTGTTTTTTTTCTCAGTTGTTTTCTCAGTTTTCTCTGGCTGTGGTGTGATGTCCACAGTCTCCCTGGTCTCTTCAACCACGGCGGAGGATTTTTCGTGTTCCGTCATTATGGCTTCCCATTATGAGAGTTATTGTAATGCGCGCAGCAGCGCATCGTTGTCGGCGTTTTCAGCGATCCGAATATCTTGCCAGCCCAGTTCCCGGGCGTGGTTCGCAAGACGCTCACTGACGACCAGAAGCCGACAGCGGAGTAACCAGTTTTCACGATACCATGGCGGGATGAGTGACCAGAGCTGTTGCAGCATCTCACCACTGGTGACGACCAGTGTATTAACGCTGCGCATATGCCAGCGCATCGCCTCTTCTGCACCATCGTAATATTTTGCACAGCGCTGATAGCATTCGCAGAATGTCACGTCAGCGCCGCGTGCAGACAGTGTTTCACCTAACAGCTCACGTCCACCGTTCCCGCGTAAAATGAGCGCTCGCTTCCCGGCAATGTTTTGTAATTCAGGTAATTGTAGCAAGACTTCGCTAATTTCCCGATCTAACGGGTAACGAACATCGATCCCACTAACGGTATGCATGGCCAGCGCGGTTGTGCGCCCGATGGAGAAGTAACGGGGATCGGTTGGCCAGACGCTACCTTCCTGCTGTAACTGCGCATGGGCAAACTCGACGGCATGCTGCGAGAGAGCAAAGAGCATGTCGCCTTCCTGTAAGGTATTCAAATGGCCGGTGAGTACAGACAGCTCCCGACCAGGGGAGAATTCGATCAGCGGAAAACTCCAGGCCACCTGCCCCAGTGCGCGCAGACGGCTCACTAATTGCTCTCCTGCGGGAGAAGGGCGGGTGACAAGAATACTCATGCAGGGGGTTCTCCGTTATACACGTCAGCCAGAATTTCGCGGGCCCCGTTGTTGAGTAACTCTTCAGCCAGCGACACGCCTAGTTGTTCAGCATCGCGCGGATTACCACGACGTTCACCGCGAACCATTTGCGAACCGTCCGGTGCGCCGACCAGCGCGCGTAGCCACAGTTCACCATCAATCAATTCAGCATAGCTGCCAATGGGAACCTGGCATCCACCTTCAAGGCGCGTATTCATCGCGCGTTCTGCTTTCACACGGATGGCGGTATCGTCATGATTCAGTGGCGTGAGCAGAGCCCGAGTTCGCTCATCACTCAAACGACATTCAATCCCCACCGCTCCCTGGCCAACCGCCGGGAGAGAGCGTTCTGGCGGTAACGCCACACGGATACGAGAGTCCAGTCCAAGACGCTTCAACCCTGCGACGGCAAGAATAATGGCATCGTATTCACCGTTATCCAGCTTACTCAGCCGCGTGCCCACATTGCCTCGCAGGGAACGAATGATCAGGTCCGGACGACGTTCAGCCAGTTGACACTGGCGGCGTAAACTTGACGTGCCAACAATGCTGCCTTCTGGCAATGCATCGAGTGAGCCAAACTGGTTAGAGACAAACGCATCGCGCGGATCTTCGCGCTCGCAAATGGTCACCAGTCCCAGCCCTTCAGGAAACTCAACAGGCACATCTTTCATAGAATGGACGGCAATATCGGCACGGTTCTCAAGCAGAGCCATCTCCAGCTCTTTGACAAACAATCCCTTTCCGCCGACTTTCGCCAGTGGCGTATCAAGAATCACATCGCCGCGCGTGACCATCGGCACGAGCTCAACGCTCAACCCAGGATGGCAAGCTTCCAGGCGCTGCTTAACATAATGTGCCTGCCAAAGTGCCAGAGGGCTTTGGCGTGTGGCAATTCTCAAAACATTGTCTAACATGCTTGTTACCGTCATTATCAACCGTTGACCATCCTAACATTGTTGACTCTGGGATGGCAGTTTTACGGTTGATGAAGAGCAGAGGGACAGGGCGGCATTCTTGTCACCCACAGCCGTATTCAGGAATTTACACGTACAGAACGGTGCTACACTTGTATGTAGCGCATCTTTCTTTACGGTCAATCGGCAAGGTGTTAAATTGATCACGTTTTAGACCATTTTTTCGTCTGTACCACCATAAAGATAAGGACGAAAAAAGGTAACGGTTATCTTTTTGAAATACTGCGGGTCCGTCATCATTCGATTTATGAATGCTTGCGACACCCGGAAACATCAGGCGATATGTCTTGTACCTCTATATTGAGACTCTGAAACAGAGACTGGATGCCATAAATCAATTGCGTGTGGATCGCGCGCTTGCTGCCATGGGACCTGCTTTCCAACAGGTTTACAGTCTGCTGCCTACATTATTGCACTATCACCATCCGCTGATGCCGGGTTACCTCGATGGTAACGTTCCCCAGGGCATCTGCCTTTTCACGCCTGATGAAACCCAACAGCACTATTTGAATGAGCTGGAACTCTACCGCGGCATGCCGCCACAGGAGTCCCCAAAAGGTGAATTGCCGATTACCGGCGTTTACTCAATGGGAAGTACCTCTTCGGTAGGGCAAAGCTGTTCATCTGATCTGGATATCTGGGTCTGCCATCAATCCTGGCTCGATAACGAAGAACGCCAGCTGTTACAACGTAAATGCAGCCTGCTGGAAAGCTGGGCAGCATCGCTCGGTGTGGAAGTGAGTTTCTTCCTGATTGATGAGAACCGTTTCCGTCATAACGAAAGCGGCAGTCTCGGTGGTGAAGACTGCGGCTCGACCCAGCACATTTTGCTGCTGGATGAATTTTATCGTACGGCTGTTCGTCTGGCCGGGAAGCGTATTCTGTGGAATATGGTTCCGTGTGAAGAAGAAGAGCATTACGACGATTACGTCATGTCGCTGTATGCACAGGGTGTACTGACGCCGAACGAATGGCTGGATCTGGGGGGCCTTAGCTCTCTGTCCGCTGAAGAGTATTTTGGCGCAAGTCTTTGGCAGCTGTATAAAAGTATCGACTCACCGTACAAAGCAGTTCTTAAGACGCTGTTACTGGAAGCTTATTCCTGGGAATACCCCACGCCGCGCCTGCTGGCGAAAGATATTAAACAGCGTCTGCATGATGGCGAGATCGTCTCTTTCGGTCTCGATGCCTACTGCATGATGCTCGAACGCGTCACCGAATACCTGAAAGCCATTGATGACACCACGCGTCTTGACCTGGTGCGTCGATGTTTCTATTTAAAAGTCTGCGAAAAACTCAGCCGCGAACGCGCTTGCGTTGGCTGGCGTCGTGAAGTGGTTGGTCAGTTAGTCAAAGAGTGGGGATGGGACGAAGAACGTCTGTCTATGCTCGACAACCGCGCAAACTGGAAAATCGACCAGGTGCGAGAAGCGCACAACGAACTGCTTGATGCGATGATGCAGAGCTACCGTAACCTGATTCGTTTTGCGCGCCGCAATAACCTCAGCGTTTCCGCCAGCCCGCAGGATATCGGTGTTTTGACCCGTAAACTGTATGCCGCGTTTGAAGCGTTGCCGGGGAAAGTGACGCTGGTTAACCCGCAAATTTCGCCTGATCTTTCAGAACCCAATCTGACCTTTATTTATGTCCCGCCAGGGCGTGCGAATCGTACTGGCTGGTATCTGTACAACCGTGCGCCAAGCATGGACTCGATCATCAGCCATCAGCCGCTGGAATATAACCGTTATCTGAATAAGCTGGTGGCCTGGGCCTGGTTCAACGGCCTGCTGACTTCGCGTACTCGCCTGTTTATTAAAGGCAACGAGGTCGTCGATTTAGCAAAATTACAGGAGATGGTCGCTGACGTATCGCACCATTTCCCGCTGCGCCTGCCTGCGCCGACGCCAAAAGCGCTCTACAGCCCATGTGAAATTCGCCATCTGGCGATTATCGTCAATCTGGAATATGACCCAACGGCGGCATTCCGCAATCAGGTCGTTCATTTTGATTTCCGTAAGCTGGATGTCTTTAGCTTTGGCGAGCAGCAAAACTGCCTGGTGGGTAGCGTAGACCTGCTGTACCGCAACTCGTGGAACGAAGTGCGTACCCTGCACTTCAACGGTGAGCAAGCGATGATTGAAGCGCTGAAAACCATTCTCGGTAAGATGCACCAGGATGCCGCACCGCCGGACAGCGTTGAAGTTTTCTGCTACAGCCAGCACCTGCGTGGTTTGATTCGCACCCGCGTGCAGCAACTTGTCTCTGAGTGCATTGAACTGCGTCTCTCCAGTACCCGTCAGGAAACCGGTCGCTTCAAAGCGCTGCGTGTCTCTGGCCAGACGTGGGGACTGTTCTTCGAGCGTTTGAATGTTTCTGTGCAGAAACTGGAAAACGCCATTGAGTTCTACGGTGCGATTTCGCACAACAAGCTGCATGGGCTCTCCGTGCAGGTTGAAACGAATCACGTCAAGCTACCACAGGTGGTGGACGGCTTTGCCAGCGAAGGGATTATTCAGTTCTTCTTCGAAGAAGTGGGCGATGAAGCCGGGTTTAATATCTATATTCTGGATGAAACCAACCGTGCAGAGGTGTATCACCACTGCGAAGGCAGTAAAGAAGAGTTGGTACGTGACGTTAGCCGCTTCTACTCATCTTCACACGATCGTTTCACCTACGGATCCAGTTTTATCAACTTTAACTTGCCGCAGTTCTATCAGATTGTGAATGTCGACGGGCGTGCGCAGGTCATTCCGTTCCGTACTCAGGCCGTTGCACCTGCGGTTCCTGCCAGTCAGGATACGACACCGTTGCTCCAGCAGTATTTCTCCTGATTTGAGCTACTGCGCCGGGTGCGCTTTGTTTATTCGGCCTATGGTCGAGCCATCGTAGGCCCGGTAAGCGTAGCGCCACCGGGCAAAAAACTTACCTGAAACTGACCTTTTCACCCGCCTGCGCAGTCGCGGCTTGCTCCAGCAGATCCCAGAATGTTTCGCCACTACGGTCGCACACCCACACGTCACCTTTTAGATCGAAATGGTAGCCACCCTGCTTGGCAGCCAGCCAGACCTGGTGAAGCGGCTCCTGGCGGTTAATAATGATTTTGCTGCCGTTCTCAAAACTTAGGGTCAGGATACCGCCGTTGATTTCGCAATCGATATCGCTGTCGCCATCCCAGTCGTCCAGGCGCTCTTCGATGGTCATCCACAGGGTGTCGGCAAGGCGATGAAATTCACTGTCGTTCATGGTTTTGTTCCTGTTTTTCGTGATGGCGGCAGTATAACGCTAAATAATTCCCGTTGCAGGAAAGCGGCAAACTCTTGCTTTTGTGTCTCCTCCTGCGATGATAGAAAACAGAAAGTATGAACTTACGGGCAACTTATAATGAAAAACGTTTTCCGAACGCTTGCCGTTCTCATCACTCTGTTTAGCCTGACCGGCTGTGGGCTTAAGGGACCGCTGTATTTCCCTCCTGCGGATAAAACTGCGCCACCGCCCACCAAACCTGTGCACAGCAGCATTGAGTCAGCTTCGCCGGACACTAACGATCGTGGTGATAACGGTGGCCCGACTCAGGTGAATTACTGACAATTACGTTCTGTACCGCGCAATGGAGCAAATGATGCAGTTCTCTAAAATGCATGGCCTTGGCAACGATTTTATGGTCGTCGACGCGGTAACGCAGAATGTCTTTTTCTCCCCGGAGCTGATCCGCCGTCTGGCTGATCGACATCTGGGTGTAGGGTTTGATCAACTGCTGGTGGTTGAGCCGCCGTACGATCCCGATCTCGATTTTCACTATCGTATTTTTAACGCTGACGGCAGTGAAGTATCACAGTGCGGCAATGGTGCGCGTTGCTTTGCCCGCTTTGTCCGTCTGAAAGGACTGACCAATAAGCGTGACATACGTGTCAGTACCGCCAATGGCCGTATGGTGTTAAGTGTGACCGACGATGACCTGGTGCGAGTGAACATGGGTGAACCTAACTTCGAGCCATCAGCCGTACCGTTTCGCGCTAACAAAGCGGAAAAGACCTATATTATGCGTGTAGCCGAGCAGACAGTATTGTGCGGCGTCGTCTCAATGGGTAACCCACACTGCGTGATTCAGGTGGAAGATGTCGATATTGCTGCGGTAGAAACGCTTGGACCGGTGCTGGAAAGCCATGAACGCTTCCCGGAGCGAGCTAATATCGGTTTCATGCAGGTGGTGAAACGCGAGCATATCCGTCTGCGTGTTTACGAGCGCGGCGCTGGCGAAACACAGGCCTGTGGTAGTGGGGCCTGTGCTGCTGTTGCAGTTGGCATCTCTCAGGGGTTGCTGGCAGAAGAGGTTCGCGTGGAATTGCCAGGTGGTCGTCTTGATATCGCCTGGAAAGGACCGGGTCATCCACTGTATATGACTGGCCCGGCGGCACATGTCTATGACGGGTTTATTCATCTATGAAACAGCCAGGGGAAGAACTGCAGGAAACGGTGACAGAACTGGACGACCGGGCTGTTGTTGATTACCTGCTGCGCAATCCTGAGTTTTTTATCCGCAATGCACGCGTCGTCGAACAGATGCGCGTGCCGCATCCGGTTCGCGAAACGGTGTCACTGGTCGAATGGCACATGGCTCGGGCCCGCAACCATATCAATCAGCTCGAAGAAAACATGACGCTATTGATGGAGCAGGCCAGTAATAACGAAAGCCTGTTCTATCGTCTGCTGCATTTGCAGGCACGTCTGGCGTCGGCACACAGCCTTGACGAGTTCCTCAGCCGTTTCCATCGCTGGGCGCGTGAGCTGGGGTTGGCTGGGGCCACGCTTCGGCTCTTCCCGGACCGCTGGCGTATTGGCGCCCCATCCGGTTTCACCCATCTGGCAATCAGCCGTCAGGCCTTTGAGCCGCTGCGTATCCAGCGTCTGGGCCATGAGCATCACTATCTTGGGCCATTGAATGGTCCCGAACTGCTGGTGGTACTGCCGGAGGCCAAAGCGATAGGTTCGGTGGCGATGTCGTTGATGGGGCGAGATGGCGATCTGGGCGTTATGTTGTTCACCAGTCGCGATGCACATCATTACGAGCAAGGGCAAGGTACACACCTGTTGCAGGAAATTGCGCTGATGTTGCCTGAGCTACTGGAGCGCTGGATTGAACGGATATGACGGACGGACTGCTTACCCCTGACGTTACGCGGTTTCTGCGTTTTCTGGGTGTTGAACGCCAGCTCAGCCCGATCACGCTGCTGAACTATCAGCGTCAGCTTGATGCCATCATGCAGATTGCCGAAGAGCTCGGCCTGAAAAGCTGGCAACAATGTGACGCTGCGATCGTGCGTGCTTTTGTGGTACGTAGCCGGCGTAAAGGATTAGGCCCGGCAAGCCTGGCACTGCGTCTTTCTGCACTGCGTAGCTTCTTTGACTGGCTCGTGAGCCAGGGGAGCTTAAAGGCCAACCCAGCGAAGGGTATTGCTACGCCAAAAGCGCCACGCCATCTGCCTAAAAATATTGATGTGGACGATGTGAATCGGCTGCTGGATATCGATCTGAACGATCCGCTGGCTGTCCGCGATCGGGCGATGCTGGAGGTAATGTACGGGGCCGGACTGCGTTTGTCGGAGCTGGTGAATCTCGATCTTAAACATCTCGATCTCGACACGGGGGAAGTGTGGGTGATGGGTAAGGGCAGCAAAGAGCGCCGCTTGCCGATTGGCCGCAATGCGGTGTCCTGGATCGAACACTGGCTGGATTTACGCGGATTGTTTGGTGCAGAGGAGAATGCACTCTTTTTGTCGAAACTCGGTAAGCGGATCTCTGCGCGTAATGTGCAGAAACGATTTGCCGAATGGGGCATCAAACAAGGGCTGAACAGCCATGTTCATCCCCACAAGCTGCGCCACTCTTTTGCGACCCATATGCTTGAGTCGAGTGGCGATCTGCGTGGTGTACAGGAGTTGCTGGGCCATGCCAATTTATCCACGACTCAAATCTATACCCATTTAGACTTTCAACACCTCGCCTCGGTGTATGACGCGGCGCATCCACGCGCCAAACGGGGGAAATAATGCGTTTTTACCGCCCATTAGGTCAGATTTCAGCACTAACGTTTGACCTTGATGACACTCTTTATGACAACCGCCAGGTGATCCTGCGTACCGAACAGGAATCGCTGGCGTTTGTGCAGAACTATCATCCGGCATTGAAAGAGATGCAAAACAAAGACTTTCAGCGTTTGCGCCAGGCGCTGCGTGAAACGGAGCCGGATATTTATCATGATGTCACAGAGTGGCGTCGTCGTGCGGTTGAACAAGCGATGTTAAACGCCGGCATGAGTGCGCACGATGCTGCCATTGGTGCAGAAGCGTCGATGGAGAACTTTGCTAAATGGCGTAGCCGTATCGATGTGCCGCAGGAAACCCACGACACACTGGCAAAGCTTGCCGAAAAATGGCCGCTGGTGGCGATTACCAACGGTAATGCCCAGCCAGAGCTGTTTGGCCTGGGTGACTACTTTGAATTTGTCCTGCGTGCTGGCCCTGACGGACGTGCGAAGCCATTTAACGATATGTACCATCTGGCGGCGGAAAAGCTCGCCTTGACGCCCGGAAAGATCCTCCACGTCGGCGATGACCTGACGACAGACGTCGCCGGTGCAATTCGCTGTGGAATGCAGGCGTGCTGGATCAAACCAGAAAACGCCGATCTGATGCAAGCCAATGATAGCCGCCTGCTGCCACACGTCGAAATTTCGCGGTTGGCATCCCTCACCACGCTGATATAATCACCAGCAGTATTGTATAAATTAACAGTATGTCCGGCAGAAAAAGTGCTGCCGGGCAGATGACTTCTGGCGGTGCCAATGGACGTTTCTTACCTGCTCGACAGCCTTAATGATAAACAGCGTGAAGCGGTTGCCGCATCGCGCACCAACATGCTGGTGCTGGCCGGGGCGGGCAGTGGTAAGACACGCGTACTGGTTCACCGCATCGCCTGGCTGCAAAGTGTGGAAAACTGTTCGCCATATTCCATTATGGCGGTGACGTTTACCAACAAAGCGGCGGCGGAAATGCGCCACCGTATTGCCCAACTGATGGGAACAAGCCAGGGCGGTATGTGGGTCGGCACGTTCCACGGGCTGGCGCACCGTTTACTGCGTGCGCACCATATGGACGCGAATTTGCCGCAGGATTTCCAGATCCTCGACAGCGAAGACCAACTGCGTTTGCTTAAGCGTCTCATCAAGGCGATGAACCTGGATGAGAAGCAATGGCCGCCGCGCCAGGCCATGTGGTACATCAATGGTCAGAAAGACGAAGGGCTGCGTCCGCACCATATTCAGAGCTTTGGTAACCCGGTCGAGCAGACCTGGCAGAAGGTTTATCAGGCCTATCAGGAAGCCTGCGATCGCGCAGGTCTGGTGGATTTTGCCGAGTTGCTGCTGCGGGCGCATGAATTGTGGCTCAACAAGCCACACATTCTTCAGCACTATCGCGAGCGCTTCACCAATATCCTGGTCGATGAATTCCAGGATACCAACAACATTCAGTACGCGTGGATCCGCCTGCTGGCAGGTGATACCGGCAAGGTAATGATTGTCGGCGATGATGACCAGTCAATTTATGGCTGGCGCGGTGCGCAGGTCGAAAACATCCAGCGTTTCCTTAAAGACTTCCCTGGCGCAGAAACCATTCGTCTGGAGCAGAACTACCGTTCGACGAGCAATATTCTGAGCGCCGCAAACGCCCTGATTGAAAACAACAACGGGCGTCTGGGCAAAAAACTGTGGACTGATGGCGTCGACGGTGAGCCGATCTCTATCTATTGTGCGTTCAACGAGCTCGATGAAGCCCGCTTCGTCGTGAATCGCATCAAAACCTGGCAGGACAACGGTGGTGCGCTGGAACAGTGTGCGATCCTCTACCGCAGCAACGCCCAGTCGCGTGTGCTGGAAGAGGCCTTGTTGCAGGTCAGCATGCCGTACCGTATTTACGGCGGTATGCGCTTCTTCGAACGTCAGGAAATCAAGGATGCGCTTTCTTACCTGCGTTTGATTGCCAATCGCAATGATGATGCGGCGTTTGAGCGCGTAGTGAATACGCCGACTCGCGGTATTGGCGACAGAACGCTGGACGTGGTGCGTCAGGCCTCCCGTGATCGTCAGCTCACGCTGTGGCAGGCATGTCGTGAGCTATTGCAGGAAAAAGCGTTGGCTGGACGGGCTGCCAGTGCACTGCAACGTTTCCTTGAGCTTATCGATGCGCTGGCGCAAGAAACCGCCGATATGCCGTTACATGTCCAGACCGACCGGGTCGTGAAAGATTCCGGTCTGCGTACGATGTATGAGCAAGAAAAAGGCGAGAAAGGCCAGACGCGTATCGAAAACTTAGAGGAACTGGTGACGGCAACGCGCCAGTTCAGCTACAACGAAGAAGACGAAGACCTGATGCCGTTACAGGCGTTTCTCTCTCACGCTGCGCTGGAAGCGGGAGAAGGGCAGGCGGATACCTGGCAGGATGCGGTGCAGTTGATGACGCTGCACTCGGCTAAAGGTCTGGAGTTCCCGCAGGTGTTTATCGTCGGAATGGAAGAAGGGATGTTCCCAAGCCAGATGTCGCTGGATGAAGGTGGGCGTCTGGAGGAAGAACGTCGCCTGGCGTATGTGGGTGTAACCCGTGCGATGCAGAAGCTGACGCTGACCTATGCGGAAACCCGACGCTTATACGGCAAAGAGGTCTATCATCGCCCATCACGCTTTATCGGCGAGCTGCCGGAAGAGTGCGTGGAAGAGGTGCGTCTGCGTGCCAGTATTAGCCGCCCGGTAAACCATCAGCGGATGGGAACGCCTGTCTCGGAAAACGATACCGGTTACAAGCTGGGCCAGCGCGTTCGCCATGCGAAATTTGGTGAAGGCACTATCGTGAATCTGGAGGGCAGCGGCGAGCATAGCCGGTTGCAAGTGGCGTTTCAGGGGCAAGGTATCAAATGGCTGGTGGCAGCCTACGCCCGACTGGAAACAGTCTAACTTTCAGAAAAATATCATTATTTTGTAATATTCTGCTAGCCTTATATGCTGAAGGTCAATTAATGCCCTTCAGCGTTTCGTTGCGTGTTGACGCCGCTATTATTGCTGGCGTAACATGCGCGCACGATTACGCTAAGAGGACATTCGCCTTGGACACACCCAGTAGATACTGGCTCAATTCCCTGTCATCCAGGAACAACTCCTAAGGCTATCTCCTCTTGCTGATGGCCTTAGTGGTTGTCAGCGACCTGTTTTTCCCGTCGCGCTGAGTCAGGCTGTTTAATGGTCTGAAACCCAATTTGTTTCTGTGTGCCCACCGAACTGTCCGATATTTTTTGCATTGGGAGTCCCGGTCATGTTGAGCGCATTTCAACTCGAAAATAACCGACTGACTCGGCTTGAAGCCGAGGAGTCACAGCCCCTCATTGATGCCGTATGGGTGGATCTGGTCGAGCCGGACGACGATGAACGCCTTCGCGTACAATCTGAGCTAGGGCAAAGCCTGGCAACCCGTCCAGAACTGGAAGATATCGAAGCATCCGCTCGTTTTTTTGAAGACGAAGACGGTCTGCATATTCACTCCTTCTTCTTCTTTGAAGATGCCGAAGACCATGCGGGTAACTCCACCGTGGCATTTACTATTCGTGACGGTCGCCTGTTTACTCTGCGCGAGCGCGAATTGCCTGCATTTCGTCTGTACCGTATGCGTGCCCGTAACCAGGCGATGGTCGACGGTAACGCGTATGAATTGCTGCTGGATCTGTTCGAAACCAAAATCGAACAGCTGGCGGATGAAATCGAAAACATTTACAGCGACCTGGAAAAGCTGAGCCGCGTCATCATGGAAGGCCATCAGGGCGATGAATACGATGAAGCCCTGTCTACTCTGGCTGAACAGGAAGATATCGGCTGGAAAGTGCGTCTGTGTTTGATGGATACCCAGCGTGCGCTGAACTTCCTGGTGCGTAAGGCGCGTTTGCCGGGTGGGCAGTTGGAACAAGCACGTGAGATCCTGCGCGATATCGAATCCCTGCTACCGCACAACGAATCCCTGTTCCAGAAGGTGAACTTCCTGATGCAGGCGGCGATGGGTTTCATCAACATTGAGCAGAACCGCATCATCAAGATCTTCTCGGTGGTCTCTGTTGTCTTCCTGCCACCGACACTGGTGGCGTCGAGCTACGGCATGAACTTTGAGTTTATGCCAGAGCTGAGATGGAGCTTTGGTTACCCTGGCGCGATTATCTTTATGATCCTCGCCGGGCTTGCGCCGTATCTCTATTTTAAACGGCGTAACTGGCTGTAAAAATCTGGCGGGTGGCGCTGTGCTTACCCGCCCTACAACACCGCTACAATCCTCTGCGCGCCCTGCGCTGTGTATAAATCGCATCTGCGACGAATATCGCCAGTGCGGCCCAGATAAAGGCAAATGTCACCATCTTATCCGCCCCCGGCACTTCGCCGTAGAACATGACGGCTAACAGGAACATCAGCGTTGGGCCGATGTACTGGAAGAAACCCAGGGTGGACAGACGCAGGCGGGTCGCTGCGCCGGTAAAGCACAACAGCGGGATCGTCGTGACCACACCCGCCGCCATTAACATCAGGTTCAGAGACCATGGGTTACTGCCCATATGGCTGGTGGCGCTGTCAGCAATGCCAAACAGATAAATTGCTGCCAGCGGTAGCAGCCACAGGGTTTCGAATAGCATCCCGGTTTGCGCCTCAACGGCGATTTTTTTACGCACCAGACCATAGAAGGCAAAGCTGAACGCCAATCCCAGTGCAATGATGGGGAGCGAACCAAACGTCCAGAGCTGGACCAGGACGCCACAGAAGGCCAGCAGAACAGCCAGCCACTGCATACGGCGGAAGCGTTCACCGAGGAAAATCATCCCCAGTACAATATTGACCAGCGGGTTAATAAAATAGCCCAGGCTGGCTTCCAGCATGTGGTGATTATTCACCGCCCAGATGAACAGTAACCAGTTTCCCCCAATCAGCACCGCAGAAAGTGCCAGCAGGAAGATCTTCTTCGGGGTTTTCAGCAACGTCTTCACGCCTGACCACTGACGGCTAATGCTCATCAGTGCGATCATAAAGAAAAATGACCAGATAACTCGGTGGGTGAGGATTTCGTCAGCTGGTACGTAAGCGATAAGCTTGAAGTACGCCGGTGCGACACCCCAAATAAAATAAGCGGCAAGGGCGAGTAATACGCCCTGCCGCGTCTGTTTAGCATCCATCGGGAAAAATCCATTACAAGAAAGTGCAGTCACTTTACCCGATTTTGCCCTCTCAACCCACCATATAAGTGGCGGTTGCGCTGGCGATATAGACCTGTTCTTCGTTGTGCAATTCGACACGGGCGACGGCAACCTTGTTACCCGCGCGCAACAGGCTACTGGTTGCTGTAAAGCGATTTCCCCGTCCTGGGCGAAGATAATCGACGCGTAAATCAATGGTCCCCATACGGGACAGGCGCTGGCGTAGTTCATCTTCATTAATCGTGTCGTGGCGCGTCAGTGTACTGCCCACGCAAACCAGCCCTGCCGCAACATCCAGGGCGGAGGCAATCACGCCACCGTGCAAAATACTTTGCGCCCAGTTTCCCACCATCATCGGTTGGTTGTTAAAACTTAACTGGGCAAAGGCTTTTTCGTAGCGTTCCAGCTCCAGCCCCAGCGCGCGGTTAAACGGCATATGGTAAACAAAGATCTCGCCCACGAGTTTTAGTGCTTCTTCAGCGGTAAGCGTGGCTGACATGAGAAGTGGCGTCCTTTTATTGTTAATAAAATGTTGATTTTATGCCTCAAGCATAAGGAATTCCACTTTCAGAAACCAGGAGGCGGAAGTTGGTGCGGAAGTCTGTAGAATGTCCGCCATATAACTATTCATGGCTTTATTTGTTTTTCAGGAGAACACCACCGATGCGGACGTATCTGGGTTGGTTACTGGTGGCGATTACGCTGCCCTTCACAGCATATGCGCAGGAAGCGACAGTAAAAGAGGTCCATGATACGCCAGACGTACATGGCAGTATCATCGCCAACCTTCTTCAGGAGCATGACAATCCGTTCACGCTCTACCCGTATGACACCAACTATCTGCTCTACACCTGGACCAGTGACATCAACAAAGAGGCGATTAGCTCCTATAACTGGTCTGATAATGCGCGTAAAGATGAAGTGAAGTATCAGCTGAGCCTGGCTTTTCCATTCTGGCGCGGTATTTTAGGGCCAAATTCGGTGCTGGGAGCATCGTATACGCAAAAGTCCTGGTGGCAGCTTTCTAACAGCGGGGAGTCCTCGCCGTTTCGTGAAACTAACTACGAACCGCAGCTCTTCCTCGGGTTTGCGACAGATTACGAGTTTGCCGGCTGGACGCTACGCGACGTTGAAATGGGCTTCAACCATGATTCTAACGGTCGCGCGGACCCGACTTCCCGAAGCTGGAACCGTCTCTATACTCGTTTGATGGCGCAAAACGGCAACTGGATGGTGGAAGTTAAGCCCTGGTACGTGGTTGGCGATACCGATGACAACCCGGATATCACCAAATACATGGGATACTACCAGCTTAAAATTGGCTACCAGCTAGGTGATGCGGTGCTCAGTGCGAAGGGACAATATAACTGGAACACGGGCTACGGTGGTGCGGAAGTGGGCTTAAGCTATCCAGTCAGTAAGCATGTGCGTCTCTATACGCAGGTATATAGCGGCTATGGCGAGTCACTGATTGATTACAACTTCAATCAAACCCGCGTCGGTGTGGGCGTGATGCTGAACGATATTTTCTAGACCCCTCGAATGTTTTTGCGTTAAACGTTGAAGTTTCTCTCTCAGGCGCTGAAAATAGCGCCTGTTTTATTTCTGGCATATGGGGTTAACGTGGCGCAGGCGGAAGTATTGAATCAGGAGTCGCTGGCTAAACAGGTTTTGCATGAAACCTTTGGCTATCAGCAGTTCCGCCCTGGCCAGGAAACCATCATTGAAACCGTGCTGGAAGGCCGTGATTGCCTGGTGGTTATGCCAACTGGTGGCGGAAAGTCGTTGTGTTATCAGGTTCCTGCGCTGGTACTTAACGGCCTCACGGTCGTGGTTTCCCCGCTTATCTCGCTGATGAAAGACCAGGTGGATCAACTGCTCGCCAACGGTGTTGCGGCGGCTTGCCTGAACTCCACACAAACTCGTGAACAGCAGCAAGAGGTGATGGCGGGTTGCCGCACTGGACAGATCCGCCTGTTGTACATTGCGCCTGAACGTCTGATGCTGGACAACTTCCTTGAGCATCTGGTGCACTGGAATCCAGTGTTGCTGGCAGTTGATGAAGCGCACTGTATCTCGCAATGGGGGCACGATTTCCGTCCTGAATATGCCGCATTAGGTCAATTGCGTCAGCGTTTCCCGGCGCTGCCTTTCATGGCGCTGACGGCAACCGCGGACGACACGACTCGCCTTGATATTGTTCGCCTGCTTGGGTTGAACGATCCTTTCATTCAGGTGAGTAGTTTTGACCGTCCAAACATCCGCTACATGCTGATGGAAAAATTTAAGCCGCTGGATCAGCTTTTACGTTACGTTCAGGAACAACGTGGTAAGTCTGGCATCATTTACTGCAACAGCCGCGCAAAGGTGGAAGACACCGCCGCGCGTCTGCAAAACCGTGGCTTTAGCGCTGCGGCGTACCATGCCGGGTTAGAAAACCATATCCGTGCCGATGTGCAGGAGAAATTCCAGCGCGACGACCTGCAAATTGTCGTTGCGACGGTGGCTTTCGGGATGGGCATCAACAAACCCAATGTGCGTTTTGTGGTGCACTTTGATATTCCCCGGAACATCGAATCCTACTACCAGGAAACCGGGCGTGCCGGGCGCGATGGCCTGCCTGCTGAAGCCATGCTGTTTTACGATCCGGCGGATATGGCGTGGTTACGTCGTTGCCTGGAAGAGAAACCCCAGGGCCAGTTACAGGATATCGAGCGCCACAAGCTCAACGCGATGGGCGCGTTTGCTGAAGCGCAAACCTGTCGTCGTCTGGTTCTGCTCAATTATTTCGGTGAAGGCCGCCATGAACCTTGCGGTAACTGTGATATTTGCCTCGATCCGCCTAAGCAATATGATGGGCTAATGGATGCGCGCAAAGCGCTTTCCACCATTTATCGCGTTAATCAGCGCTTCGGGATGGGCTATGTGGTGGAAGTGCTGCGAGGTGCGAATAACCAGCGTATTCGCGATATGGGCCACGATAAGTTGCCTGTCTACGGCATCGGCAAAGATCAAAGCCATGAGCATTGGGTCAGTATCATTCGCCAGCTCATTCATCTCGGCTTTGCCACGCAAAATATTGCCCAGCACTCGGCATTACAACTCACTGAGGCCGCGCGTCCGGTGCTGCGGGGGGATATCGAGCTGAAGCTTGCCGTACCGCGTGTGATTGCGCTGAAACCGCGTGTGATGCAGAAGTCTTACGGTGGTAACTACGACCGCAAGCTGTTTGCCAAGCTGCGCAAGCTGCGCAAGGCTATCGCCGACGAAGAAAATATCCCTCCTTATGTTGTGTTCAACGACGCAACGCTGATCGAAATGGCTGAGCAAATGCCGCTGAGCGCCAGTGAAATGCTCAGTGTTAACGGTGTTGGTACACGTAAGCTGGAACGTTTTGGTAAAGAATTTATGGCGCTTATCCGCTCTCACGCGGATGGTGATGATGAGGAGTAGTCAGTCCGGCGAAAAAGTGCCAGGATGGTGACTCACTGTATTATTTCCCCGCGAGTTAATTATGTTAATGCTATTCCTCACTGTGGCGTTGGTGCATATCGTTGCGCTGATGAGCCCTGGACCTGACTTTTTCTTCGTATCGCAAACGGCTGTTAGTCGTTCTCGTAAAGAGGCGATGATGGGTGTGCTCGGTATCACTATGGGCGTCATGGTGTGGGCAGCCGTTGCGTTGCTTGGTCTTAACCTGATCCTCGCGAAGATGGCCTGGCTGCATAACATCATTATGGTCGGTGGTGGTCTGTATCTGTGCTGGATGGGCTACCAGATGCTGCGCGGGGCGCTTAAGAAAGAAGAAAATACCGTTGCCGAGCCGAAAGTTGAGCTGGCAACTGCGGGGCGTAGCTTTGTTAAAGGGTTGCTGACGAATCTCGCGAACCCGAAAGCCATTATTTACTTTGGCTCTGTGTTCTCACTGTTTGTCGGAGACGATGTCGGTGCGGGTGCGCGCTGGGGCATTTTCTTGTTGATTGTTCTGGAAACCTTCGCCTGGTTTACCGTGGTGGCAAGCCTGTTTGCCTTACCATCAATGCGTCGTGGTTATCAGCGTCTGGCAAAGTGGATTGACGGCTTTGCCGGTGCACTGTTTGCTGGCTTCGGTATTCATCTCATTATTTCTCGCTAAAAGCAGGGAGCTCTGTAGTTAGAGCACCCTGCTTTGGATGTTATTTTTTCTTTGTCGTCGCGGCGCCTGTTCTGACCACAGGCGCAGCAACCCGTTTTGTGGTAGCGGGGAATAACGTGATATCGACAAAATAGTCTTTGCCCAAAATCATGCCATTACCCAACCAGACTACACCCTGATAAAAGAGTTGAATCTCGTCGCCCGTTTTAACAATCCTGTGGCCAGTAGAATTACGCACGCTATACCCACTGCGGGTGATTTGCTCCAGCGTGAGTGGGTTTTTGACGTCCGCGTTGTAAAAGCTGGTAACAGACTTCAGATAGTCGCCTGCATATAACCTGGCAATCTCTGTTATCTGTTGTTGCCGGGTTGCCCAATCTACAGCGACTTTATTCGGTATGTTTTGCGCTATAACACCGTACAGTTGTGCGGTTGCACGAGCGACTGCAAGCTGGTTTTTTTTATCCTGTATAAACCGGGATTGATTAAAAACAGTCTGCTCTTTCTTCACCTCCTGCGGGGCTGGCGTCTGTTCTTTCGATGACTTCCAGGGAAGCCAGCTCGATTTCTCCTGCTTTTCTTTCGGCTGTCCTTCAACAGGCACAATCTGTTCCACTTTCCGGAAATAGGCCGCTGTATTGGTGGGTAAAAACAGTGATGTCGCCAGATAAGCCGCACAAGCAAGCTGGCGGTCAGACGGTTCTCCCATGAGGATCAGGACACCTATCGTGCCGGTTTGCATCAGTTTTTGAGGATCAATCTTTTCATGGCTCAGGCGTTGGGCAACGTCTTGTTGTGAAATATCACCCCGTGCAAGGTCGCAAACCAGACTCATCAAAAATGGATTGCGTTTACCCGCCTCCATTGGCGACAAATTAAACAAGGTATCGGTAATCAGGTTATAGGCCGGAATACTGACGTAATTGACGGGCAAGTTTTCTGATGCCGCGAAGCCAGAGGCTGAAGCCAGCAAAGAAAGACCGCCAATGGCGGTCTTGATGATATGAGTTATGCGCATATCCATTACTTACCTGAACGATCTGCCACAATGTCCAGCGTCATACGACGATTGGGAGCCAGGCATTCAATCACTGCCGGGGAGGTTTTCCCTGGGCAATTCACTCGCGGCATCGCATCGCCCATTCCTTTGGTGATGATGTGGCTAGCCGGTATGCCATTCTCAACCAGAAGTGTTTTGACGGATTCCGCGCGAGCCTGAGAAAGCGCAAGGTTGCTGGCCGGTTTGCCAATACGATCGGTGTAGGCCGTCACAATCAGTTGATTGCCGCTGAGCACGTCGTCACTCAGCTCATTTGCCAGTTGGTTGACTTGAGCCACACCGTCCGCGCTCAGTTTAGCGCTGCCGAATGCGAACAGGCTTTCGGCACTTAACTCTTTATGCACAGGTGCAGGGCTTGCTGTGACGGGAGCTACTGCAGCAGGTTTGATGGTGGCCTGAGGTGTCAGGCAATTTTCGGGCAGGAAGAAGAAGCTCTGTGCTTTCATATCAGAATCAAACAGCACTTTGTACTGACAGGTGCGGACGGATTTATCAGCCATTGTGAAGTTGAAAATGTAATCCCACTCCTTCACGTGCAGAACACCTTCGTCAAAATGCGGAACGCCAATCAGCTCATAAACTTGCGCTTTGGTTAACCCGTGGCGCATCTGTTTGAGATTGTCCACATTCACAAAACTGCCTTCAGCCCGAACGGCATCTGATTTGTCAGGGAATACCGGTGCATTCGTTTTCCCTTCTGAGGTGACATTACTAATGGAACGGGTACAGCCGGATAAGAGTGCCAGGCCGCCAACCAATAATGCCAGACGAGTGTATTTACTATAATTCATTACGTTTTCTCTTCAGTATCCCCGGCATTCGCGGCCGGGGATGATAGTTAGGTTCGACTTACCACTGATAACCGATGCCAACAGCACCACCAACATCACCCTGACTGTTGGTTGAGCCTGACAATTTGGTGACCCATTTGCCGTTATCCGAGATGGTGGAGACACCCATTGCGACGGCTGACTCACCGCCATATGTGCCGCCAGCCATGCTGAACATGCTCGCGCCTGGCGCATAAGGCTGAGGCAGTCCCGCCATTGCCATTGCGCCTGCAATACCGGCACTCAGCTTGTCGTCCTGATCGGAAATCATATTTTTCAGATCGTTGAATTTGCTGTTGGTATAGGCGTTAGCGTTGTTGATACCTTGCTTCAACTGACCTACGTTGACGGCATCGGTGGTTGCTGTACCTGCTGCCACATTCGTGATTTGACGTTCGCTTCCTGCAGAGCCAACAGAAATACTGTTATCACGATCGGTAACGGAATTTGCACCCAGTGCGACAGAATTGGTGTGGGTGGAGGTTGCACTCGTACCTATCGCCATACTGTTATTACCGCTGGCGCTTGCACCTGCACCCCCTGCAATCGCGTTTTCGCCTGTTGGTTTTGGCTTCGGCAGGTTGCTGGTATTGTTCACCTGGAACATACCGTCTTTGCCTTCTGCGATATTGGTGACGTTTTGATTCACCACATCCAGTTGATGCTTGTTCACGGCATCGCTGGCATTGACCGCATCTGCTACGTTTGTGATGGTGGTTCCGCCAGTGTGAGTCGACTCGTCGTAAGCATCACCGGCCATTGTGACTTTGTTGTAGTTGGTTGTGCCGTCGGCATTCACGTCATACTTCACGCCGCTATTGCTAATTTGCGACATGTTAGTGTTGATGCTTTCAATCGCCTGATTCGTGGCATACAGCTGTGAGCCGTTTACGGCATCGGTGCTGTCTGCACTGATTCGTCCCGCAGCAACATTGGTAATGGTTCGTTCATTGCCTTCACTGCCCACACTGACTGTGCCTTTCGGTGATGTTCCGGCGAAGGTGTAATCAGTGCCACGAATGGTTACGCCACTGGTTCCTACGGCTTCCTGGGTCGTCGACCCAGAACCCAGCGCGACGTCGCCCTCGTTGTTGGCAACGGCGTTTGTACCCATTGCAATGCTGTTTGCACCATTAGCCTGGGCGTTCTGACCCATCGCTGTGCTTCCCGCGCCAGTCGATTTCGCCTCACTTCCCATGGCAATAGAGTTATCACCAAGAGCGTGCGAGGCCGGGCCAACGGCAATGGAATCATTACCCTCTGCGACGGAGTCCGCTTTACTGGAGTTCGCGTGGAAGTATTTCACACCGTTGTTATACATATTGCTGGTTGCATCAGTGAGTTGCTGTACGTTGACCGCATCGCTGGCATTCACGCCGTAAGCGATATTGGTCATTGTCGTACCGCCCGTTTTGGTGGTGCTGTTATAGGTGTCGCCCCCCAGGGTGACGCTGTTGTAGTTAACCGTGCCGTCCGGGTTGGTGTCGTATTTGACCCCGCTGTTGTCGAGCACATTGACGGAGTCGGTGATCGCAGAGATCGCCGCATTGGTTGCATACAGCTGTGAACCGTTAACGGCATCTGTGCTGGAGGCGCTGAGGCGGCCCGCGGCCAGATTGGTCAGGGTGCGTTCATGGCCTGTACTGCCGATACTGACCGTATTGACGGGCGCAGTGCCGGCAAAGACATAATCCACGCCGTTAATGGTGACACCGGAAGTGGCGACGGTGGCCCCGGTGGAAGCATCTGAACCCAGAGCCACATCCCCGGCGAAGTTCGCTTTAGCTTCACGGCCGAGTGCGAGGCTGCTTTCGCCGGAAGCCGTGGCGTTATAACCGACAGCAGAGCTGCCCTGTCCGTTAGCAAAGGCATCCGATTCGGCCAGACCGGCTTCATTGGTGCGGACATAGCGAATACCGATACCGTTCTGGTCGGTAAAGGTGGTGCTGGTATCGCCGGCGAAATGGGTGATAACGGTGTTGATGTCCGCAACGTCCGCATTGGTTTCGTTGAGCTGGGACATATTGACGGCATCACTGTCTTCAACGCCACGGGCGATGTTGGTGATGGTTGTGCCACCGGTTTTGGTGGTGCTGTTATAGGTGTCGCCCCCCAGGGTGACGCTGTTGTAGTTAACCGAACCGTCCGGGTTGGTGTCGTATTTCACCGCAATATCACCCAGGTCAGTAATATCGTCTGTCAGGTCTCCAATGGCGGAGTTGGTGGCATACAGCTGTGAACCGTTGACGGCATCTGTGCTGGAGGCGCTGAGGCGGCCCGCGGCCAGATTGGTCAGGGTGCGTTCATGGCCTGTACTGCCGATACTGACCGTATTGACGGGCGCAGTGCCGGCAAAGACATAATCCACGCCGTTAATGGTGACACCGGAAGTGGCGACGGTGGCCCCGGTGGAAGCATCTGAACCCAGAGCCACATCCCCGGCGAAGTTCGCTTTAGCTTCACGGCCGAGTGCGAGGCTGCTTTCGCCGGAAGCCGTGGCGTTATAACCGACAGCAGAGCTGCCCTGTCCGTTAGCAAAGGCATCCGATTCGGCCAGACCGGCTTCATTGGTGCGGACATAGCGAATACCGATACCGTTCTGGTCGGTAAAGGTGGTGCTGGTATCGCCGGCGAAATGGGTGATAACGGTGTTGATGTCCGCAACGTCCGCATTGGTTTCGTTGAGCTGGGACATATTGACGGCATCACTGTCTTCAACGCCACGGGCGATGTTGGTGATGGTTGTGCCACCGGTTTTGGTGGTGCTGTTATAGGTGTCGCCCCCCAGGGTGACGCTGTTGTAGTTAACCGAACCGTCCGGATTGGTGTCGTATTTCACCGCAATATCAGCGAGATCGTCGATTGCCTGATCGGTGGCATACAGCTGCGAACCGTTAATGGCATCGGTACTGGTATCGCTAATACGACCCGCAGCAAGATTCGTAAGCGTACGCTCAGCATTTTTCTTACCGATACTGACGGTGCTTTGTGGGGCGATACCGGCAAAATTATAGGTTTTCCCATTGATAACCGTACTCTCGGTTGCAATGGCTGCTTCGGTAAGTGAGTTTGAACCCAGTGCGACACTGTTTTCCGCTGCCGCGGTTGCGTTAGTACCTAACGCGATAGACGAGAGTCCCTGAGATTTGGCGTTAGAGCCCATTGCAACGGCATCTGTTTTGGTTGCTGATGAGTTATAGCCAAATGCCAGAGCCTGGTCCGCCTGGGCTTTTGCCTGTGTACCTACGGCAACAGCATTTATTTTTGTCGATTGGGCTTTGAAGCCCATTGCGAAACTTTGTTGATCGCTGGCGTTTGAGTTTGCTCCGATAGCCAAGGCTGCTGTACCAGATGCAGATGCGTTAGTGCCTATCGCTAATGCAGAAAGTTCAGATGCCGTTGCATTAGTACCGATGGCCAGAGAGTTTGCTTCTGAGGAAGTTGCATCGCTACCAATTGACAGAGCATGATCGCCTGATGCCTGACTGCCAGTGCCTAAAGCTGTACTGAACTCTGCCGTTGCTTCTGAGCGGCTACCAATTGCCAGCGCATGGCCGCCATAGGCGGTGGACCAGTTGCCCAAAGAGATATTCTCTCCCTCTGAATCGGATAAAACCGGTGTCCCGGCTACTGTACCGGAGGTGGAGTTTGCCCCAATAGCAATATCGCCACTGCGGTTAGATTGTGAACCTGTACCAAACGCGATAGCATTTTGCCCGTCCGCTACAGAGGCTGCGCCGATGGCGGTTGCACCGCCGCTTTTGGATGCTGACGCATAAGAGCCAATCGCGATGCTATTGCCTGGAGATAGTGCATCCACAGTATCTGCACTGGCATGGTCACCCATGGCAATACCACCCATTGTGGCCTCAGCAGATTCACCAATCGCGACGTTTGATAAGACCTGTTGGTTGATATTGGTATTCCCGGTGGTAATGGTTCCGGCATCGAGTGTGATAGTGGTTCCTGTACTTGAATTTGGACCAATGGCAACGGAATCTACGTCACCGTTGTTTCTTCCCCCGGCCGTTTCATAAGCACTGGCATGTTGTACTGGAATAAGTGTTAAGACACCGATAATGCCTGCGGTGGCGCTTAAACGAGTTCGGCCCATTTTCCCTTTACCGTTTGCTCTGGCAAATTCGCTTACGGCAACCCAGATCCGTAATGCTGGATTCCAGACGAGTCGATATATCTTGTTCATTGTGGCTCCTGCCATTTTTGTTAAATAACAACGGGGGGTTATTGCATGATTAAGACGTTACTTTTCGTATTTTTTGAGAAGTAATGGTTGCTCAAGTGAACTGTTATTTAGTGCATGTTGATATTGTGTAAATAACTCTTTTGCCAGAGACGTATTGTTATCAACAAATTCCAGGTAAGAATTAGCAAAGAAAAGGCTTTCCGTAAGCACATCGCTTTTCATTTTTTCGTTGACATTCCAGTTGCTGATGGAAAGTAATAATGCTTCTGGGGTAATCTCTCCGGCATAAAGCCTGGCAATACGTTGTTCCCAGGGAAGGTCCCATGTATGGGTGTTGATATACTGCTTGTTTCTTTTTATTAGCGCCGTTTTACTGCCTTTCCATTGATAGGCTGTGAGCCACAAAGACCACAATTGAGCGTAGTTTCTGTCCCGTGAGTGGGCGCTGTGTTCAATAGCGGAAAACAATGTTGTTGCAAGTTTGATATTATTTAGTGCTATATAGTTGACCGCAGAAGGTACAGCGGATAATTCCGCATTATTGTCTCTGGAGAGTTGGTCGTATATTGGGCGTGCGAGCTCAGGTTTTCCTGATAAATCATAACTGATTGCGAGCTGAAGAAAGGCTTCTGAACCATGAACACCGGATTCAGTGGTCGTTGTATTTCCTTGCTTTATTACCAAAACACCTAACATCAATAAAAAAATTTTCACAGTGCGTATTGCAGACATAAAATTATTTTCCAGTAAAAACGCATGCAATTAATGCAGGCGCAACTTTGCCTGTTAACGAAGCAACATATAGGTGTTTTCTAATTAAAGGTTAATATTGATGTCAAGCATGCTGTCGTAGGTTGATAAAAACACTCGACCGGCGTGAATGTGATGCTTTAGTCATTTTCATCTTCTTTATGTCTTTATTTTGATAATAAAGTGCTATAATATTTTCATGTCGAATGATATATCCTTTCCGTTTTTCATATTCGATAAAATCCTCCGGAAAATTAAGCAGCAGGAGTTTATGCTTCAGGTTGGTGAAAACCTGCCATAAGCGAGTCCCTGATGAGCTTAAATTATGTTCATCCCATACATGTTTAAGGACTTCTTCTTTTGTGATGAATTTGTTTTGTGAATGAATAAGCAAGTATGATAATAAACTCATCATTGTGTTGTTAATATATAAAACACCTATGGAGATGTCATCGGGTTTACCATTACTGTTTTGTGCATCGTGAAATCGGTAGATGCAATTTTTCTTTACATCAATATGTACCGTATCATCTATCTCAATCAAAAAACCGTAAGGTGAGTAGCCCATATTAATAATCATCCAATGATTGAGTTATATCCTGAAATAAACTTTTGTGAAATTATAGTGACCATACATGCAATTTCAATACGTGTATGTTGGCGAGGTATTTTGCGAAAATATTTAGGTTTATAGTGGTTGGTTAGTGTTATCACATGAGCTATGTGTTTGCTTTGGTGTTTTGTTTTGGTTTTTTATGATATTTCGGTTTTTTGTGTTTGTTTGGGTTGTATTTACAACGTTAGCTAAAAACACCAAAATATTATTGTTTTTGGTTTTTTATTCTGGGGTGGGCGTTATTGTTTTATAAAAAATGCTATGAAACAATGATGTAGAAAAAATATCATCTATTTAAATATTATATTTAATACAAGTAATATTGATATTTTTATTTTTAATATGAATGTGTTGGCGGGGGATTTTCTTTTGCCCGAGCGATTGACGATCGTTTCGCCGACGCACATTCCGCCGGCTTCGGTATTTGATTTCATCATTTTGCATCACGCTAAGCGTGACGTGCAGACGCAAGCAATGCACCAACCAGCATAAACAACGAACCAAAGACTTTGTTCAGAGCCTTCATCTGTTTAGGCCCTTTGATCCACGCGGCAATTCGTTGTGCCAGCGTCGCGTATCCAATCATCACGATAATATCGACGATGATGGTTGTCGCACCCAGAACCACGTACTGCATCACCTGCGGTTGATGAGGAATAATGAACTGTGGAAACAAGGCGGCGAGAAACACAATACTTTTCGGGTTTGTCAGATTAACAAACACCGCACGCTTGAACAGTCGACCGCGAGTTTGCACCTGGGCGAGAGTGTTCAGGTTAATTGACCCCGCGGCACGCCACTGCTGAATGCCCAGCCAAATCAGGTACGCTGCCCCAGCCCACTTGAGCACTTCAAAGGCCAGCACCGAACGGGAAAACAGCGTCCCCAGACCAATACCAACCAGCACAATATGAATACCCAGCCCAGTCTGTAAACCCGCGATGGATGCTGTCGCACCACGATAGCCGTGGTTTATGGAGGTTGTCATAGTATTGATTGCGCCAGAGCCAGGTGAAAGGCTGAGGATGATGGATGTCAGCAGATAAGCGAACCACCACTCGAAGGTCATTTGAAACTCCCGAATCGTCTGTTTTTATGCCACAATACGCTATTGTTGAGTCATTTTGTGACCTGTCACGAAAAAACGATATTCCTTGGCTTGTAGGGGTGGAAACCCGATGTTTCAGCAGAAAAAGGATTGGGAAACACGAGAAAACGCATTTGCTGCTTTCTCTATGGGGCCGCTCACCGATTTCTGGCATCAGCGTGAAGAAGCCGGGTTTACGGGCGTGGGCGATGTTCCTGTCCGCTTTGTTCGTTTTCGTGCTGAAAAAAATGACCGGGTGATTGTGGTGTGCCCTGGCCGCATCGAAAGCTACGTCAAATATGCCGAGCTCGCGTATGACCTGTTCCACATGGGGTTTGACGTCCTGATTATCGATCATCGCGGACAAGGGCTTTCCGGCAGGATGTTGTCGGATACTCACCGTGGTCACGTGGATCATTTCAGCGACTATGTCGATGATCTGGCTGCGTTCTGGCAGCAAGAAGTTCAGCCCGGTCCCTGGCGTAAACGGTATATCCTTGCGCATTCCATGGGAGGGGCAATTGCCACGCTGTTTTTGCAACGCCATGCTCACCAGTGTGATGCGATTGCATTGAGCGCGCCTATGTTTGGCATCGTGATGCGTTTTCCTGACTGGATGGTACGCCATATTCTCGACTGGGCTGAGGGCCATCAGCGTATTCGTGAGGGGTATGCCATTGGTACAGGCCGCTGGCGCGCACTGCCATTTGCGATGAATGTGTTAACGCACAGTCGGCAGCGCTATCGTCGTAACCTGCGCTTTTATGCCGATGAACCGCGCTTACGCGTCGGTGGTCCCACTTATCATTGGGTGCGGGAAGGTATTCTTGCCGGTGAACAAGCGCTGGCAGGAACGCATGATGACAATACGCCAACATTATTACTTCAGGCGGAAGAAGAACGTGTGGTTGATAACCGCATGCATGATCGCTTTTGCGAACTGCGCGCCGCAGCCGGATACCCTTGTGATGGGGGTAAACCGCTGGTCATAAATGGCGCGTACCATGAGATCCTTTTCGAAAAGGACACCATGCGCTCAGTCGCGCTCAACGCCATCGTTGAATTTTTCAACAGGCATAACTGATTTTCTATTGAGGTTAAATTTCCCTATGTACCAGGTTGTTGCATCTGACTTAGATGGCACGCTGCTTTCCCCCGATCACACCTTGTCGCCTTATGCGAAAGAAACCTTAAAACTCCTGACCGCCCGTGGTGTGAATTTCGTGTTTGCCACTGGCCGCCACCACGTGGATGTGGGGCAGATCCGCGATAATCTGGACATCAAAGCCTACATGATCACCTCCAACGGCGCGCGCGTACACGACACCGATGGCAATCTGATTTTCGCTCACAACCTGGATCGTGATATTGCGACTGACCTGTTTGGTGTGGTGCACAATAATCCGGATATCGTGACGAACGTTTATCGTGACGATGAGTGGTTTATGAACCGCCATCGTCCGGATGAGATGCGTTTCTTTAAAGAAGCAGTATTTAACTACACACTATATGAGCCAGGTTTGCTGGAGCCTGAAGGGGTCAGCAAAGTCTTCTTTACCTGTGAAAGCCATGACGCGTTGCTGCCGCTTGAGCAGGCGATTAACGCGCGTTGGGGCGACCGCGTGAACGTCAGTTTCTCCACGCTCACCTGTCTGGAAGTGATGGCGGGTGGCGTCTCTAAAGGTCATGCACTGGAAGCGGTGGCGAAACGCATGGGTTACGAGCTGAAAGACTGCATCGCCTTTGGCGACGGCATGAATGATGCTGAAATGCTGTCCATGGCCGGTAAAGGCTGCATTATGGAGAATGCGCACCAGAGACTGAAAGATCTGCACCCAGAGCTGGAAGTCATTGGGACAAATGCCGATAACGCCGTACCTAACTACCTGCGCAAGCTGTTCCTTGAATAATCTTCATTTGGTCATATATCGTTCAGTTGTCAACTAAAGAGTTCGCTACAATGCCTGTCCTTCATTCAGAGAGACATGCATTGTGGCGCTACTCATTGTCACCACTATTCTGTGGGCATTTTCATTTAGCCTGATTGGTGAATACCTTGCCGGGCACGTCGACAGCTACTTCTCCGTGCTGATGCGCGTGGGGCTGGCGGCGCTGGTCTTCTTGCCATTCCTGCGTACGCGTGGGCAAACGTTAAAAACCCTTTTGCTGTACATGCTGGTCGGGGCGATGCAGCTTGGCATTATGTATCTCTTCAGCTTCAGGGCTTACGTTTACCTCTCCGTCTCGGAATTCCTGCTGTTCACCGTGCTCACGCCGCTCTATATCACGCTGATTTATGATCTGCTGAGTAAGCGCAGGCTGCGCTGGGGATACCTGCTGAGTGCGGCGCTTGCTGTTATCGGTGCAGCCATTATTCGCTATGACAAAGTGAGCGATCACTTCTGGACTGGCCTGATGTTTGTCCAGTTGGCAAATATCAGCTTTGCCATCGGTATGGTGGGCTACAAGCGCCTGATGGAAACCCGTCCAATGCCGCAGCATAACGCCTTTGCCTGGTTCTATATGGGGGCGGCTATCGTTGCGGTCGCGGCGTGGTTTATGCTGGGGAATCCGCAGAAACTGCCCACCACGTCAGTGCAGTGGGGCATTCTGGTCTGGCTGGGCGTGGTGGCATCCGGGCTGGGTTACTTCATGTGGAACTACGGTGCGACTCAAGTCGATGCCGGGACGCTGGGCATCATGAACAACGTTCATGTGCCCGCTGGCTTGCTGGTGAATCTGGCCATATGGCAGGAGCAACCGCACTGGCCGAGCTTCATTATTGGGGGAACGGTGATCCTGGCTTCGCTGTGGGTCCATCGCCGTTGGGTCGCTCCGCGCTCCGCACAAACGGCAGATGGTCGCAGGCGTGATTCCGCGCTGAGCGAATAAATGCTTCCGTAACCGGCTGACGCTGCTCGCCATCCCGAACGGCGGCGTACAGTCGGCTCCACAGTCCTTCACCCAGGGTTTTGGTCACAACCAGGCCCTGGCGTTCAAAACTCTCCACTACCCAGTGCGGCAGGGCGGCGATGCCCATTTTTGCCGCCACCATTTGAATTAAAAGCAACGTGTTATCCACGCTTTTCAGATTAGGACTGATACCGGCGGGCTGGAGGAAGTGACGCCAGATATCCAGTCGACTGCGTTGCACCGGATAAATCAGCAATGTTTCGGTCGCCAGATCCTCCGGAGTGATGCGCGTTTTGCTCGCCAGCGGATGATCCGGCGCCAATACCAGGCGTACTTCAAAATCAAACATCGGAGAGTAGTGCAGACCACTGCGCGGAAGAATGTCCGAGGTCATCACTAAATCCAGTTCACCCTGCTGAAGAGAGGGCTGCGGATCAAAGGTCACGCCAGATTTAAAGTCCATCTCCACCTGTGGCCATTTCTGGTGGAAGTTCTCAAGTGCAGGCGTCAGCCACTGAATACAGCTATGGCATTCAATGGCAATACGCAGCCGGGTCTGCTGCGGCTCGTTGCAGGACTGCAAGGCGCTGGCGATCTGTGGCAGCACCTGATTCGCCAGTTGCAGCAAAATTTCGCCCTGCGGTGTAAAGCGCAGCGGCTGGCTCTTACGCACGAACAGACGAAAGCCAAGGCGTTGTTCCAGATCGCTGAACTGGTGTGAAAGGGCAGACTGAGTCTGATGCAGCGTGGCCGCAGCCGCCGCGAGAGAACCGCAGTTCCGCAACGCTTGTAGCGTTTTCAGGTGTTTTATCTCGATCATGAAAGTCCTTCACTTCGCCATGAACATTTTGCGCTTGAGGAATATACAGTAACCGCCAATTATGGATGTGTAAACATCTGGACGGCTAAAATCCTTCGTCTTTTAAATTTATAGCGCGTTGGCTGCGTTTATTCACTCCGGTCACTTACTGCTGTAGGCATCCGGGAGATGAGCAAACTTGCTGCCTTCCCTAAATTCAAAATCCAAAGGATTTACAATTAATGAGAGGAAGAAAATATGACAATCCGCAATCACACACTCGGTTTCCCTCGCGTTGGCTTGCGTCGTGAGCTGAAAAAAGCGCAAGAAAGCTACTGGGCGGGTAACTCCACCCGTGAAGACCTGCTGGCAGTGGGCCGCGAGTTGCGTGCTCGTCACTGGGACCAGCAAAAACAAGCGGGCATTGACCTGCTGCCAGTGGGCGATTTCGCCTGGTACGACCATGTTCTGACCACTAGCCTGCTGCTTGGCAATGTGCCGGCTCGTCATCAGAACAACGATGGATCGGTAGATATCGATACCCTGTTCCGCATCGGCCGTGGCCGCGCACCAACAGGAGAGCCAGCGGCAGCAGCGGAAATGACTAAGTGGTTTAACACGAATTACCACTATATGGTTCCGGAGTTCGTGAAAGGTCAGCAGTTCAGTCTGACCTGGACGCAGATCCTGGATGAAGTCGATGAAGCGCTGGCTCTGGGTCACAAGATCAAACCTGTTTTGCTTGGCCCGGTAACCTACCTGTGGCTGGGTAAAGTAAAGGGCGAGCAGTTTGATCGTCTGAGTCTGCTCAACGACATTCTGCCAGTGTATAAGCAAGTGCTGGCTGAACTGGCAAAACGCGGTATTGAATGGGTCCAAATCGACGAACCTGCTCTGGTGCTGGAGTTGCCGCAGGAATGGCTGAATGCCTTTAAACCGGCTTATGACGCTCTTGCGGGTCAGGTTAAGCTGCTACTGACGACGTATTTCGAAGGCGTGACGCCTAATCTCGACACTATCGCTGCACTGCCGGTGCAAGGTCTGCACGTTGACCTGGTTCACGGGAAAGATAATGTTGCCGACCTGCACAAACGCCTGCCAGCGGGCTGGCTGCTCTCTGCGGGTCTGGTGAATGGTCGTAACGTCTGGCGTGCCGATCTGACTGAGAAGTATGCGCAGATTAAAGATATCGTAGGCAAACGCGATCTGTGGGTCGCGTCATCTTGCTCCTTGCTGCACAGCCCAATTGACCTCAGTGTGGAAACGCGTCTGGATGCGGAAGTGAAAAGCTGGTTTGCGTTCGCTCTGCAAAAATGTGAAGAGCTGGCCCTGCTGCGTGACGCACTGAATAGCGGCGATACGGCGGCCATCACTGACTGGAGCGCACCGATTCAGGCGCGTCGTCACTCGGCTCGCGTTCATAACCCGGCAGTAGAAAAACGTCTGGCGGCCATCACCGCCCAGGACAGCCAGCGTCAGAACGCCTATGAAGTGCGTGCTGAAGCCCAGCGTGCCCGCTTCAATCTCCCAGCGTGGCCAACAACGACTATCGGTTCGTTCCCACAGACCACAGAAATCCGCGGCCTGCGTCTGGATTTCAAAAAGGGCAACCTTGATGCGAATCACTACCGCACGGGTATCGCCGAACACATTAAGCAGGCGATTATTGAGCAGGAACGTTTAGGTCTGGACGTGCTGGTTCATGGTGAAGCTGAACGTAACGACATGGTGGAATATTTCGGTGAGCATCTGGATGGCTTCGTCTTTACGCAAAACGGTTGGGTGCAGAGCTACGGTTCCCGTTGTGTGAAGCCCCCGGTCGTGATCGGTGACGTCAGCCGTCCCGAAGCCATCACCGTTGAGTGGGCGAAGTACGCCCAGTCTCTGACCGACAAACCCGTTAAAGGCATGCTGACAGGACCGGTAACAATCCTCTGCTGGTCATTCCCGCGTGAAGATGTGACGCGTGAAACCATCGCCAAACAGATCGCGCTGGCGTTACGTGATGAAGTGGCGGATCTGGAAGCGGCGGGTATCGGCATTATTCAGATTGACGAACCGGCACTGCGAGAAGGTTTGCCGCTGCGCCGTAGCGACTGGGATGCCTACCTGCAATGGGGCGTAGAAGCCTTCCGTATCAATGCCGCGGTGGCAAAGGACGACACTCAAATCCACACTCACATGTGTTACTGCGAATTTAACGACATCATGGATTCCATCGCGGCACTGGATGCCGACGTGATCACCATTGAGACATCACGTTCAGACATGGAATTGCTGGAGTCGTTTGAAGAGTTCGACTACCCGAACGAAATTGGGCCGGGTGTTTACGACATCCACTCCCCGAACGTACCAAGTGTGGAGTGGATTGAAGCCCTGTTGCAGAAAGCCGCTCAGCGTATCCCGGCAGAGCGCCTGTGGGTGAACCCGGACTGCGGCCTGAAAACCCGTGGCTGGCCGGAAACCCGCGCAGCACTGGCGAACATGGTGAAAGCCGCGCAAAATCTGCGTCAGGCATAACATCTGTAACGGAGGCGAAAGCCTCCGTTTTTGCTTAGTGTGGGTTTACAGCTGCACTGAGTGACGGTCCTTTCAAATATTCAATACACCACTGACACACTTTCCCCATTCCGTCCGATCGTGCAGCCAGGAATAATTTGGTTGCATGCTTGTGTTCACGCATCGGTTTTTTGAGTAGCTTGCCGCTATTGAGTAAAGGAAGGGCTAAATGATGTGGGATATAGCCAATTCCGACATTTTGTTCGATAAGGGCGATAGCCGTGGTGAAGTCCGGTACAAACAGGGGCTTTTGACCTTCAAGCAGCCACGCCTGTAGCGGGGTAAAGTTTACCGACGTATCCCGGATACATATTGCCGGGTACTGACGCAGCTCAGCATTTTCCAGCGGGTGACGCTCTGTCGCCAGAGGGTGCTGTGGGCTAACGACAAAATCCCATTCCAGTTGCCCAAAAGGCTCGCTAATCACGCCTTCGGTGCTGGGGACAGCATGCGGCGCACCAATCACCAGGTCGGCTCGTCTGCTGTAAAGTGCATCCCAGCAGCCGTTGTAAACTTCCAGGCAGACCGTCAACGTGGTTGAGGAAAACTGGTGTTCAAAATCACGGATGAACGTAACCAGCAGGGATGAGGGGATAATGTTATTTACCGCAATTGTCAGTTCTCGTTCAACGCCGTCGTGGATCAGAACGGTATTGCGTTTGAGCGCCTCCATATCACCGAGAATGGTTTTGCTGTGCTCGACAAAATAGCGTCCGGCAGGGGTGATTTCAATGTACCGGCCTTTACGCTCGAACAGCGCAACGCCCAGACTTTCTTCTGCTTTTTTTATGGTGTAGCTAATGGCTGACGGCACTTTGTTTAACTGCTCAGCGGCAACGGTGATGCTCTGGTGTCGGGCGACCAGATGGATAACTCGAAGGGTTTCGTCGGAGATGAACATAAGGCGTCCCTGTTGGCAGAAAACGGCCGAACTCTTACGAGTTCAGCCGCGATGACTGTGCCAATTATACCGGGGAATTAATGGCGTTGGCTCAGTCGGCTGAGTACGGCATACGCGATGCAGGCCACAACAATGGAATCTACTGACGGAATGGTGGTCAGGGTAAACAGACCTTTCACCGTCATAAAACCAACCGTTGCGCCAAAGATCCATGCCACAAAAGTCAACACTTTAACCGGGGGTTCACGTGTCAGGACGGATTCCTGATAGCCATTACGGCGATACAGGAAAAAGTCGGCAATATAAATCCCGGCAACGGGCGGTGTGGCGATCCCCAAAAACAACAGGAAAGGGATAAACCAGGCCATAATGTCCAGGCTGCCGACAACAGCAGACAATACGCCGAGTGCGACGGTTATCTGCCATTTTGGAAAGCGCGTCAGCAGGGTGGAAACAACCAGTGTTCCCTGAAACATATTTCCGGCATTTCCCGTTACACAGGCAAAAATCAGCAATAATGCAGCAGGTAATACTGCGCTAAATACCGCCATTGCACCCAGTAATGACCCTTGCCCACTGAGCGCGCTCGGTGTTGCTCCTGCCCAATAAAGCAGCGGGTAAGCGATAAGAAACGTCGTGCAGGCTGCAATAAGGGCATGTTTGCGGTTATGCACAAAACTGCCGAAATCAGGCAATGTTGCGACCAGGACGATAATAGTTCCTACCACGGTAGAGACAGCAACGCCGGTGTTCATACTGGTGATCGTTGCGGGAACCGTCACTCCGGCATGTGTGGACACATAAAGGATGTAGCACAAGACCAGAGCGATCACAGGTACGGCAATTTGTGCCACCTTTCCCAGAACGGCAAAACCAAAAGCCGTCGAAGCGACAAAAATGACACAACCTGCGGCGACTAATAGCGGGAGGGGAAGTTCAAGGCCGTGCTGTGCCAGTAAATCATGCACAGAGTGACCAAACATATTGGCGGTCACGGCAATCCAGCCGAACAGGCTGATCGCCATCAGAATATTAATGGCGACTGCCCCTTTCTCGCCAAAGGCGTATTTCACAATTCCGTAGGTAGGTAGCCGTGCCTTTTCGCCTACGCTTATGGTGATGGCAGAAAGGATGGTCAGGATCAGTCCCCCCAGCAGCACCACGCTAATCAGACTGCTACTGGAAAGTTGGTTGCCGAGACTGGAGGATGACAGCAGGACTGGCGTCACTGCGATACCCAGCAGGATCATGGCAATGTGAAATCCAGATGCGGTGTTAAGTTTCTCTTCCGTTTTACGCATATCTTGTTCCCTCTGAAGCGCGTGTTAAGCCGTATGGACATGTCCGGTGTAGTGACGCCAGCTTCCCAGTTCAGTGATTTCTCGTTGGCCTTCCGTAAGCCAGTTTTCGGCCAGCACGCCAAGCACTTCGCTGCCGTCCTCCAGTTTCACTTTTCCTATTGCCAATCCTGCGGGTTCACTCATAAGCAGGTCAGCAAAACTTGCCAGAGGCAGCGACCAGATTTCCAGCGCGACATGTGTTCCGCCTTCTGTCACACGGATCATTCCCGGATGGCGATCGTTGATACTCCACAAGCGATAATGGGCGTCGGTACGGTCTTCACGAATGAACACGCCGCCTGCTTGTTGCATGTTTTTGTTCAGCTCCAGGCCGCGCATCAGCGTACCGTTCACGGCTAATAAGGTGGTTTCCATCGTTTTTCTCCAAAAAGACTAAAGGGTGATCCATGTGCCGCTTTGATGAGCCAACGCAGATTTGATGGCCTGCGGGGTGGTGATCAACCCCCTGGCTTTCTTGCCTTGCTCAAGGCTGCTATCTACAAAATTGAGAATGGCTTCGACTTTCGGCTGCATGCTGCCAATGCCGAACTGTCCTTCCCGTAAGAACTTCCGTGCCTGGGTAACAGTCAGCGTGTCCAGCCATTGCTGGTGTGGAGTACCGAAATTGATTGCCACTTTCTCAACCCCAGTGGGGATGACCAGCAAATCAGCGCCTAACTGGCTGGCAAGGAGTGCAGAGGCAAGATCTTTGTCAATGACGGCTTCAACACCCTGTAATTGTTGCTGCTTATCGCGTACGACCGGGATCCCGCCGCCGCCACAGGCAATGACGATATAACCCTGTTGCACCAGGTGAGCGATGGTGTCGCGTTCGATAATTTCCAGTGGGGCTGGGGAGGGAACGGTGCGCCGCCAGCCGCGACCGGCATCTTCCATGAGCGTCCAGCCCAACTGTTGTTGGCGTTCTTGCGCAGTAGCTTCATCGAGAAATGCACCGACAGGCTTACTCGGATGAATAAACGCCTCATCTTGCTGGCTGACCCGCGTCTGGGTGACGAGCGTGATGATCGGTTTTTGAATGCCACGTCGCATGAGTTCGTTATGCAACGCTTTCTGGAACATATATCCAATAGCGCCCTGAGTATCACCGACGGCATAATCCAGTGGTATCGGGGAGACTTCACTGCTTGCCAGTTCTGAACGACGTAAAATAAAACCTACCTGCGGGCCGTTTCCGTGGGTGAGAACCAGATCCCAACCTGCCTCTATCATGTCGGTAATGTGTTTAACACTTTCCCTAACGGCTTCGTATTGATCGGGAATGCTGTTACGGCGATCGTCAAGGATCAATGCGTTGCCGCCGACGGCAACCACGGCTAAAGGTTTGCTCATTGTTTCTCTCCCTTACTAACCGCCTCTGCCAGTGCGGTGATTGCATCGACAAAACAAGGCATCGGTGCTGTCGTTATCCCCGCACCAATCTGACCGACACCAGCCTGCTTATGAGCGATACCTGTATTAATGACCGGTAAAATGCCGCGATCGACCACCTTGCGGACATCAATTCCTGCCGCTGTTGGCGCAAAATTCAGAGCTGGCAGCGTAAATGCCGGGTTGCGACCGACCGTAATGGATTGCATGCGACGGCTGTTGTTGGTGGCATCGGCTGGAGTGCCACCAACAAATTTCACGATTGCCGGAGAAGACGCCATGGCAAAACCACCGACACCCGCGGTTTCAGTGATTGCACTGTCACCAAGATCGGCTGCGGCATCATCTACGCCATAACCTGGGAAAAATAGCCCTTCAACGGCATTGGCGGGGGCCTGGAACCAGCGCTCACCTGTACCGGAAAGCCGGATACCAAAGTTCACGCCATTGCGTGCCATGACAGTGACTATAGAGCTGAAAGGGACGTTGGCGGCCGCATCCATCATGGCTTTACAGGCAGCCATCGACAGGTTGAGAAAGAAGTGGTCATTTCCCGTAATGAATGCGACTACCCGTTGTACATTTTCCAGCGGCAAATGACAGGCCAGCAGTGCAGGCAACAGGCGTTTGGTCAGCAGTCCGGTTGCGGCCGCATTGCGATTGTGGACTTCATCCCCCATATGCAGAGCCTGAGCCATCAAGGGTTTTAACTCCAGTTCGCCAAGCTGGCGTACCGCTGCTTTCAGGGCGGGTGCGAGCTCATCGCGCATCCAGAAGAGGCGGTTGAGAACTTCTTCGTTATTAGCGCCAAAGCGTAAAACCTTGCCCAATCCTTCGTTGAAGTTGCTGAATGAACGCTGACCGTTGGTTTTATTTTCGATAACCCACAGCGGCATTGATGGGCTAATGATCCCCGCCATGGGGCCGACGGCATGGTAGTGATGGCAGGGTTCAAGGTGAATCTCACCTGTCAGTACCTTACACTCAGCCTCTTCATGACTGGTGGCCCAGCCTTCGAACAGCATTGCGCCAACAATCGCCCCTTTTACAGGGCCACACATGTTTTCCCAGCTAATGGGAGGACCCGAGTGGAGGATACATTTACGCTCAGACATTTCAGGAATGGCTTCGCTGGCGTACATCACATCAACCAGTACGGGTTGAGCGTTGAGGTAACGTTCCATCGCAATGTTGTTCGCCTGCTCAACCAATGGATGACGAAGCAGAGAAGCCAGGTCCATGCCTGCGTTAATATTGCCAAGGGCCGGGGGCTGCCAGGCCAGAGCGATTACGTCACCACCGACTTTCTGGATATTACTGGCGAAACTTTGTAGCCCGGCATTCACCACCTTTAGCGGCTGATTAAATAAGGTATTCATGCAGTGAGTTCCTTCTTTTGAAGCTGGATCTGCGCCACGATGCTGGCCCAATGAGCAGCCTGTGCATTACTGTTGGCGACAATGACACCTGCCTGGCGCAACGCATTGACCTGACAACTCCGTTGCTGAGGGTCGTTCTCGGTTCCGCAAACATGGGCAATCAGTACCGGCGCTCGCGACATCTCTGTCCGGGCCAGTAAGGTCAGTAACTCTGCCGCCGGGGCTTCAGATGCGCCGTAGCCCAGAACCAGATCGAACAGGACGACGGCGGTATGTGGATCGTTCATTTCAGTGAGCAGACGCTGATTTCGCAGCGTTGGGTCAATCATTGGATGAGGTCTGCCACGGGTAAAATCATCATCCCCCATGTCGATGAGGGTGTGGTGATGGCTTTGCCAGAGGTCGGTAAGTGGATGATTACCGGACACAGGTGTATTAGAAGAGGCCGTAAAACCGTTTTGCTGGCAGATCAGCTGTGCTTCATAGCAAAACGTTCCCCCCGCAAAGACACCACGGATCATCTGACGAGCAAGGGGCAGACGCTCGCTGGCCTGTTGCAACATCGCCAGGTCCTGCGCTGACGATTCGCTATGTGTTTCTGGTAGCGGCAGCTCACTCAGTAACGCAACCGCGAGATCGGCTGCGCTGGCAAGTGTGGTCGCGGCAGTCACATTTGGACGCGTTATTGCGTGTGGGTCGGCACTGAGGAAATTCACCACAACGGGTTTAGTGGCTGATTGCGCCAGCGTCAGGATGCGCTCTGTCACCACAGGGGATGGTGGTTTGGAAATCAGCACTATCACGCGAGTGGCGTCATCATCCATTAATATCTGCAGGCCAAACAGCATGGAGATCCCGCCGATATCCTCACTGAGATCGTGTCCGCCCGTACCAAGTGCCTGGGAGATCCCTGCGCCAAGATGGTCAATTCGGCAGGTTATTTCCTGCAAACCCGTACCCGATGCACCAACGACGCCAATTTCACCGCGTTTAACGACATTCGCAAAACCCAGCGGTATCCCGTTAATAATGGCTGTGCCACAATCAGGGCCCATAACCAGGAGGTTACGTTCACGAGCGAGCATTTTTATCGACTTTTCCTGCATAATGCTGACGTTATCGCTGAACATCATCACATTCATGCCGAGATTTAGCGCCTTGATGGCTTCGGCAGCGGCATAATCGCCAGGGACTGAAATGAGTGCCAGATTAACGGCTGGCTCTTTTTCCAGCGCCATCTCGATGCTCACCAGCTCAGGGGTTTTTACGCCATCGCTGTTACCTTCTTCTGGTTTACTGGTCAGCCGTTGCTCAGCGAGGGTAAGTGCTTCAGTACACCGGGCATCTTCCCCCATGACGGCAATCACCAGGTCGTTCGGCCCCGCTTCAATCATGTGGCCGAGTCCTGCATCGTTAAGTTGTTCCAGGTTCGTGGGTGTTCCCATGATGACGGAGGCCTGCTGTATGCCGGGCAATGTGCTTAGTTGCGCAGAAATCTGCATCAGGGAGACGGAGTCCTGATAAAGATTCCTGAAAACTTTATGCTTAACTTTCATTGTGTTATGTCCGTTTTTTTGCCTGATTGCTGGATTTAGATACAGCGAATCCACGTGGCAGCCAGTGCCACGAGAAAATTCCATTCACTCAGGAGTATGTGTTCAGTGTTCTTAAACCGTGGAGTAATCCGGCCAAACAGTCAGCGCCGGATGTTGCGCCAAATTGCATGACGTTTTCTGTACAGGCGATAAAAGTTTTCAACGGCGTATGCGTACTAAGTTGCCTCAGCAGGTCGCAAACCGGTTGTGAGAAATGCCCCTGTACCGCACGCCTCAAGTAGTGCTGGCTAATGTCTGTTGTACGCGGCAAATTCTGCTCAATAGATTGCTGCAACCTGTTGCGGTGCGCTTCAACATCGGGAGGGAGATGCCAGGGTCGCAGCGCCGCCAGATAGCCCAGTAAGTAATCATCACCATCTGGCGTTAATCCTTTACCGTAGCCGATCAACCGGGGAACCTGTTGTTCAAGCTGTTCCGCTGATTCCTGCGGCTTTAGCCCCTGATACATCGCGCTCTCCTGCCACTGCAAAGCACTGTCGATTTGATGTTTCAGGCAAAACTGTCGTAGCTGAGCATTCAGAAGCGGATAGTGGTGCTGGAGCCATGTCCCGGCTTCGGAGTCCAGGCAACGCTTCTGGACGTTGGGCTGCCATACGATTGCCGCTTTCAGATCCACCGCAAAACGTTGAGCCTGCAAAATACCGCCGGTTAAGAAAACGGGCGCAGAATGCGTAATTTCCTGACGCCAGTCCCAATGTTCCGGCAGGGCGACGCGTGCGGCATCGGCCAGATTCTGGTATCTCTTTGCGCACAAGAGGGTTAGGAGCTCTCCCTCTTCTGAACGCAGATTCAGTGCGTGCTGAAATACGCTGTGAACCTTAAGCGTTGCTGTTGCTTTGGCCGGAAAGAGATACCCTAGCGAGCACGCAGGAAGCATCGGGATTACCCTTTCAGCCCTTCAATAATGGCATTTGCGTCACTCACCCACCCGAAAATTGCGCCCTGAGCTTTGATCATTTCCAGTGCGTATTTCTGGAATTCCGGGAAGTAGGAGCCCACGCAATCTTCAGGGATGATGCACTCATAGCCGCGGTCATTGGCTTCGCGTACGGTGGTCGTTACACAGACTTCGGTCGTCACGCCACACACAATCAGCGTTTTGATACTGTGGTTTTGTAGAATCAGATGCAGGTCGGTCTGATAAAACGCGCCCTTACCGGGTTTGTCGATGATCGGCTCGCCAGAAATAGGGTAAAGCTCAGGAATGATGTCATGACCTGCTTCGCCACGAACCAGAATACGCCCCATCGGACCTGCTTCACCGATAAAGGTTTTACCGCCGCGCGTAAGCTTGGCCGATGGACAATCACTGAGGTCTGCACGGTGTCCTTCACGTGTATGGATCACCATCAACCCCATGCTGCGCGCTGCTGCCAGAACCTTTTTGCAAGGTTCAATTGCGCTTCGGACTAGCGAGACATCATTACCCAGCGCTTCACCAAAGCCGCCAGCTTCGACAAAGTCGCGCTGCATGTCGATCATAACGAGTGCAGTGGTATTAAGATCAAAAGGTAAAGCAAAAGGTTGAGCGTGAAATGCGGATTGCGTCATGATAAATCTCCTGTTTGAAAATCAACCGTTCCGTTCGTTCTGCTACTGAGTATCCAGGAGAAAAGAGGGGTTAAACAGGAAAAAAGTTTGGCGCATAGCAACGAAAATTTTGCATTCGGACAGGGGGAGGTAAATGACTGTGAAGAGGGTCATAACTTCACGTACAGCAGCAAAAAATTCGATGCTGTACGTTTTTTGAATTAAAAAAATTGTTGAAATAGTGTGAGCAAACACACCTGTTTCAGGGCGGCTACTTTTTAATCCCGTACTGAGCAAACCACGCCAGCATTCTTTGCCAGCCATCTTTTGCCGACTCTTCGTGATAGCTCGCGCGATAGTCCGCGTTAAACGCGTGACCTGCTTCCGGATACACTACGATTTCCGCCTTCGCGTTTGCAGCACGGAGTGCATGGCGCATCGTCTCAATGGTATCAACGGGAATACTGGTATCCTCGCCGCCGTACAAGCCCAGCACAGGGGCGTTTAAATCAATGGCGACATCAACTGGTTGCTTAGGTGAGTTGAGCGTTTTCTCTCCCACCAGTTTCCCGTACCACGCCACGGCTGCTTTAAGCTGTGGATTGTGCGCGGCGTAGAGCCAGCTGATGCGTCCACCCCAGCAGAAACCCGTTACCATCAAACGATGGGGATCGCCGCCATTACGGGCAGCCCAGTTGGCAACATGGTCCAGATCGGCCAACACCTGTGCGTCTGGTACTTTGCTTACCAGATTATTGAACAGCGTCGGGATATCACCGTAATCATTGGGATCGCCCTGGCGGAAATAGAGTTCCGGCGCAACGGCAAGATAACCTTCCTGCGCCAGTCGACGGCACAGATCGCGAATATGTTCGTGGACTCCAAAAATTTCCTGAACCACGATCACGATAGGAAGAGGCCCCTCGGCTGATTTCGGGCGTGCGTGGTAAGCAGGCATATTGTCACCCTGCGAGGGTATAGATGTTTCACCTGCGCTGATGGCATCTTCCGGGGTTGAGATGATTGTTGAAGCATGCGGGGCCGCTGCAGGTGCAAAACGTGTTTTTTCAGTCATGGCATTCTCCGTACCAATGAGTTAACGCAAAGGTAAATATAGACACCAGGGTAACAACTCACAGTGCCCGAAACGGTCTATCTTTTGTGCAACACCTTACGATATAACTTGTTAATGTGATGTAAATCACTATTTTATGGAAATTAACTGCAAGCATTTTCATTCATGGTGATGTCAGTCACGAAATTAAGCCTGGTGCTTCTGTAAAGTACCGTTTTACTTCTTCTGACTAACCGACCCACAGAGGAGCCACCTATGTCTAAGTCTGATGTTTTTCATCTCGGCCTCACTAAAAATGATTTACAAGGGGCCACGCTCGCTATCGTCCCTGGTGACCCTGAGCGTGTGGAAAAGATCGCCGCGCTGATGGATAAGCCGGTTAAGCTGGCATCCCATCGCGAGTTCACCACCTGGCGTGCAGAGCTGGACGGTAAAGCCGTGATCGTATGTTCAACCGGTATTGGCGGCCCATCCACCTCTATCGCAGTGGAAGAGCTGGCACAACTGGGCATTCGCACCTTCCTGCGCATTGGGACGACCGGGGCTATCCAGCCGCACATTAACGTCGGTGACGTACTGGTGACGACGGCATCTGTGCGTCTGGACGGGGCAAGCCTGCACTTTGCACCAATGGAATTCCCGGCTGTTGCTGACTTCGAATGCACAACTGCACTGGTTGATGCAGCGAAAGCGATTGGTGCAACGACCCACATTGGCGTCACCGCCTCTTCTGATACCTTCTACCCAGGCCAGGAGCGTTACGACACCTTCTCTGGCCGTGTGGTGAGCCGTTTCAAAGGCTCAATGGAAGAGTGGCAGTCTATGGGCGTGATGAACTACGAAATGGAATCTGCAACGCTGTTGACGATGTGTGCGAGCCAGGGTCTGCGTGCCGGTATGGTGGCGGGCGTTATCGTCAACCGTACTCAGCAGGAGATCCCGAACGCAGAAACCATGAAACAAACTGAAAGCCATGCAGTGAAAATTGTGGTTGAAGCGGCTCGTCGTCTGATCTAATTCGCATTTCTGAGATAAAAGGCCGACATGTTCGGCCTTTTATTTTTTGCGTAGTGCCTCGCAGGAAAACCCTTTCAAACTGGACGTTTATACAGCACAATTCTATTTTGTGCGGGTAGTACGTTGATGCAGGGGGCATTGTGGATATCTCAATCCTGATTTATGCGGTGATTGCGCTGGTGGGCGTGGGAATAGGCTGGCTGATTTCCAGCTACCAGCACGCGCATCAGAAAGCCGATCAACTGGCAGAGCGTGAAGAGATGGTCGCAGAGTTAAGTGCGACAAAACAACAGCTTGCTCAAAGTTCTCACTGGCGTGATGAGTGCGAATTGCTCAACAATGAACTGCGCAACCTGCGCGATATCAACACCTCGCTGGAAGCCGATCTCCGTGAGGTAACCACCCGCCTTGAATCCACTCAACTGCACGCGGAAGACAAAATCCGCCAGATGATCAACAGTGAACAGCGCCTGAGCGAGCAGTTTGAAAACCTTGCTAACCGTATTTTCGAGCACAGTAACCGCCGCGTTGATGAGCAAAACCGCCAAAGTCTGAATGGCCTTTTGACGCCGCTGCGCGAGCAACTGGACGGTTTTCGTCGCCAGGTTCAGGACAGCTTTGGCCAGGAGGCGCGCGAACGCCACACGCTGGCGCATGAAATTCGTAACCTTCAACAGCTTAATGCTCAGATGGCGCAGGAAGCCGTCAATCTGACGCGTGCGCTTAAGGGTGATAACAAAACTCAGGGGAATTGGGGCGAAGTTGTCCTGACTCGCGTGCTGGAGGCCTCTGGGCTGCGAGAGGGCTATGAGTATGAAACCCAGGTCAGCATAGAAACGGATACGCGCGCGCGGATGCAACCCGATGTCATCGTACGATTACCGCAGGGCAAAGACGTTGTTATTGATGCCAAAATGACGCTGGTCGCCTATGAGCGTTATTTCAATGCCGAGGATGATTTCACGCGTGAGTCAGCGTTGCAGGAGCATATCGCTTCGGTGCGTAACCATATCCGGTTGTTGGGCCGAAAAGACTACCAGCAGTTGCCAGGGCTGCGTTCCCTGGATTATGTCCTGATGTTTATCCCGGTTGAACCCGCCTTCCTGCTGGCGCTCGACCGGCAACCAGAACTCATCACTGAAGCGCTGAAAAACAATATTATGCTGGTCAGCCCCACGACATTACTGGTGGCCCTGAGAACCATTGCCAACCTCTGGCGCTATGAGCACCAAAGCCGTAACGCGCAGCAGATTGCCGATCGTGCCAGTAAGCTGTATGACAAACTGCGTCTGTTTGTTGATGATATGTCTTCTGTTGGGCAAAACCTGGATCGTGCGCAGGACAACTACCGGCAGGCGATGAAAAAACTCTCTTCCGGGCGTGGGAATTTACTGGTGCAAGCAGAAGCATTCCGCAGCCTGGGGGTTGAGGTTAAACGCGAGATTAATCCGGATTTAGTCGAACAGGCGACCGCGCAGGACGAAGAATATCGGCTGCGCGAAGGGAGGGGCGAACAAAATTTAAACAGTGAAGGCAACGGTTTAGAGACAAAAATACCATCGTCTGAACCGAGTGATCGTCTCTTTGGTGGTGGTTGAATCGTAGGGCAAACGCGGCCAATCTGTTACACTTCACGAACATTTTACTGAACAAGCAGGCTCTGAGATGGTTGACGATTCACAAGACACGACGCATTTTGGTTTTCAGACTGTCGCCAAAGCACAGAAAGCTGACATGGTGGCTCACGTATTTCACTCCGTGGCGGCGAAATACGATGTGATGAATGATTTGATGTCATTCGGCATTCATCGCTTGTGGAAACGCTTCACTATCGATTGTAGCGGCGTGCGCCGTGGGCAAACGGTTCTGGATCTGGCTGGCGGTACGGGCGACCTGACGGCGAAATTCTCCCGCCTGGTGGGTGAAACCGGTCGTGTTGTTCTGGCTGATATCAACGACTCCATGTTGAAAATGGGTCGTGAGAAGCTGCGTAACATCGGTGTTGTGGGCAATGTTGAATATGTGCAGGCAAACGCCGAAGCGCTGCCGTTCCCGGACAATACCTTTGATTGCATCACCATCTCTTTTGGCCTGCGTAATGTTACAGACAAAGATAAAGCACTGCGCTCTATGTACCGCGTGCTTAAACCCGGTGGACGTTTGCTGGTGCTTGAATTCTCTAAACCGGTTATCGAGCCACTCAGCAAAGCCTACGATGCTTACTCGTTCCATATTTTGCCGCGCATTGGCGAGCTGGTTGCGAACGATGCTGAAAGCTACCGTTACCTGGCGGAATCTATCCGCATGCACCCTGATCAGGACACCTTAAAAGCGATGATGCAGGATGCTGCATTTGAAAACGTTGAGTACTTCAACATGACGGCGGGTGTCGTCGCGCTGCATCGCGGTTACAAGTTCTGAGTGGAGGTCTTCTGTGCCCTTTAAACCTTTAGTCACCGCAGGCATCGAGAATGCATTAAACGCCTTTTTATACCGCGCGCCTGCGTTAAAAATGGCGCGTCAGCGGCTCAGCGGGAAGGTACTGCGCATTGTATTAAAAGAGTTCTCGACACCGTTCGTACTGGTTTTCAGTGAGCGCCAGCTTGATGTCCTGGGTGAGTGGGAAGGTGAGGCCGATTGCTCGGTCATTACACATATGAGCGTGTTACCTAAGCTGCGTGACCGTCAACAGTTAACTGCGCTTATCCGCAGCGGTGAACTGGAAGTCGAAGGTGACATCCAGGTTGTACAGAACTTTGTTGCGCTCAGCGATCTTGCTGAATTCGACCCGGCGGAACTGCTTGCCCCGTATATCGGTGATATCGCTGCGGAAGGCCTCAGTAAAGTCTTTCAGGGTGGAACGACATTTTTGCGTAAAGGCATTCAACGGCAACAACGTTATGTGGCTGAAGTGCTTACTGAAGAGTGGCGTATGGCCCCAGGAGCACTGGAAGTGGCGTGGTTTGCAGAAGAGACTGCGGCTGTAGAACGTGCGGTTGATGCGTTGACCAAACGGCTGGAAAAACTGGAGGGCAAATGACGCCTGGTGAAATTCGGCGCCTCTATTTTATCGTTCGCACCTTTTTGAGTTATGGGCTCGATGAGCTTATCCCCAAGATGCGTATCACGCTGCCACTGCGGATCTGGCGACGGATGTTGTTCTGGATGCCGAATCGACATAAAGAGCAGCCGCTGGGCGAGCGCTTAAGACTGGCATTACAGGAGCTTGGCCCGGTATGGATCAAGTTTGGGCAAATGCTCTCTACCCGGCGCGATCTCTTTCCCCCGCAGATTGCCGATCAACTGGCCTTATTGCAGGATCGTGTTGCACCTTTTGACGGTGCGCGCGCCAAACAACAGATTGAAGAGGCGATGGGTAATATTCCCGTCGAGACCTGGTTTGACGATTTTGATATCCAGCCTCTGGCATCGGCGTCTATTGCGCAGGTGCATACCGCACGTTTGAAAGAAAACGGCAAAGAGGTCGTAATCAAAGTGATCCGCCCGGATATTCTGCCGGTAATAAAAGCGGACATGAAGCTGATTTACCGTCTTGCGCGCTGGGTTCCGCGCCTTCTTCCAGACGGACGGCGTCTTCGCCCAATGGAAGTGGTTCGCGAATATGAAAAAACGCTAATTGATGAACTGAACTTGCTGCGTGAATCGGCGAACGCCATCCAACTGCGTCGTAACTTCGAAGACAGCCCGATGCTGTATGTCCCTGAAGTGTACTCTGACTACTGTAGCCAGGACATGATGGTCATGGAGCGCATATATGGCATCCCCGTTTCCGATGTGGTTGCTCTGGAAAACCAGGGAACTAACATGAAGTTGCTGGCCGAGCGTGGTGTGCAGGTCTTCTTTACCCAGGTGTTCCGCGACAGTTTTTTCCATGCGGACATGCACCCTGGTAACATTTTCGTTAGCTACGAGCACCCGGAAAATCCGAAGTATATCGGTATCGACTGCGGTATTGTCGGTTCACTGAATAAAGAAGACAAACGCTACCTGGCGGAAAACTTTATTGCCTTCTTCAACCGCGATTACCGCAAGGTTGCAGAGCTGCATGTTGATTCTGGCTGGGTTCCGTCGGATACCAACGTCGAAGAATTTGAGTTTGCGATCCGTACAGTATGCGAGCCTATTTTTGAAAAACCGCTGTCGGAGATCTCCTTCGGTCACGTTCTGCTGAATCTGTTTAATACCGCTCGCCGTTTCAATATGGAAGTGCAGCCGCAGTTAGTTTTACTTCAGAAAACATTACTTTACGTTGAGGGCGTAGGCCGCCAGCTCTATCCTCAGTTAGACTTGTGGAAAACAGCGAAACCTTTTCTCGAATCCTGGATCAAGGATCAGGTCGGCATTCCCGCACTAGTGCGTTCGCTCAAAGATAAAGCACCGTTCTGGATTGAAAAAATGCCGGAGATCCCTGAACTGGTTTACGACAGTTTGCGTCAGAGCAAGAATCTGCAGCACAGCATGGATAAAATCGCCCGCGAGTTGCAATCCAATCGCGTTCGTCAGGGACAATCGCGTTATCTCTTTGGGATTGGTGCGACGCTGCTGTTGAGTGGTACGCTCCTGCTGATCAATCGCCCAGAGTGGCAGATGATGCCTGCCTGGCTGATGGCGGGAGGGCTGGTTGTCTGGCTCATTGGCTGGAGAAAGACGCGCTGAATTTGCATCGCTATCACTGGGTCGCATACGTATAATGCAACCTGATTAATTAATCATCTACCTGAGGACGTTTTATGGGTGGTATCAGTATCTGGCAATTGTTAATCATTGCCGTCATCGTCGTGCTGCTGTTTGGTACGAAAAAACTCGGTTCTATCGGTTCCGATCTTGGCGCATCGATCAAAGGCTTTAAGAAAGCCATGAGTGATGATGAAAACAAGCAGGATAAATCTGGCCAGGATGCTGATTTTACTGCTAAATCCATCACCGAAAAGCAAGATGATGCCAAAAAGGAAGACGCTAAACGCCACGATAAAGAGCAGGTGTAATTCGTGTTCGACATTGGTTTTGGTGAGCTGCTGCTGGTCTTTGTGATTGGCCTTATTGTTCTGGGTCCCCAGCGTTTACCGGTTGCGGTGAAAACTGTTGCGGGCTGGGTACGTGCGCTTCGATCTCTTGCCACCACGGTGCAAAATGAGCTGGCTCAGGAGCTCAAATTGCAGGAATTTCAGGAGAGCCTGAAGAAGGTGGAGAAGGCAAGCATGGATAACCTGTCGCCAGAGCTGAAAGCCTCCATGGACGAGTTGCGTGAAGCGGCGGAATCCATGAAACGCTCTTATAGCGTCAACGATCCTGAAAAAGCGAGTGATGAAGCGAACACCATCCACAACCCGGTGGTGAAAGGCAGTGAAGCACAGAGAGAAGGCGTAACGCCTGCCAGTGCGGAGCATTCATCCAACGCACCTTCGCAGTCGCCACAAGAGACAGAAGTGAAAAAACAGGCACAACCGGAAGGACCTGGCGTGAAGGCATCGATGACCGATGCCAACGCAGCAGCCGCGCCTGTTTCCGAATCATCCCCCTCGTCGAGTGATAAAGCGTAAACATGGCAGTAGATGATACTCAACCACTGATTGCGCATCTCATTGAGCTGCGTAAGCGTCTGCTAAACTGCATCATCGCGGTTTGCATCATTTTCTTAGGATTGGTCTATTTCGCCAATGATATCTATCAGGTTGTTTCGGCTCCGTTGATTAAGCAGATGCCGCTAGGGGCAACCATGATAGCCACTGACGTGGCATCACCGTTCTTTACGCCGATCAAGCTAACGTTTTGGGTGTCGCTGATTGCCTCTGCGCCGGTGATCCTTTACCAGGTTTGGGCGTTTGTCGCGCCAGCGCTGTACAAGCATGAACGTAAACTGGTGATCCCACTGCTGGTTTCCAGCTCACTGCTGTTCTATATCGGGATGGCCTTTGCGTATTTCGTGGTCTTTCCGCTGGCCTTTGGATTCCTGACGCACACTGCGCCGGAAGGGGTTCAGGTGTCGACCGACATTGCCAGCTATCTTAGCTTTGTCATGGCCCTGTTCATGGCGTTCGGCGTGGCATTTGAAGTCCCGGTAGCGATTGTGTTGTTATGCTGGATGGGCGTAACCACTCCTGATGATCTGCGTAAGAAGCGTCCCTATATTTTGGTGGGGGCTTTTGTTGTTGGCATGCTCCTGACCCCCCCGGATGTTTTCTCACAAACACTGCTGGCGATACCGATGTATTGCCTGTTTGAAGTGGGCGTCTTTTTCTCTCGCTTCTATGTTGGCAAGCGTCGTCCATCGGATGATGAAGACGAAGAAACGTCTGACAAAACTACCGAAGAGTAACACCGCCGCCCGTCAGGGCGGTTTTTACATGGGGTAACGCATGTTTGATATCGGTCTGAATCTGACCAGCTCCCAGTTTGCGAAAGATCGGGATGAGGTCGTTACGCGCGCGTTCGACGCTGGCGTAAAAGGTCTGTTGCTGACCGGGACGAACCTTCACGAAAGCCAGCAAGCGCAACAGCTTGCGAGGCGCTATGAACACTGCTGGTCAACGGCCGGTGTACATCCTCATGACAGCAGTTCATGGGTGGATAACAGTGCCGAGGTGATTTACACGCTCGCAAAGACAGAAGAGGTGGTCGCCATTGGTGAGTGCGGACTGGATTTTAACCGTAATTTTTCGACGCCAGCCGAGCAGGAAAGCGCGTTTACCGCGCAGCTTGCACTGGCCGCCGAACTGGGGATGCCGGTGTTTATGCACTGTCGTGATGCCCACGAACGTTTTCTGGCGCTACTCGAACCCTGGCTGGATAAGCTGCCTGGCGCGGTGCTGCACTGCTTTACCGGTTCCCGACAGGAAGCGCTGGATTGCCTGAATCGTGGGTTATATCTGGGGATCACGGGTTGGGTCTGTGATGAACGGCGTGGGCTGGAGCTGCGTGAACTGCTGCCTGTTATCCCTGCCGAACGGCTGCTGGTGGAAACGGACGCGCCTTATCTTCTGCCGCGTGACCTTTCGCCAAAACCCTCTTCACGGCGTAACGAGCCGGCATTCCTGGGGCATATTGTGGAAAGTGTCGCGCGCTGGCGTGGAGAAGATCCACAGTGGCTGGCGGCACAAACGGATGACAACGTGCGCCGCCTGTTTGGTGTGCAGTTTTAAATTTTGCGGAAATCGGTGTTTTTGACGCTCTGAAGCACCTGTTTGTTCAACAGGTTGAGCAGAAGCATTGAACGCGCTTCGCCATCCGGTTCGGAGAAAATTGCCTGTAATCCTTCAAATGCACCTTCAGTGATCACCACGTTGTCGCCCGAGAAAGGCGTTTCCGGATCAGTAATACCTTCAGGTTGTTTGTAGACAGAAAGTTGGTGAATGACCGATGACGGAACGGTTGCCGGATGAGCGCCAAAACGGACGAAGTGGCTGACACCGCGTGTCGCGCTAATGGTCGTGGTATGGACGACTTCCGGGTCGAACTCCACAAATAAGTAGTTTGGAAACAGCGGTTCACTGACCATCGTGCGTTTTCCACGCTGTATTTTTTCAAGCGTGATCACTGGTGTCAGGCAGAGCACAGACTGACGTTCAAGATGTTCCTGTGCGCGCTGAAGTTGCCCGCGTTTGCAATACAGTAAATACCAGGCCTGCATAATCACTCTTTCCCTTAGTTCGGGGCGCAAGCATATCAAAACCCTGGAGGGATCGCTAAGTTGATTATAATGGACCAAATGTGAAGGAGTACGTGGAAGTTCACGCTAATTTAACAAAATTACAGCGTCGTGATGACGAACGCCGTATAATGAAGCGCTTACAGAGAGGCCATGACTAACTGCATGAAATACCACGATCTACGCGACTTCCTGGCGCTGCTGGAAAAGCAGGGCGAACTCAAACGCATCACGCACCCTGTTGATCCTTATCTGGAAATGACAGAAATTGCTGACCGCACATTACGTGCTGGCGGCCCCGCACTGTTGTTTGAAAATCCCAAAGGTTACTCCATGCCGGTGCTGTGCAACTTGTTTGGCACACCTAAGCGGGTTGCGCTTGGCATGGGCCAGGAGGATGTCAGGGCGTTGCGTGAAGTGGGCAAGCTACTGGCCTTCTTAAAAGAACCGGAACCACCAAAGGGCTTTCGCGATCTGTTCGACAAGCTGCCGCAGTTTAAGCAGGTGTTGAACATGCCCACTAAACGCCTGCGCGGCGCACCTTGTCAGCAGAAAGTACAGGAAGGTGATGATGTTGATCTCACGCGTATCCCGATCATGCAGTGTTGGCCGGAAGATGCCGCCCCGCTGATTACCTGGGGGCTTACCGTTACGCGCGGCCCGCACAAAGAGCGCCAAAACCTGGGTATCTACCGTCAGCAACTGATTGGCAAGAACAAGCTGATTATGCGCTGGTTGTCCCATCGTGGTGGTGCGCTGGATTTCCAGGAGTGGTGTGCTGAACATCCGGGTGAGCGTTTCCCGGTATCTGTTGCACTTGGCGCCGATCCGGCAACTATCCTTGGCGCCGTGACGCCGGTTCCTGACACATTGTCCGAATATGCGTTCGCCGGTTTGTTGCGGGGAACGAAAACGGAAGTGGTGAAGTGTATTTCTAATGATCTGGAAGTTCCGGCCAGTGCGGAGATCGTGCTGGAGGGGTACATTGAACCTGGCGAAATGGCTCCGGAAGGCCCTTATGGCGACCACACCGGATATTACAACGAAGTTGATCACTTCCCGGTGTTTACGGTTACGCACATTACCCAGCGTGAAGATGCGATTTATCACTCCACCTACACCGGGCGTCCACCGGATGAACCCGCAGTGTTGGGCGTAGCGTTAAACGAAGTGTTCGTTCCGATTCTGCAAAAGCAGTTCCCGGAAATCGTTGATTTTTATCTGCCGCCGGAAGGATGCTCTTATCGTCTTGCTGTTGTGACCATGAAGAAGCAGTATGCAGGTCACGCGAAACGCGTGATGATGGGCGTCTGGTCATTCTTGCGCCAGTTTATGTACACCAAATTTGTTATCGTTTGCGATGATGACGTCAATGCCCGAGACTGGAACGACGTTATCTGGGCCATCACCACACGAATGGACCCGGCGCGCGATACCGTGTTAGTTGAAAACACGCCAATTGATTATCTGGATTTTGCCTCGCCGGTTTCAGGGCTTGGCTCAAAAATGGGACTGGATGCCACAAATAAATGGCCGGGCGAAACCCAGCGTGAATGGGGTCGCCCAATCAAAAAAGATCCTGATGTGACCGCGCGCATCGACGCGATCTGGGACGAATTGGCCATAATGAATAACGGTAAACCAGAGTCTGACCGTTAAGCCCTATAGACTTCCCGACAGAGAGAGCGAATGACAACCTTAAGCTGTAAAGTGACCTCGGTAGATGCTATTACCGACACCGTATATCGCGTCCGTTTAGTGCCAGAAGCGGCATTCTCTTTCCGCGCAGGCCAGTATCTGATGGTCGTGATGGATGAGCGTGATAAACGTCCTTTCTCAATGGCATCTACGCCAGCAGAGCAGGAATTTATCGAGCTACATATCGGTGCGTCAGAGCTTAACTTGTATGCGATGGCAGTGATGGACCGCATTCTGAAAGAACGTGAAATTGTTGTCGATATTCCTCATGGTGAGGCCTGGTTACGTGAAGATGAAGACCGTCCGCTGATCCTGATTGCTGGGGGGACAGGCTTCTCCTATGCACGTTCCATCCTGCTGACGGCGCTTGCGCGTAATCCTAATCGTGATATCACGATTTACTGGGGGGGCCGTGAAGAGAAGCATCTGTACGATCTGTCTGAACTGGAAGCGCTGAGCGTAACCCATCCTAATCTGCGCATTGAGCCAGTAGTCGAGCAGCCTGAAGAGGGCTGGCGCGGGCGTAGTGGCACAGTGTTGACCGCAGTGTTACAGGATCATGGCACGCTGGCAGAGCATGATATCTACATTGCGGGTCGTTTTGAGATGGCGAAGATTGCGCGTGATTTGTTCTGTAATGAGCGTGGTGCGCGTGAAGACCGTCTGTTTGGCGATGCGTTTGCCTTCATTTAAGCATAAAAAAACCCGCCCCTGACAGGCGGGAAGAACGGCAACTAAACTGTTTCTCTTCGGCAATGACGCCATAACTGCGTTGGCCGCGCTCGCTCACCCGGATCACTGACTTTTCAGTAAGCTCATCGGGTTTCGTCCGCTTGCCACCGGGTTCTGGCGTCATTGGCTGCGAGATACCTTTTCTGGATTTACACTCTCTCAAATACTGTTGCGATCCCCTGACCCAACCCGATACACATGGTTGCCAGACCAAACTGGGCATCTTTGCGTTCCATAAGGTTGAGCAGTGTGGTGCTGATACGTGCACCGGAACAACCCAGCGGGTGACCCAGAGCTATCGCGCCGCCATTGAGATTAATCTTCTCATCGATCTGATCCATTAGCCCCAGATCTTTAATACATGGCAGGATCTGCGCGGCAAACGCTTCGTTCATTTCAAACAGATCGATATCGCTGGTTGAAAGCCCCGCTTTTTTGAGCGCCAGTTTCGATGCCGGGACCGGTCCGTAACCCATGATTGATGGGTCGCAACCGACCACTGCCATTGAACGGATACGGGCGCGTGGCGTCAGGCCCAATTCACGAGCACGGCTTTCGCTCATCACCAGCATGGCGGCTGCACCGTCAGAGAGTGCCGATGAAGTCCCGGCGGTGACCGTGCCTGTTACCGGGTCAAATGCCGGGCGCAACGTAGCAAGGGCTTCAACTGTGGTTTCCGGGCGAATCACTTCATCGTGGAAGAATTGCTTCAATACACCGTCTGCATCGTGCCCGCCGGTGGGTAAAATCTCGTTTTTAAACGCCCCGGATTGAGTGGCAGCCCAGGCGCGAGCGTGAGAACGCGCGGCGAAGGCATCCTGCATTTCGCGGCTGATGCCGTGCAGGCGGGAGAGCATTTCGGCGGTAAGTCCCATCATTCCGGCGGCTTTTGCCACGTTACGACTCATACCTGGATGGAAATCAACACCGTGGCTCATCGGCACATGGCCCATATGTTCCACGCCGCCGACCAGGCATGCTTGCGCATCGCCGGTCATGATCATGCGGGCGGCGTCGTGCAGCGCCTGCATTGATGAACCACACAGACGGTTAACGGTGACCGCAGGCACGGAGTGTGGGATCTCTGCCAGCAACGACGCGTTACGGGCGATATTGAAACCCTGCTCCAGAGTTTGCTGGACGCAACCCCAGTAAATATCGTCAATCGCGGTCGCATCCAGCGCCGGGTTACGCGTCAGCAGGCTACGCATCAGGTGTGCGGAGAGATCTTCCGCACGAACGTTCCGGAATGCGCCGCCCTTTGAACGGCCCATCGGGGTGCGAATTGCATCGACAATGACAACCTGTTCCATTGTGACTCCTTAAGCCGTTTTCAGTTCGCCTACCGGGCGGGCAGGTTCAACTGAGGGATAATACGGTTCGTTGTGGCGCGCTTTATTACGCAAACCTTCCGGCACTGAGTAGAGAGGACCGAGGTGCTGATACTGCTGAGCCATATCGAGATATCTGGCGCTACCGAGCGTATCCAGCCAGCGGAACGCGCCCCCGTGGAACGGTGGGAAACCGAGACCATACACCAGCGCCATATCCGCTTCTGCCGGGCTGGCGATAATGCCTTCTTCCAGACAGCGCACCACTTCGTTGACCATCGGGAGCATCATACGGGCGATGATCTCTTCGTCAGAGAAGTCACGTTTTGGCTGGCTAACATCAGCCAGCAAACTGTCCACCGCCGCATCTTCTTCTTTCTTCGGCTTGCCTTTGCTGTCTTCTTTATAACGCCAGAAGCCCAGACCGTTTTTCTGCCCGAAGCGATTTGCATCGAACAGAGCGTCGATAGCATCGCGATAATCTTTCTGCATGCGTTGAGGGAAGCCTGCAGCCATGACCGCCTGCGCGTGATGCGCAGTATCAATGCCGACCACATCCAGTAAATAGGCCGGTCCCATCGGCCAGCCAAACTGTTTTTCCATTACTTTATCAACCTTACGGAAGTCCGCACCGTCGCGCAGTAACTGGCTAAAACCAGCAAAGTAAGGGAACAACACGCGGTTGACGAAGAAGCCTGGGCAGTCGTTCACCACGATTGGGGTTTTGCCCATCTTGCTGGCCCACGCCACGACTTTGGCGATGGTCTCGTCGGAGGTTTTTTCCCCGCGAATTACTTCAACCAGCGGCATACGATGCACTGGGTTAAAGAAGTGCATACCGCAGAAGTTTTCAGGGCGCTTCAGCACGCTTGCCAGTTCGTTAATTGGAATGGTGGAGGTGTTTGAGGCCAAAACGGCATCCGGGCGAATTTTATCTTCGGTTTCAGCCAGGACTGCTTTTTTCACTTTTGGGTTTTCAACCACCGCTTCGACCACCACGTCTACACGTTCGAAACCGGTATATTCCAGCGTTGGCTGGATGGTGGAAATCACGCCTGAGAGCTTCAGGCCGTCAATCTTGCCACGTTCCAGTTGCTTGTTGAGCAGCTTGGCCGCTTCGGTCATACCGAGCGTCAGGGATTTTTCGCTGATGTCCTTCATCACAACCGGCACACCTTTCCAGGCAGACTGGTAGGCAATACCGCCCCCCATAATGCCAGCACCCAGCACTGCCGCATGTTTTGGCGTCTCAACGTTTTTGGTCAGTTGTTTCGCTTTGCCTTTTACATACTGGTCATTCAGGAAAATACCTACCAGGGCGCGGGCTTCATTGGTGTGCGCCAGCGGGACAAAGCTCTGGTTTTCTAATTTAAGCGCTTCGTCACGGCCCAGACGGGCTGCGGCTTCAATGGTTTTGACTGCGGTTATTGGCGCCGGATAGTGTTTGCCCGCGGTCTGCATCACCATGCCTTTGGCGATGGTGAAGCTCATGGTGGCTTCGATTTTACTGAGTTTTAACGGCTCCAGTTTCGGCTGGCGTTTGGCTTTCCAGTCGAGATCGCCCTTGATAGCCTGACGCAGAATAGCGAGTGCACCATCTTTCAGTTTTTCAGGCTTAACGACACCATCAACCAGGCCGATTTTCAGGGCTTGTTCAGCGCTGACATCTTTACCGGCGGCAATAATTTCCAGGGCACTGTCTGCACCCAGCATACGCGGCATACGGACGGAGCCGCCAAAGCCCGGCATGATGCCCAGTTTGGTTTCCGGCAGGCCGATACGCAGGTCTGGCGTTGCGAGGCGGTAATCGGTAGAGAGCACACACTCACAGCCACCACCCAGCGCGTAGCCGTTGACCGCTGAAATCGTCGGAACAGGCAGATCTTCCAGGCGGTTAAAGACGCTGTTGGCGAAATGCAGCCACTGGCTCAGTTGCTCTTCCGGGACAAGGAACAGCGAAAGGAACTCGGTAATATCGGCCCCAACAATAAAAGCGGCTTTCTCTGAACGTAACAACAGACCTTTTAAGCCAGGTTGTTTTTCAAGTACGTCCAGTGCCTGGCCAAGACTGGCCACTGTCGCAGTATCGAGTTTATTAACTGAACCGGGGGCATCGAACACCAGTTCGGCGATGCCATCTTCCAGCCAGTTTAGGTACAGGGTGTCGCCTTTGTAGAGCATGTCAGTCTCCTGAATCCAGCAATTGGATCTGGTCATACCAGATGAGACCGAGTGTGGAATTTATGTTAATAAAATGCAAATTACTCATTAAAAAATTGCTGCATTGATCACGGTCGGTGGAAATCACGCAGGTGGTGTCAGGTGTGCTAAGATGCCAGAATCTGAGCGCAAAAAAATGAAAGGAAAAACAATGGACTCACTGGCTGCACTCTATAAAAATCATATTGTTACATTACAGGAACGTACTCGTGACGTACTGGCGCGTTTTAAGCTTGATGCGCTGCTCATCCACTCAGGCGAACTGATGAATACGTTCCTTGATGACCATGCGTATCCGTTCAAGGTCAATCCGCAGTTTAAAGCCTGGGTTCCGGTCACACAGGTTCCAAATTGCTGGTTGCTGGTGGATGGCGTGAACAAGCCGAAACTGTGGTTCTACCTGCCAGTAGATTACTGGCATAACGTCGAACCGCTGCCGACCTCTTTCTGGACCGACGATGTGGACGTGATTGCGCTGCCTAAAGCGGATGGCATTGGCAGCCAATTGCCTGCAGCGCGTGGGAATATTGCGTATATTGGTCCGGTTCCTGAGCGCGCGCTGGGCCTGGATATTCCGGCAGATAAACTCAACCCGAAAGGGGTGATCGATTTCCTGCACTATTATCGTTCCTATAAAACTGACTATGAGCTTTTCTGCATGCGTGAAGCGCAGAAAACAGCAGTAAACGGCCATCGTGCGGCACATGAAGCGTTCTTGTCCGGCATGAGTGAGTTTGACATTAATCAGGCCTATCTCACCGCAACCGGTCACCGCGATACCGACGTGCCTTATAGCAACATCGTGGCGTTGAACGAACATGCCTCTGTGCTGCACTACACTAAGCTGGATCACCGTGCGCCGTCTGAGCTGCGTAGTTTCTTACTGGATGCCGGGGCAGAATATAATGGTTATGCGGCAGATCTGACCCGTACCTGGGCGGCTCATGGCGATACCGATTTTGCGCAGTTGATTAAAGATGTGAATGATGAGCAACTGGCGCTTATCAGCACGATGAAGGCAGGGACTCGTTATGTGGATTACCACATCCAGTTCCATCAACGCATCGCTAAACTGCTGCGTAAACATCAGATTGTGAAAGACATGAGCGAAGAGGCGATGGTGGAGAACGATCTGACCGGGCCATTTATGCCACACGGTATCGGTCACCCATTGGGGCTACAGGTTCATGATGTTGCCGGTTTTATGCAGGATGATACGGGCACGCACCTGGCTGCACCATCCAAATACCCGTACCTGCGCTGTACCCGTATTCTTGAACCGCGCATGGTGCTGACCATCGAGCCGGGTATCTACTTCATCGAGTCTCTTTTGACGCCATGGCGTGAAGGGCAATTTAGCAAACACTTCAACTGGCAGAAAATTGACGCCCTGAAGCCGTTCGGTGGTATCCGTATCGAAGATAACGTGGTGATCCACGAAAATAACGTCGAGAACATGACGCGAGACCTGAAGCTGGCCTGATGGAAAGCTGGCTGATACCGGCTGAACCGGTCACCTTTGTTGAGGAAATCAAGAAAAGCCGCTTTATTACACTGTTGGCGCACACCAATGGTGTTGAGGCGGCAAAAGCGTTTGTTGAGTCTGTTCGCATGCAGCATCCTGATGCGCGTCACCACTGTGTGGCGTGGGTGGCAGGGCCACCGAATGACTCGCAGAAACTGGGTTTTTCAGATGATGGTGAACCTGCGGGAACGGCTGGCAAGCCCATGCTCTCCCAATTGATGGGAAGTGGCGTGGGCGAGATTACCGCCGTGGTGGTTCGCTACTACGGCGGTATTTTGTTAGGCACGGGGGGGCTGGTCAAAGCCTACGGTGGCGGTGTCCAGCAGGCGCTAAATCTGCTTATTACGACCCGCAAAACGCCGCTTACCGAATATACTTTATTGTGTGATTACGCCCAGTTATCGGGTATTGAAACGCTGCTCAGGCAATTTAACGGTGTGATTGCGCACAGTGAATATCAGGCGACAGTGCACCTGCGTGTGGCGCTTCCTCAGGCAGATCTGGATGCTTTTTCAGCAAAGCTGGCTGATTTTAGTCGCGGCGCGTTGCAATTGCTGCCGATTGACGAATAATCCCCACCTTACTTTTTGAATACCAAAGGACGCGGCAGAGATGCATTTTCGTGCCATTACCCGAATCGTTGGACTGCTGGTCATACTCTTCTCCGGGACGATGATTCTCCCAGGCCTGGTTGCACTTATCTACCGGGACGGCGCGGGGCGTGCATTTACCCAGACATTTTTTGTCGCGTTGATGATCGGCTCTCTGCTGTGGTGGCCAAACCGTCGTGAAAAAGGCGAGCTGAAATCCCGCGAAGGCTTTTTAATCGTCGTCCTGTTCTGGACGGTGCTGGGGAGCGTGGGTGCGCTGCCGTTTATCTTTTCCGAGCAACCGAATCTAACCGTGACGGATGCCTTTTTTGAATCGTTTTCGGGTTTAACCACTACCGGGGCGACAACGCTGGTGGGGCTGGATTCGTTGCCGCATGCCATCCTCTTTTATCGCCAGATGCTGCAATGGTTTGGTGGTATGGGGATCATTGTGCTGGCTGTGGCGATTTTGCCAATTCTGGGCGTAGGGGGGATGCAGCTGTATCGTGCAGAAATGCCTGGGCCGCTGAAAGACAATAAAATGCGCCCACGTATTGCCGAGACGGCAAAAACACTATGGCTTATCTATGTGCTTCTTACCGTGGCGTGTGCGTTGGCACTGTGGTTTGCCGGGATGCCAGCCTTCGATGCGATTGGCCATAGTTTTGCCACCATTGCTATCGGCGGGTTTTCTACTCACGATGGCAGTATCGGTTATTTCGATAGCCCGACCATTAACACGATTATTGCTATCTTCCTGCTGATTTCCGGCTGTAACTATGGCTTGCACTTCTCTCTGTTAAGCGGCCGTAGCCTGAAAGTTTACTGGCGTGACCCTGAATTCAGGATGTTCATTGGCGTTCAGCTTACCCTGGTCATTATCTGTACCCTGGTGCTGTGGTTCCATGATGTGTATAGCTCAGCGGTAACCACGCTGAACCAGGCTTTCTTCCAGGTCGTATCGATGGCGACAACTGCAGGTTTTACCACTGACAGTATCGCCCGTTGGCCGCTCTTCCTGCCTGTATTGTTATTGTGCTCTGCCTTCATTGGTGGTTGTGCGGGATCGACGGGTGGGGGTCTGAAGGTTATTCGTATCCTGTTGCTGTTTAAGCAGGGTAACCGCGAGCTGAAACGTCTGGTACACCCGAATGCGGTTTACAGCATCAAACTGGGGAATCGCGCATTACCGGAACGTATCCTCGAAGCGGTATGGGGTTTCTTCTCTGCTTATGCGCTGGTTTTCATTGTCAGCATGCTGGCGATCATCGCGACGGGCGTGGATGATTTCTCTGCATTTGCCTCTGTTGTTGCAACGCTTAATAACCTTGGGCCGGGGCTTGGCGTGGTGGCGGATAACTTTGCCAGTATGAATCCGGTAGCGAAGTGGATCCTGATTGCTAATATGCTGTTTGGGCGTCTTGAGGTCTTTACGTTGCTGGTTCTGTTTACCCCAACATTCTGGCGCGAATAAGGAAGCCATCGTTGAAAACATTAATTCTATTCTCTACACGAGACGGGCAAACGCGTGAAATCGCCTCTTATTTGGCCTCTGAGTTAAAAGAGCAAGGGGTTTATGCGGATGTGGTGAACTTGAATCGCGCAAATGAGATCGCCTGGCAGGATTATGAGCGTGTCGTTATTGGTGCTTCTATTCGCTATGGCCATTTCCATCCTGCGTTGGATCGTTTTGTGAAAAAGCATTTAGACGTACTTAATACGCTGCCTGGCGCTTTCTATTCTGTCAATCTGGTGGCGCGTAAAGCGGAAAAGCGCACGCCGCAGACGAACAGCTACACGCGCAAGTTTCTGCTGAACTCACCGTGGCAGCCAGATCTGTGCGCTGTGTTTGCCGGAGCGTTGCGTTACCCTCGTTATCGCTGGTATGACCGCTTTATGATCCGACTGATTATGAAGATGACGGGAGGTGAAACGGATACACATAAAGAAGTGGTTTATACAGACTGGGGCCAGGTTGCCAGTTTTGCTCGTGAAGTCGCGCAATTAACCAGCGATTCGCGGGTTAAATAAGCGTGGCGTTTGAAAAATGAGCGAACGAAAAGTTTTTTGTATTTTATACTTGTCACTGGCGAATAACTCCCTATAATGCGCCTCCACTGACACGGAACAACGGCTTACAGGCCGCCGGGTTAGCGGGGTTCAGAGATGAACGCCGGCAGAGAAAAGCGAAAATAAACGCTTGACTCTGAATGAGGAAAACGTATTATACGGGACCTCGCAACGGTGAGCGAAAGCCGCGTTGCACTGCTCTTTAACAATTTATCAGACAATCTGTGTGGGCACTCAAAGTGATATGGATTCTTGACGTCGCAAGACGAAAAATGAATACCAAGTCTCTGAGTGAACATACGTAATTCATTACGAAGTTTAATTCACGAGCATCAAACTTAAATTGAAGAGTTTGATCATGGCTCAGATTGAACGCTGGCGGCAGGCCTAACACATGCAAGTCGGGCGGTAACACAGGGAGCTTGCTCCCGGGTGACGAGCGGCGGACGGGTGAGTAATGTCTGGGAAACTGCCTGATGGAGGGGGATAACTACTGGAAACGGTAGCTAATACCGCATAATGTCGCAAGACCAAAGAGGGGGACCTTCGGGCCTCTTGCCATCAGATGTGCCCAGATGGGATTAGCTAGTAGGTGGGGTAATGGCTCACCTAGGCGACGATCCCTAGCTGGTCTGAGAGGATGACCAGCCACACTGGAACTGAGACACGGTCCAGACTCCTACGGGAGGCAGCAGTGGGGAATATTGCACAATGGGCGCAAGCCTGATGCAGCCATGCCGCGTGTATGAAGAAGGCCTTCGGGTTGTAAAGTACTTTCAGCGGGGAGGAAGGCGTTGTGGTTAATAACCACAGCGATTGACGTTACCCGCAGAAGAAGCACCGGCTAACTCCGTGCCAGCAGCCGCGGTAATACGGAGGGTGCAAGCGTTAATCGGAATTACTGGGCGTAAAGCGCACGCAGGCGGTCTGTCAAGTCGGATGTGAAATCCCCGGGCTCAACCTGGGAACTGCATTCGAAACTGGCAGGCTAGAGTCTTGTAGAGGGGGGTAGAATTCCAGGTGTAGCGGTGAAATGCGTAGAGATCTGGAGGAATACCGGTGGCGAAGGCGGCCCCCTGGACAAAGACTGACGCTCAGGTGCGAAAGCGTGGGGAGCAAACAGGATTAGATACCCTGGTAGTCCACGCCGTAAACGATGTCGACTTGGAGGTTGTTCCCTTGAGGAGTGGCTTCCGGAGCTAACGCGTTAAGTCGACCGCCTGGGGAGTACGGCCGCAAGGTTAAAACTCAAATGAATTGACGGGGGCCCGCACAAGCGGTGGAGCATGTGGTTTAATTCGATGCAACGCGAAGAACCTTACCTACTCTTGACATCCACGGAATTTAGCAGAGATGCTTTAGTGCCTTCGGGAACCGTGAGACAGGTGCTGCATGGCTGTCGTCAGCTCGTGTTGTGAAATGTTGGGTTAAGTCCCGCAACGAGCGCAACCCTTATCCTTTGTTGCCAGCGGCTAGGCCGGGAACTCAAAGGAGACTGCCAGTGATAAACTGGAGGAAGGTGGGGATGACGTCAAGTCATCATGGCCCTTACGAGTAGGGCTACACACGTGCTACAATGGCATATACAAAGAGAAGCGACCTCGCGAGAGCAAGCGGACCTCATAAAGTATGTCGTAGTCCGGATTGGAGTCTGCAACTCGACTCCATGAAGTCGGAATCGCTAGTAATCGTAGATCAGAATGCTACGGTGAATACGTTCCCGGGCCTTGTACACACCGCCCGTCACACCATGGGAGTGGGTTGCAAAAGAAGTAGGTAGCTTAACCTTCGGGAGGGCGCTTACCACTTTGTGATTCATGACTGGGGTGAAGTCGTAACAAGGTAACCGTAGGGGAACCTGCGGTTGGATCACCTCCTTACCTTAAAGAACCTGCCTTTGTAGTGTCCACACAGATTGTCTGATGAAAAATAAGCAGTAAAGAATCTCTGCAGGCTTGTAGCTCAGGTGGTTAGAGCGCACCCCTGATAAGGGTGAGGTCGGTGGTTCAAGTCCACTCAGGCCTACCAAAATCCTTATGAACAAGGATGAGCGGTACAGAGATTAGTCTTTCGATGGGGTTATAGCTCAGCTGGGAGAGCGCCTGCCTTGCACGCAGGAGGTCTGCGGTTCGATCCCGCATAGCTCCACCATCCTTTACTGTTGAAAACAAGAAAACTTCAGAGTGTACCTGAAAAGGTTCACTGCGAAGTTTTGCTCTTTAAAAATCTGGATCAAGCTGAAAATTGAAACGACACACTGTGTCTGTTCTCCGTAATAAGAACAGATGAAGGTGTGTTCGAGTCTCTCAAATTTTCGCAATTTGATGATGAATCGAAAGAAACATCTTCGGGTTGTGAGGTTAAGCGACTAAGCGTACACGGTGGATGCCCTGGCAGTCAGAGGCGATGAAGGACGTGCTAATCTGCGAAAAGCGTCGGCGAGGTGATATGAACCTTTGACCCGGCGATGTCCGAATGGGGAAACCCAGTGCAATTCGTTGCACTATCGTTAACTGAATACATAGGTTAACGAGGCGAACCGGGGGAACTGAAACATCTAAGTACCCCGAGGAAAAGAAATCAACCGAGATTCCCCCAGTAGCGGCGAGCGAACGGGGAGCAGCCCAGAGTCTGAATCAGCAGGTGTGTTAGTGGAACGGTCTGGAAAGTCCGGCGGTACAGGGTGATAGTCCCGTACACAAAAACGCATCTGGTGTGAACTCGAAGAGTAGGGCGGGACACGTGGTATCCTGTCTGAATATGGGGGGACCATCCTCCAAGGCTAAATACTCCTGACTGACCGATAGTGAACCAGTACCGTGAGGGAAAGGCGAAAAGAACCCCGGCGAGGGGAGTGAAAAAGAACCTGAAACCGTGTACGTACAAGCAGTGGGAGCCTCTTTATGGGGTGACTGCGTACCTTTTGTATAATGGGTCAGCGACTTATATTCTGTAGCAAGGTTAACCGAATAGGGGAGCCGAAGGGAAACCGAGTCTTAACTGGGCGTTAAGTTGCAGGGTATAGACCCGAAACCCGGTGATCTAGCCATGGGCAGGTTGAAGGTTGGGTAACACTAACTGGAGGACCGAACCGACTAATGTTGAAAAATTAGCGGATGACTTGTGGCTGGGGGTGAAAGGCCAATCAAACCGGGAGATAGCTGGTTCTCCCCGAAAGCTATTTAGGTAGCGCCTCGTGAACTCATCTTCGGGGGTAGAGCACTGTTTCGGCTAGGGGGCCATCCCGGCTTACCAACCCGATGCAAACTACGAATACCGAAGAATGTTATCACGGGAGACACACGGCGGGTGCTAACGTCCGTCGTGAAGAGGGAAACAACCCAGACCGCCAGCTAAGGTCCCAAAGTCATGGTTAAGTGGGAAACGATGTGGGAAGGCACAGACAGCCAGGATGTTGGCTTAGAAGCAGCCATCATTTAAAGAAAGCGTAATAGCTCACTGGTCGAGTCGGCCTGCGCGGAAGATGTAACGGGGCTAAACCATGCACCGAAGCTGCGGCAGCGACACTATGTGTTGTTGGGTAGGGGAGCGTTCTGTAAGCCGTTGAAGGTGTCCTGTGAGGGATGCTGGAGGTATCAGAAGTGCGAATGCTGACATAAGTAACGATAATGCGGGTGAAAAGCCCGCACGCCGGAAGACCAAGGGTTCCTGTCCAACGTTAATCGGGGCAGGGTGAGTCGACCCCTAAGGCGAGGCCGAAAGGCGTAGTCGATGGGAAACAGGTTAATATTCCTGTACTTGGTGTTACTGCGAAGGGGGGACGGAGAAGGCTATGTTAGCCGGGCGACGGTTGTCCCGGTTTAAGCATGTAGGCGGAGAGTTTAGGTAAATCCGGACTCTTTTAACGCTGAGGTGTGATGACGAGGCACTACGGTGCTGAAGTAACAAATGCCCTGCTTCCAGGAAAAGCCTCTAAGCATCAGGTAACACGAAATCGTACCCCAAACCGACACAGGTGGTCAGGTAGAGAATACCAAGGCGCTTGAGAGAACTCGGGTGAAGGAACTAGGCAAAATGGTGCCGTAACTTCGGGAGAAGGCACGCTGATATGTAGGTGAAGCCCCTGCGGGTGGAGCTGAAATCAGTCGAAGATACCAGCTGGCTGCAACTGTTTATTAAAAACACAGCACTGTGCAAACACGAAAGTGGACGTATACGGTGTGACGCCTGCCCGGTGCCGGAAGGTTAATTGATGGGGTCAGCGGCAACGCGAAGCTCTTGATCGAAGCCCCGGTAAACGGCGGCCGTAACTATAACGGTCCTAAGGTAGCGAAATTCCTTGTCGGGTAAGTTCCGACCTGCACGAATGGCGTAATGATGGCCAGGCTGTCTCCACCCGAGACTCAGTGAAATTGAACTCGCTGTGAAGATGCAGTGTACCCGCGGCAAGACGGAAAGACCCCGTGAACCTTTACTATAGCTTGACACTGAACACTGGTCCTTGATGTGTAGGATAGGTGGGAGGCTTTGAAGCGTGGACGCCAGTCTGCGTGGAGCCGCCCTTGAAATACCACCCTTTAATGGCTGGTGTTCTAACGTGGACCCGTGATCCGGGTTGCGGACAGTGTCTGGTGGGTAGTTTGACTGGGGCGGTCTCCTCCCAAAGAGTAACGGAGGAGCACGAAGGTTAGCTAATCCTGGTCGGACATCAGGAGGTTAGTGCAATGGCATAAGCTAGCTTGACTGCGAGAGTGACGGCTCGAGCAGGTGCGAAAGCAGGTCATAGTGATCCGGTGGTTCTGAATGGAAGGGCCATCGCTCAACGGATAAAAGGTACTCCGGGGATAACAGGCTGATACCGCCCAAGAGTTCATATCGACGGCGGTGTTTGGCACCTCGATGTCGGCTCATCACATCCTGGGGCTGAAGTAGGTCCCAAGGGTACGGCTGTTCGCCGTTTAAAGTGGTACGCGAGCTGGGTTTAGAACGTCGTGAGACAGTTCGGTCCCTATCTGCCGTGGGCGCTGGAGAATTGAGGGGGGCTGCTCCTAGTACGAGAGGACCGGAGTGGACGCATCACTGGTGTTCGGGTTGTCATGCCAATGGCATTGCCCGGTAGCTAAATGCGGAAGAGATAAGTGCTGAAAGCATCTAAGCACGAAACTTGCCCCGAGATGAGTTCTCCCTGACCCTTTAAGGGTCCTGAAGGAACGTTGAAGACTACGACGTTGATAGGTCGGGTGTGTAAGCGTAGCGATACGTTGAGCTAACCGATACTAATGAACCGTGAGGCTTAACCTTACAACGCCGAAGATGTTTTGGCGAAAGAGACATGATAATCAGCCTGATACAGATAATATTAGCCGGCGAAAGCGGGTTAATGAACAGAATTTGCCTGGCGGCTTTAGCGCGGTGGTCCCACCTGACCCCATGCCGAACTCAGAAGTGAAACGCCGTAGCGCCGATGGTAGTGTGGGGTCTCCCCATGTGAGAGTAGGGAACTGCCAGGCATCAAATAAGTGAAAAGGCCATCCGGAAGGATGGCCTTTTTGCGTTTCTACAATATCAGCATCTCCACAAACTAATCACCTATCCCCACGTATATACGGTAAACTATCCGGGTTTTTGCATCAGGATAGCGTTCATGAATCACTCCCTTAAGCCCTGGAATACCTTTGGCATTCAACGAAATGCTAATCAAATTGTTCGTGCTGAAAATGCCAAACAATTGCTCGACGCCTGGAAAACTGCAGCAGACAGCCATCAACCAGTCCTGATTCTGGGCGAAGGAAGTAATGTCCTGTTTCTCGATGATTTTGCGGGGACGGTGATCCTCAACCGTATCATGGGCATTGATATCGAAGAGAGCATGGATAGCTGGCATTTGCATGTTGGCGCTGGTGAAAACTGGCATAACCTGGTGCAATACTCGCTCGAAAAAGGCATGCCTGGCCTGGAAAATCTGGCACTTATACCTGGCTGCGTCGGCTCTTCCCCTATTCAAAATATCGGTGCTTATGGTATTGAACTTAAACATGTTTGTGAGTATGTCGATTGTATTGAACTAGCGACAGGTAAGGCCTTACGCCTGACGGCAGAGCAGTGCCGTTTTGGCTATCGCGACAGTATTTTCAAACATGAGTATCAGGATCGCTATGCGATTGTCTCGGTCGGTTTGCGCCTGGCAAAACAGTGGCTGCCAGTTCTGACCTACGGAGATTTAACCCGTCTTGATCCGCAAAATGTCTCTGCCCGGGAGATCTTTGATTCTGTTTGTCACATGCGAATGACTAAACTGCCTGATCCAAAAGTAAGTGGAAATGCGGGTAGTTTCTTTAAAAACCCTGTAATTAGCAGCGAAAATGCACAAGCGTTGCTGGCAGCCTGGCCTGGTGTCCCTCATTATCCGCAAGCCGATGGGAGTATTAAGCTCGCTGCCGGTTGGCTTATCGACCAGTGCCAGTTGAAGGGCGCCTCGAAGGGAGGGGCTGCAGTGCATTTTCAGCAGGCACTGGTTTTGATTAACCAACACGATGCAACCAGTGATGATGTCGTGCAGCTTGCACATCATGTTCGTCAGTGTGTTGGCGAGAAATTTAACGTCTGGCTGGAGCCAGAAGTCCGCTTCATTGGTCGCTCTGGTGAAGTGAATGCCGTGGAGACGATTGCGTGAAAGACAATACTGTTCCATTGACCCTGATTAGCATCCTCTCTGACGGCGAATTCCACTCTGGCGAGCAGCTAGGTGAACATCTGGGTATGAGCCGCGCAGCCATCAACAAACATATCCAGACTCTTCGCGATTGGGGTGTGGATGTGTTCACGATACCAGGGAAAGGATACAGCCTGCCAGAGCCCATTCAGCTGCTGGATGAAGCAGTGATTCGCAACCAAATTACAGAGGGAAAGGTTGCTGTATTGCCAGTAATCGACTCGACCAACCAATATCTCCTGGATCGTCTGGGTGAGCTGGAGTCTGGCGATGCTTGTGTGGCGGAATATCAGCAAGCCGGACGTGGCCGTCGGGGCCGCAAGTGGTTCTCGCCGTTTGGAGCAAACCTTTACCTCTCTATGTACTGGCGTCTTGAGCAGGGGCCGGCCGCTGCAATTGGCCTAAGCCTGGTCATTGGTATCATCATGGCGGAGGTGTTACACGACCTGGGAGCAGATCAGGTTCGTGTGAAATGGCCTAATGACCTTTATCTTCAGGATCGTAAACTGGCCGGTATTTTAGTCGAACTGACGGGAAAAACGGGTGATGCTGCACAGATCGTGATTGGTGCGGGTGTAAACCTGGTGATGCGTAATGTTCAGGCAGATGTTGTCAACCAAGCCTGGACCAATCTCCACGAAGCCGGTATTACTATCGATCGTAACACCCTTGCCATTCGCCTGATCAAAGAGCTGCGCAATTCGCTCTCTCTATTTGAACAGGATGGCCTTACGCCGTTTCTTTCTCGTTGGGAGAAACTCGATAACTTCATCAATCGGCCTGTGAAATTACTTATCGGCGATAAAGAGATCTACGGTGTTTCACGTGGGATTGACGCACAAGGCGCGCTGCTACTGGAGCAGGATGGCGTTATCAAGCCATGGGTGGGTGGTGAAATCTCACTGCGAAGTGCTGAATAACATCAGGGAGCCAATGGCTCCTTTTTTTTACCTGTTTGCACCATTTTTATCCTCCCTCCTGAAAAATAGTAGGCAAGAGATAATTTTAGTTAGAATAAAGAGTTAAGTTAGATTATTAAAAAGTAACGATGAAAAAGTATTTCCAAATATTTCTCTGAGTAACATTTTATTAAAGTAAGAATCATCCTAAATGGGTATAACCTCTGAGTCACGGGGTTATGTTAATACAATCATCTTGCAAAAGACGTTTAATCAAATGTTAAATCTTCCTGTTCTTTGTTTTTTGGTTATAAATACCTCCATATTTTTTGCGTTAAAAAACAGATAGCATGTGCATGGCTGATGTTTATGTTTTTGCTGAAAATAAGCAGCGTGGTAGTAAAACCGTAATTTATACACGCCAATAATATACGTACGTTAAAACCGTAACGTGACTGTGCACCTACACCTGAATAAATACATCTGTTGAACATTCGTGACCACATAAATCAAGTTGTGGTAGGTGCATTATTGTTTTGTAAATCATGAGTATAACTATGAATCATTATGATGATTTGCAGCGATTTAAGGATAAAACGCGTAGCCAGGCGCTCGATTTTAAGGATTTCTCTTCCCAGAATCAGGCGCAGGATCAGGGAAGCTGGGCCATTCTCAACCAGCTAAGTCCTGCCACTGAAGTCAATTCACTTGCCGCTGGCGGACATGTTTCGCTTCCTGTGCCGGAACTCGTCACGGAAGATACATTTGCGCTGAGTGAACTCACTCCAGTGCTGCAGGTTGCCGCTGTTGAGCTTAAACCCGTGGTTGTTTCTTCCATTCTGCAGGGGGTAGATGAACAGCTGACAGAGGTATCTCGACAAACGCCTGTTGCGGCCTCACCCGCGCCTTCTCCCTCCCGTCCCTATGTGCCTGAGCCAGTGCCTGCACCAGAGAAAACCTCTGTGGATTTCACTCGCCTGTTTGCACCGGCGACCAGTACGCCATCGCCTGCGGCTGAAAAAAACCAGCCATTGAATTCACTGCTGGAAAGGATCGCCACATGCCGTTAGTTTGCGTTTGCTCACCAAAAGGTGGGGTAGGTAAAACCACGATGACCGCTAACCTGGCGTATGCACTGGCACGCTCGGGAAGCAAAGTATTGGCACTGGATTTTGATGTGCAAAACGCATTGCGCCTGCATTTTGGGGTCCCTCTTTCGGATAGTCGTGGCTATGTTGCCAAAGCAGCAGAGTCTTCCGACTGGAGCCAGTTTGTATTGACCGCCGGGGGCAATATTTTTGTCCTGCCCTACGGTGATGCCTCCGAGGCGCAGCGCCTGGCATTTGAAGAACGCCTCACAAACGATGAACATTTTCTTACGCGCGGGCTGAGCACGCTGCTCAACTACCCTGGTTTGATCATTGTTGCTGATTTCCCTCCTGGTCCATCACCTGCGCTGAAAGCAATGTCACGCCTTGCCGATCTCCATCTGGTGACGTTACTGGCAGATACGGCCTCTCTTTCGCTGTTGCCGCAGATTGAAAACCAACGCCTGACGGGAAGTGTGCTGAATCAAAAAGCAGGGCACTACTTTGTGCTTAACCAGAGTGATAACCGCCGACAAATCAGCCGTGATGTGACGGCCTTCGTCGAGAATAAGCTTGGCGATAAGCTTCTGGGCGTGGTTCACCGCGATGAAAGTGTTGGTGAAGCAAATGCCTCCCAACAGTCTGTATTCGACTTTAGCCCGGCGTCAGCTGCCGCTTTCGACATTGAGCTTATTGCCAAAAAAGTCGCGGGCATCCTTGGGGTGAAAGTGGGTGACGGCACAGTTCACACCCTTCCACGCAGGTCGGGGTTCTAATTCCACGCAGGGCAACCTATGAAAAAGTTTCTCTTTATTTTGCTGTTACTGGCAATGGTTCCTGTCGCCTTGCTGATCATCATTACGCCGATGGATAGCCAAAAACAGTATATTTTTGGTTTTATTAGTATCGGTTTACTGTTCTTAATGGGATTCAGTAAAAGGCGCAGTATTTCAGTGATTATGGTCGTGATGTCACTCTTGATGTCGACCCGCTATATGTATTTCCGCCTGACACAGACGCTGCATTTTAATTCTGAAATTGAAACCATCCTGGGGATGGGGTTATTTCTGGCGGAAGTCTACGTTTGGGTACTTTTATTGCTGAACTACCTGCAAACTATCTGGCCGCTGAAACGTGAAATCGTGCCTTTGCCGGATGATATGTCGACATGGCCGACGGTCGATGTCTATATCCCAACCTATAACGAATCACTGGATGTTGTTCGTGATACGGTTCTTGCGGCGCAGTGTATCGATTATCCCCGTGACAAAATGAAGATCTACCTGCTGGATGATGGGAAGCGCCGCGAGTTTGCCGTCTTTGCGGCTGATGTCGGCGTTGGTTACATCACTCGTAATGACAACTCTCATGCGAAGGCCGGTAACCTTAACCATGCGATGAAACTCACTCAGGGTGAGTTAATTACGGTCTTCGACTGTGATCACGTGGCAACCCGCATTTTCTTGCAGGCAACGGTTGGTGGTTTCCTGAAAGATCCGAAGCTGGCGCTGGTGCAGACACCACACTATTTCTATTCGCCCGATCCGTTTGAGCGCAACCTCTCTGTTGGGCGCAACATTCCTAACGAAGGCACACTGTTCTACGGTCCGATTCAGCAGGGTAATGACAACTGGAACGCCACGTTCTTCTGCGGTTCCTGTGCGGTCATCCGCCGTAGCGCGCTGGAAGAGATTGGTGGCTTCGCGGTAGAAACGGTGACAGAAGATGCGCATACCGCACTGAAGATGCAGCGTCTCGGCTGGAAATCGGCCTTCCTGGATATCCCTCTGGCAGCAGGCCTTGCTACCGAACGTCTGGTTCTGCATGTGATTCAGCGTACGCGCTGGGCGCGCGGAATGACGCAGATTTTCCGTCTCGATAATCCGTTGTTTGGCCGCGGTCTGACCATCCAGCAGAGACTGTGTTATCTGAGCGCCATGCTCTATTACCAGTTTGCTTTGCCGCGCATTGCGTTCCTGACTGCGCCGCTGGCTTATCTGCTGTTTAACCTCAATATTATTCACTCGTCAGCGAGCCTGGTGTTTGCCTATGCATTGCCGCATCTCTTCCTGGCGATCTACCTGAACTCACGCATGAATGGCCGCTACCGTTACAGCTTCTGGGGTGAAATTTACGACCTGGTGCTGGCGTTCCATCTGGTGCTGCCGACTGCCGTTACGATGATTTTCCCTAAACGGGGTAAGTTTAATGTGACGGATAAAGGTGGGCTGCTCAATGTCGGCTACTTCGATTTCAGTGTGGTAAGGCCGCATTTGGTGATTGCCATCTTGCTGGGCATTGGCGTTATTGCCGGTATAGTTCGCGCGTTTGCGCATGACTATTATGGCGTTGATCCCCGTGTTATTGCGCTCAACGTTGGCTGGGGCTTGTATAGCCTGATCTTCCTGCTTGCCGCGATTGCCGTGGCTCGTGAAACGCGTCAGACGCGTAAAACGATCCGTATTGATGTCACCATTCCGGTGCTCATTCACTATGCGAGCGGTATCTCTTCCCGTAGTCAGACGGCTGACCTGTCGATGGGGGGATGCCGTATTGAGTTACCGGACGATCGTCATCTGACGGATGAAATCGAAGAGATTGAGCTGCTGCTGCAATCGGGTGCGATTAGCATTCCGGTGAAGGTAGTGGCAACGGACGAGCAATTTATCCGCCTGATGTTTGAAGACATTCCTCTTTCTCGACGTCGTGAACTGGTTCGAGTGGTACTGGCGCGTGCCGATGCCTGGATCCAGCCACCGAAACCGCAGGATAACCCGTTCCGTTCTCTGGCGACGATTGTACGCTGCGTATTTGATCTCTTCTGGCTGACGTGGAAAACGCGGCGGGAAAATCGGCGGGCACAGGCAAAAGTACAGGCACAGGAGGACGGCAACGCATGAAACGTCTGACTCAACTCACTTTGCTTGCCGCTTCACTTATCGCACTGCCGTTGCACAGTGAGGAAACCTCCGTTGCGTCGTTGTTGCCGGTAGAGATGCCAGCCCCGACGGGGCCTGTATCGTCGCCCCCTGCTGCAAGTTTTGTTCCCTCTACGGTGAACACGATAAGCGTTGCGCAGATGGGGCAGCCACAAGGCGTTACCCTGAGCGGTGGCCAGTTGCAAGGGGGAATGAACTTTACCCTGCCTGTTGATCAGGTGATCACCAATGCGCGGCTGTCGTTAAATTTAAAAGTCTCTCCGGCGATGGCTACGCGTAACGCGACTATGCAACTGATGCTCAATGGACAGCCATTAGGCACAGTGCCATTGGGTGCAGCGGATACGGATATTTCTCGCTTCCAGCTGGATATTCCGGCAGCGTTGCTCGTCTCCAGTAACAGCCTGAGCTTTAAAATTAACGACGGCGACGCCATGCAGTGTCAGCGCGATCTGTCAGATAAATACAGCGTGACGCTCCTGCCGGATTCCCGTTTTGAACTGGAAGGCCAGCAACTGGATATCGGTGCGGACTTAAGCCACTTCCCACGGCCCTTTTTCGATAGCATGCAGATGACGCCTGCCACCATTGCTTTTGCCTTTGGGCCAAAACTCAGCAGTGATGCGCTTGGTGCTGCCGCGTTAATCTCTTCCTGGTTGGGGATTCAGGCGGACTATCGCGGTGTCTCTTTTGCCGCGTTAAACGATACTCTGCCGGAGAAAAACGGCATCCTGATTGGTCATCCAGGCGATAAGATTGGTGGACTGGCATTGCCGCAAACCACCCAGCCTATGCTCAAAATCATCGATAACCCGGCGAACCCGGTTTACAAGCTTCTGCTGGTTGTCGGTAGCGATGAAGCGGCGTTGCGCACAGCGGCCTGGCGTTTAACGCGGGGTAACTTTGCGCTGCAAACCGACAGTATGGTGATCCCTTCTCAAACGATCCCGGCGAGCAAACCCTATGATGCACCGCGATGGATCCCAACCGATCGTCCTGTGAAGCTCTCTGAATTGATCCGTAAAGATCAAAGTTTAACAGTCACCGGTCTCTGGCATGCGCCACTGCGTGTTGCCTTCCGCGCAGCGCCTGACCTGTTCCTGTGGGACGGCGAAACGATCCCGCTGCATATTGGCTATCGCTTCCCGACGGAAAACTGGATTGATGAGAACCGTTCATGGCTGAGTATGACCATGAACGACACCTTCCTGCACAATCTCCCGGTGAACAAGCAAGGTGCACTGGAGACGCTGTGGCATAAGGTGGGCGGGGATGCGCGCCAGGAGAAGTTTGATATGCCGCTGGAGCCATACATGATTTATGGCGATAACCAGCTCTCGCTGTACTTCAACATTGTGGCAAAAGAGAATGCGCCATGTAGTGTGCTGTTAAATAACAACATTAAGAGCCGTATTGATGAAGATTCATGGATTGATTTGAGTCATACGCGTCACTTTTCGCTGTTGCCTAATCTCTCTTACTTTGTGGGTGCATCTTTCCCGTTCACGCGTTTAGCTGACTATTCACAAACGGTTCTGCTGCTGCCAGAACAGCCAACGGAAACCCAGGTCGCGACTCTGCTCGATATGGCCGCGCGTTCCGGTAATGCAACAGGCACAGCACTGTATAACAACCGTGTGGTGTTGGGTGTGCCGACGGCAGGGGCAAACCTCGAATTACTGCGAACACGTGATGTGCTGGCCGTAAGTGGTATGGCGCAGCATGACTTCAACCAGTCACTGTTGACGGGTTCTCCGTTTACCTCTCATGACAATACGCTGGGCGTCCGTACTCCCTCAACCTGGCAGAAACTGCAGCGCTGGGTCGCAGGTGACTGGACATCGGATGGCGTAGATGCGGATCGTTACTTCTCCTCGAATGAGGCCTGGCGTGGTTTTGTGAGCTTCCGCTCTGCCTGGAACAGCGATCGCGTCGTGGTTATGGCGCTTGGCAGTAACGACGAACAGCTTTCCAGATTGCATGACGACTTAACTTCCGCACGCATCAATGCCGGGATCCGTGGTGATGCTGCAATCATCACAAACGAAAACGGTGTTCGCAGTTTCCGTGTGGGGTCGCAATTCCCGAGTGGCGAGATGCCAGTGCAAATGATGATTGTCTGGTATGCCAACCAGCACTCGGCGCTGTTGGCCATCCTGGGTCTTATCACCAGTACATTGGCCGGTTTAGGGCTTTATGCCTGGCTGAAAAAGCGTGCGCGTAAGCGTTTGAACCCGGAGACGGAAAAGTGAAAAAAATAACAATTAAATCGGTGATTTGCCTTTCCGGTGTGCTGGCATTTGGCACTGCCGCGAATGCTGCGCAAAACGATGCAGCACTCAAGGCATTGTTCGACCAGGCGAACTACTGGCACGAAAAATCCCACGATGATCTGGCGAGTGAGTCACTCAAAAAAGTGCTGATGGTCGATGCCAATAATACTCAGGCGCTGTATCTGATGGCACTGTGGGCGCAGCAAAATGGTGATCTGCAGGAGGCGGCACAGTGGCGTGCGCGCCTGGCAAAAGTGTCACCGAATGATGCGGGTTTACAGTCGCTCGATAATGCCAAACAGATGACGCAAGTCCCGCAGGGAACCTTAACACTCGCACGTCAGCAGGCGCGTAGCGGGAATATTCCGGCGGCACTGGATACCTGGAAAACACTGTTCAATGGCGATACCCCGCCTGCGAGCCTCGCGCCAGAGTATTACCAGACCATGGGGAGCGATAAGTCTCTCTACCCGCGAGCGTTAGGCGAGTTGCAGCGTTTCGTGGCACAGAATCCACAGGACAATGCGGCGCGCGTCGCGCTGGGTAAAATGCTCACCTGGCGTGAAGAGACACGCCGTGACGGGATCATCCAGCTTCAGCAAATGGCAAGCGGTAGTAAAGATGCTGATGCCGGATTACGGCAGGCGCTGTTATGGCTTGGGCCGAAATCGGGTGATGAGCAGTTTTACGATACCTGGCTGCAGCGCCATCCGCAGGATAGCGAAGTGCAGGCCTATTACCGTAAAAATGTCGGTGGCGCCGCGAAGGGAGAAGGGTTTACCGCGCTGAATAGCGGCAATACCGATGCCGCGAAACGCCAGTTTGAACAGGTGCTGCAAACGAATCCGCAGGATGCCGATGCGCTGGCTGGTATGGGCTATATCGCTCAGCGTAAGGGGGATTATCAGGCAGCTGCTCAGTATCTTGGTCGTGCAGCCAGCCAGGGTGGGGAGGCTTCTGCCGAGCGCCAGACCCAGGCCGATGATGCTGCATTTTATGGACAGCTTGCTCAGGCTCAGCAGTCGCTGAAAGAGGGCAATATCAGCCAGGCGCTGGCGTTGTCTGCGCCTCTGGCACAACAAACGGGCGAGCGCGGTACGGCCGCTAAGCTGTTCCGTGCCGATGTTTTGCGTCATAACAAAGACTATCCGCAGGCGGAACAGATCCTGCGTGACATGGTGAACGAGCAGCCGCAGAACGGTGCGGCGCGTGAAAACCTCTATTATGTTCTGAAAGAGCAGGATAAGACTGCGGAAGCGCAGGCCATGTTGCGTACTTTGCCAGCCAGCCTCCAGGCGAAGCTTCAACCGCGAGTAGTCAGTGGCCTGCCTGGCGATCCGATTCGCCGTCAGGCCCAGCAGGCGGCAGATAGCGGAAATACGCCGCAGGCGATCGCCATCCTTCGTCAGGGTGTCGCACGTTTACCCGATGATCCCTGGTTGCGTCTCGACCTGGCGCGGTTGCTGCAAAAATCCGGGGCCGATAGCGAAGCGGCTTCAGTTATTCAGCCGGCATCGCGCCCTGGCGCAGGGGCGAGCTCATTGTATGCTGCCGCACTGTTTGCCAGTGAGAACGATGCGTGGCAGCAAGCACAAACGTTGCTTTCCCGCGTTTCACCTGGCAGCCAGACGCCACAAATGCGCGAGCTGTCACAGCGAGTAAATTACAACCTGCAAATGGCGACAGCGGAACGCTATCTGGCTCAGGGTAATTCTGTTGCCGCCGCAAACACTCTGAAAACCTTATCATCACGCCCACCAGAGAGCCCAGCCGATGCCGGAAAACTGGCAAAAATGCTGGCGCAAAGCGGTGATCTCACCGGTGCGGTTTCGGTTGTGCGTGGCAACATGAGCGATGGTGTGAAAGGGAATGCGGGTGACTATGCCGATCAGGTCGCGGTCCTTAATCAGGCAGGGTTGAACAGTGAAGCCCAGAGCTTCCTCTCCAGCCCGGAACTTCTGTCCCGTAGTACGCCAACGCAGCTGGCAGGCGTGCGTAACGGTTACGTTATTAACGAAGCGGATCAACTGCGAGAGCAGGGCAACTATGCCGCTGCGTATGACAAGTTGATTCGCGCGTTACAAAGTGATCCGCAGAATACCGACCTGATGTTTGCCATGGCACGTCTCTACCAGACCGGCAAAATGAATAAAGAAGCCGGGGTGGTTTATGACTACCTGATGACCCGCGATACGCCGGACCAGGATGCGCGCGTCGGCGCTATCGATGTTGCGCTGGCGGAAGATAATGTTGCGAAGGCAAAACAGCTTGCGAATGGCCTGCAAACTAACAACTCCCCACAACGTCTGCTGTTGTTGGCTCGTCTGGAAGAGGCGCAAGGTAATCACCAGCAAGCCATGACGTATCTGCGCAGCGCGCGCGGCAAGCTGGTGGGCCTGGAGTCCACCAACAGTGCAGCAACGCCGACAATGGGCGGCCTGCTGCTTGCAGATAACCCGTTTGTCAGTACCAGCCGCACGTCACAGGCCGTGGGAGCGACAACCTCCAGTGGAAACGCGTTGCCGTGGCAACTGGCTCAGACAGCACGTGAGCCAGGCTCAACGCTGCCTGGAACAACACGCACGGATTTACCGCAGGAAACGGCACAGAGCCGTACGCTGCGTCAGGTCGATGACATGATGCAGCAGATGGACGAGCAAACCGGTATGTGGTTGCAGGGTGGCGTAGAAGTGCGTGGGCGTGATGGTGAGTCGGGAACCAGTAAGCTGACGGAAGTCAAAGCGCCGCTGACCTGGTCCACCTCGCCGTTTGGCGAATCTCGCTTCGAGTTTACGGCTACGCCGGTGACGCTGAGCGCGGGCAGTTCGAGCGGGGACGCATGGCGTCGTTATGGTACGAATCCGCTGGCCAATGCAGTGAACAACGTCAGTACCGCTGTGAATGCAGCCCTTAATGATACCGTCAATGGCGCTCAATTCACCGATCTCAGTGCGTATAAAGATGCGGCAAACTTTACGCCATTCACGGAACCTGGCTATGCGCTTTTCGACCAATTGCTTACGTCAAATCGTCTGACTGAGTTAAGTCAGAGCACCTATAAGCCCAATTCCGGCAGCTCGATTTCAGACTCAACTGACTCGCAGAAAGCTAACGGTATAGAGCTGAATATGGCGTTAAGCGGTAAAGACTACAAACTGGATATCGGCAGTACGCCATTGGGCCAGGATCTCAGTACGCTGGTGGGTGGCGTGAAATGGTCACCAAAACTGACAGATTATCTGTCACTTATTCTGACGGGTGAGCGCCGCGCGGTCACCGACAGCTTGCTGTCTTACGTGGGTATGAAAGACAAATATTCCGGCGAGACGTGGGGACGGGTGACCAAAAATGGCGGCACGGCGCAGCTAAGCTATGACGATGGTGACGCCGGTTTCTACGTGGGTGGTGGGGGTTATAGCTATCTGGGTGAGAATGTTGCCAGCAATACCAGTATTAATGCGAATGCGGGCGTGTATGTGCGTCCATATCATGACGATTATCGCCAGGTTCAGACGGGGATCAGCATCGGCTGGATGGACTTCTCGAAGAACCTCAGTCAGTTCACGCTCGGACAAGGGGGCTACTTCAGCCCGCAAAACTACGTCAGCGTTTCTTTGCCGGTCGATTATTCGCAGAAGTTTGATAACTGGAAGCTGAATCTTGGGGGCTCCGTGGGTTATCAGTCCTACAGCCAGGACAGCAGTGACTACTTCCCGGACAGCCCGGAAGCCCAGAAGGCGTTAGAGACTCTGGCAAACCTTGGCTTTACTAAAGAGGCTCATTACAAGAGTACCTCTGAAAATGGTATTGGCTATACGGTTCGCGCTGGCGTGGACTACAACGTCAACAAAGACATGACCATTGGCGGCAAAGTCGGTTACGACACCTTTGGCAGTTATAACGAAAGTACGGCGGGGGTTTATTTCCGCTACATGCTGGGAGATAAATAATGACACAGAGTATGGATAATCCGGCACTGCTGGGCTGGTTTCGTGGACAGCAAACGCCAGAAGGCTGGTTTGATCTGCTGGCGTTAATGGTCGAAGGTATGGTGCGAAATGTGGGTGAACCTGAGAGCCAGCCGTTCCTGCGACAAATGGGGCACGCCCTTGCTGAACAGTTCCCGCTTCCACCGTCGGAAACCGTTGGTGAACTGGAGGCCAACATTAATGCCCGGCTTGCGCGTTTCGGCTGGGGCTGTGTGGATATAGACACGCATGAAACTGATCTGACGTTGCGTCATCAGGGGTTGCCGGTGAGCCGGATTGCCGATCAGCAAAACCGCTGGTGTCATGCCTTCTGTGCAATACTGGAGGGATTATATGCCCACTGGATGCAGGGGCAGGGCGGAAAAGCGCATGTGACGGTGAGTCGCGATCGTCTCTTTTCCATTTCGGACGTTCAGTTCCGTTACCACAATCCACAATGAGTTAATTATGCGAAAGTCCACATGTGCCGCGCTGGTGGTCATGGTGAGTGTACTGTTTTCTCCTTTCTCTCAGGCAGGCCAGGCCTGGGAGAGTTACAAGGCGCGTTTCTTTATGCCTGATGGCCGTATTGTCGATACTGGCAATGGCAGCGTTTCTCATACCGAAGGGCAAGGTTTTGCCATGCTGATGGCGGTAGAAAATGATGATAAAGCAACGTTTGACAAGCTGTGGCAGTGGACGAACAGTACGCTGAAGAACAAAGATAATGGGTTGTTTTACTGGCGTTATAACCCTGTAGAGGCAAACCCAATCACCGACAAAAACAACGCCACGGATGGTGATGTGATGATTGCGTGGGCGCTGTTAAAAGCGGATGCGCGTTGGCATGACAAACGCTATAGCACTGCCTCGGATGAGATTGCCAAAGCCCTTCTCACTCACAATGTGATTCGGTATGCAGGTTATCGAGTCATGTTGCCTGGTGCTAACGGGTTTAATCTCAACAGCGAAGTTGTGCTTAATCCCTCCTACTTTGTGTTCCCGGCATGGCAGGCGTTTGCCGATCGTAGCCATTTACAGGTATGGCGTGAACTGATTCAGGATGGACAGCGGTTGCTGGGAAAAATGGGCTCGGGTAAGGCGAATTTGCCGACGGACTGGGTTTCTCTTGATGCTGGTGGGAAGCTTACTCCGGCGAAAGCCTGGCCGCCGCGGATGAGTTACGATGCCATTCGTATTCCGTTGTATGTGCACTGGTTTAATCAACAAAGCCTGCTACTCACTCCATGGCGCTCCTGGTTTGGTCAGTTCAGCCGTGAAAAAACACCGGCGTGGGTAAACGTGACGACTAACGAATACGCACCTTACATGATGGAAGGGGGTCTGTTGGCGGTAAGGGATTTAACGATGGGGCAATCTCCCGGAGAACCTGACATTACCGCAAAGGACGACTACTACTCCGCAAGCCTTAAAATGCTGGTGTGGCTCTCAGAGCAATAGTATTGGACGGGACTGACCCTCTCCCCTGCGGGGAAAGGGTCAGTGTTGTTACTGCGGATACGGAACCCAATCGCCGCCATTCAGGCGAACATACGGTTTATTCTGGTACTGAATGACAACCGCATTGGCGTTTTCCGATACCTCTGCCGTTTTAGGAAGACCACTGGTCAGTTGATTCCAGTTCACACTGTCTTCGACGAAAAGCTTACCGTCTACTGCACGGGCGACCAGTTCAGAAATCGCCAGATAACTGCTTGGCTGAGTAATTTCGATAGGTGCACCCTGATGCGGCGCTTTCATACCGAAGAATTTAATGCCAGCAGGGACATTGGTAATAGACGGGCTTGGGATGTCTCTCAGTCCTGAAACCTGCATCCTGTCGCCTTTCAGCGCTCCACCATGTTCCGGTACAACCACCACCATCACTTTACGACCCGATTTTTCCAGTTCGGTGAAGAATGCATCCAGTTCATCAAACAACTTCTGCGCGCGAACTTTGTAATCTGCCGTTTTGCTTACGCCAGGATAGTGGTTGCCGTCATGCAGTGGCAGGGTGTTATAGAACGTTGCGCTGCGTGAATTCGTCTCTTTCTGGATGGTTTGTAACCAGCGTTGCAATACCGCGGTATCGTCATAGACCGGTGAACCGTCAAAGCCCAGCAACGAAACAGGTAAGCCAGTCTGCTCCATCAGCGGTGCTTGCATCCCACCATTTTCCCGCACTTCTTTCAGGAAGTTCCCAAATACGCCGTTATGGCCCAGCATCAGATGCTGTGTAAAGCCCAGTTTTGACAGGTTGTCGAACAAATAGCACTGGTTACCAGCAGGTTGATACAGATTCTTATGCGACGGCTGCCCACAGCTTGCACGTAGCAGACGAATCGCTGCCGGGCCGCTATACGATGTTGCCGAGTTGAAATCTTTAAACTGAATATCAAAGTGCGACCACAATGGATGTGACATCAATCCTGCGGCATCCACATCGGCCCACGAAAGAGAACAGATGTTAATGACCAGCAGTTCAAAGGGTTGAGCATCGGCTGGCAAAGCATCCGGGAATCGGGTCTGGCGTTTATCTTCAGCGGTATAGAAGCTGGAAAGCCAGGCATTCAGGTTTGTGGAGGTGGGGGGCGCAGTTTCTGCCGGAATATCGCCGACGACAGGCGTATCGCCCGCTGTGGCGACCGTCGAAGCGGCGCTACCGCCGGTGGTTGTGACCGTGGTGGCTGGTTCACTCGCCGGCCACAGAGAGAAGCCTGGGCCCGCCAGAGTGAGCACGTTAAGCCATATCATGATGGCGACGACGAATACTGTCACACGGAGCCACTGTGCCAGGAAAAGCCATGCAATCAACAGCACAAACACCGCACCAAGCATCTGCCAGTTAATAAAACGCTCGGCTAGATCGAGAAGGTAGTCAGCGCTGAATCCTGCAACTTGCGAGCCCTGGCTCATAATGCTGTCTGGCCCAGGAAGCCAGGTATCATGCCAGAACAGGCCAAAGCCAACGGGTATAGCAATCCAGTGACGTAAGCGATGCAGCCTGATATTCGGCAGCGGCATCAGCAAGAAGGCCATGAACACCAGGTTGAGCAGGGGATGGAAATTCAGATAGCCAGCCCACAGCAGACCAAACTTCACCAAAAAGTAGAAGTTCCAGCCGGAAAGGCCGCGCCAGTATTGCCAGAGCGGCGAAGGAGCTGAAGCAGTATAGGTCGAATTAGTCATTTTTTTGGTTTGCCTTGACGTGCGGAGCCCGTGTCAGTGTTCCGGCTGGTTTAACGTAGCGAGGTTTTGCAAACAGCAATCTGGCCGTATCACGGAGTCGGCGCATTGAATGGCGTGCATAGTAGCCAAGCGGGAAAAAAATGAGCGCACAAAGTACGATCAGTTGAATAATATCGCTGATATTCATGATGATGCGCTCTCCTCACTTTCTGGTAATAAGCGAAGCGGTTCAGGTATTCGACGCCAGACATGTCCATCATGCTGAGCATTGAGAATCGGTTTGAAATCGCTCGTTATAGGGAGCGGTTTGACCCATTGATCTGGCGTAAGGGTACGCATCTGCAAAAGTTCTGCGCTTATCAGGTTATCTTCGAACCAAATCATGCGGTTTGAGAAAATATCGCCAGTGGGCAAGGGGAAGATATGGTTAAGCGCGGTATCGAGGTCGTTGACCCGACAGAAAGACAAAAACAGCACCAGACGGTTATCACCGATGGTCATAATGTCACCTGTACGGTTCGGGCGGCACAGCGTAAGTGCTTGCTCAACACGAATACCCGGTACAGGGCGGAGCGCAACCATCACACCTTTTCCATCTGCAGGAAGCAGTGTGTTATTCATCATATTACTGACCGCATCGCAGAAGGTATCCCATTTCTGATACCCGCGCAGTTTCATCGGCTGCGTCATCGACAACAGCGTGGTGATGTCCTCCGGGACATGCCGATTAAACTGCTGGCCCTGAATACTTTCAATCAGCGTCAGACAACGTGAAAGTGGGGCGTTCCACGGAATAACCATACTCGCACCGCAACCCAGCAGCAGGCGCTCATCAGTTGCGCGCAGGCTGGTGTGATTTTCGCGTACCACGATTTTTAATGCGCTACCACGCTGACGGCGGAGGGTGTGGATTTGTTTGGCCAGCGTTTCTATTTGGTTGTTTTGCGTTAATGAGAAAACAATAGTGGCGGCCTGAGTGGTGCGCGCCTCATTAAACATGGCTTCATTTGTTTCGTAGAGCGACCAATATTCAGAAAGTGCTGGTGCACCTTCTAATACATCAATTTGGCTCAGTATGCGTTTTTCATCACTACGTGGCTGCACAACGGTTTCTTCTTGTTGAGCGAGATGCCATTCACCTTCAATATTTTTCAGATCAAGCTGCTGTCTGGCGCTGACGCCTTTTTCATTGCACCAGAATGCAATATCGTAAAGATAGCTATCAGTCTCGTAGCGGATACTCGCCAGACCGAAAAGGGACCGATATTCACCCATTAAAAATGAGAACTGTTTATCATTATTATTGCCCGGGTTGATAACCAGAAGCGTGCAATTTTGATTCCGCGCCCATTTATTGATTTTTTCTAACCAGCGTCGCAAATTTTCAGCGGATATATTCTGCCAGGTATTCGTTGCGCACTTTAGCACCACTAAATAGTGATCGGGATCAATGCTACACTGAATATCACGGGGCAAAAAGTATAGACTATTTGCTTCGTTTGGCATGGAAAAAAGTCGCACCTTTTTTGGTCCGTGTTGACTATCGAGTTTGATGGTTTTTTTGGGCTCTTCACCCATCGTTACGACAGCCACACGCGCATCCTGATCTTGTGCTGCAATCGTTTGATTTACCAGGCTTAAGGCGTCTTCATTGCGGTCCGTATTAATCCACCAGACTCCCCCGACTGGCATGTGGCGCAATTCGTCCCATAATGACTGGATGCCAATAGAAAATATGGAGTCCACGGTGTCCCTCTTTTCGTCTAATTTATCTGTATCTCAGTTTACTAGCGAAAGCGTAGAAATAAACCTAACATTGAAATTAAAGAACATCAGATTTAGCATGTAAATGAAATTTCGTGGCAGGATGCCTTGCTGGATCTGGTTGTATGATTTTACTCAAAGGGAAGAGACATAAATGCATAATAATGAATCCGGCACGCCGGTCGACTCTAGCCTGGGTTACACTTTCCAAAACGATTTTCTGGCGCTGACGCGGGCTTTTTCATTGCCTGAAATAGATTACACCGATATTTCCCAGCGCGAACAGTTGGCGGCGGCTATTAAACGCTGGCCATTATTAGCCGAATTTGCCCAACAACAATAAGGGAGCCATTGATGGCCGTACTAGGATTACAGGGCGTCCGTGGTGGAGTGGGTACAACATCCGTTACTGCGGCGCTGGCGTGGTCATTACAAATATTAGGCGAATCGGTGCTGGTTATTGATGCATGCCCCGATAATTTGCTGCGCATGTCTTTCAACGTAGATTTTGATAACGCTAACGGCTGGGCTCGTGCACTTTTGGATGGTCAAGACTGGCGAGATGCGGGATTACGCTACACTTCTCAGCTCGACGTGCTGCCTTTTGGTCAACTGACCGCCAATGAACGTGAAAATCCTGACGCTTATCAGCAACCGCTGGCGGCGTTTAGCAACGCGCTGCAACAGCTGAAAGAAAAAAGCCATTACCAGTGGATATTACTGGATCTTCCCCACGGCTATACAACGCTCACCCGCCAATTGATTGATCAATGTGACCGCATGCTCACCATCGTCAATGCGGATGCAAATTGTCACATCCGTCTGCATCAGCAGGCTCTGCCTGCGGATGCCCATATTCTGATTAACGACTTACGTCTAAACAGTCAGATTCAGGATGATCTCTATCAGATATGGCTACAAAGCCAGCGTCGTTTGTTGCCGATGGTGATTCATCGTGATGAAGGAATGGCAGAGTGTCTCGCTTCCAAACAGCCGCTCGGTGAATACCGTAGCGATGCACTGGCGGCGGAAGAGATCCTTACGCTGGCCAACTGGTGTTTACTGCAGTATGCGAATCGTCCTGCATCTGCCGGGAGTTCTGTATGAGTCGTCTGTCCAGCTGGTTACTCATCCCGCCAGTCAGCGCGCGTTTAAGCGAGCATTACCGGCATTACCGTCGGCATGGTGCGTCATCGCTGAGTGCTGCGCTGGGTTGTTTATGGATGATCCTGGCCTGGATATTTATTCCGCTTGAACATCCGCGCTGGCAACGTATTCGTGCACAGCACCGTGAGTTTTATCCGCATATCAACCCTGATAAACCTCGGCCATTAGATCCCGCACGCTATGCCATTCAGGCTGTGTGGCTTGTTGCAACAGCGGAAAAACATGAAAAAAAGAGTCCACGCTGGCACGGCTTCGAGCGTGCTCAGCATCTTCGTGGGCGTTACCATCAATGGCTGGATAATCTGCCCGGTCGCGTCAGCGACCAGACCAGCCATCTTGATGACCATAAAGAACTCGGGCATCTCCATCCGGGGCTTAGGCGTTTTATCCTCGGCGTGATCGTGGTGTTCTCACTCATTCTGGCGCTGGTCTGTATCACGCAGCCCTTTAACCCGCTGGCGCAGTTTATCTTCCTGATCCTGCTTTGGGGTGTGGCGTTGCTGGTTCGCCGAATTCCAGGCCGTTTCTCAGCGCTGATGCTGATTGTGCTGTCGCTGACGGTCTCTTGCCGCTACATCTGGTGGCGTTATACCTCGACGCTGAACTGGGATGATCCGGTAAGCCTGGTGTGTGGGCTGGTGCTGCTATTTGCGGAAACTTACGCATGGATTGTGTTAGTTCTGGGCTATTTCCAGGTCATTTGGCCGTTGAATCGCCAGCCGGTTCCGTTGCCAAAGGATACCTCTCTGTGGCCGACAGTTGATCTTTTTGTCCCTACGTACAACGAAGATCTGACTGTGGTGAAAAACACCATTTATGCTGCGCTGGGTATCGACTGGCCAAAAGACAAGCTCAAAATCTGGATCCTTGATGATGGTGGCCGCGAAGAATTTCAACATTTTGCGAAAGATGTCGGGGTGGAGTATATCGCTCGTACCACGCACGAGCATGCGAAAGCCGGGAACATAAATAATGCGCTGAAGTATGCCAAAGGGGAGTTTGTCTCCATCTTTGACTGCGACCACGTTCCCACCCGTTCGTTCCTGCAAATGACGATGGGGTGGTTCCTGAAAGAGAAGCAACTGGCGATGATGCAGACGCCGCACCACTTCTTCTCTCCGGATCCGTTTGAACGTAATCTGGGCCGTTTTCGCAAGACCCCTAACGAAGGGACACTATTCTACGGTTTGGTACAGGATGGGAACGACATGTGGGATGCCACATTCTTCTGCGGTTCCTGTGCGGTTATTCGCCGTAAACCCCTGGATGAGATTGGCGGTATCGCCGTAGAAACGGTGACAGAAGATGCCCATACGTCGCTGCGCTTACACCGTCGAGGTTATACCTCCGCCTATATGCGTATCCCTCAGGCCGCAGGGCTGGCGACGGAATCCCTCTCAGCGCACATTGGCCAGCGTATTCGCTGGGCGCGCGGCATGGTGCAGATTTTCCGTCTTGATAACCCGTTATTTGGTAAAGGGCTGAAGATGGCGCAGCGCTTGTGTTACGTCAACGCCATGTTCCACTTTTTGTCCGGTATTCCACGACTGATCTTCCTGACTGCGCCGCTGGCATTCTTGCTGCTTCACGCTTACATCATCTTTGCTCCGGCACTGATGATTGCGTTGTTTGTCTTGCCTCACATGATCCATGCCAGCCTGACGAACTCGAAGATTCAGGGTAAATATCGTCATTCATTCTGGAGTGAAATCTACGAAACCGTGTTGGCCTGGTATATCGCGCCACCGACAATGGTTGCGTTGATTAACCCGCATAAAGGGAAATTCAACGTCACCGCCAAAGGTGGGCTGGTGGAAGAGGAGTACGTCGACTGGGTTATCTCTCGTCCGTATATCTTCCTGGTGCTGCTCAATATTGTCGGCGTGATTGTGGGTATCTGGCGCTACTTCTATGGACCGGAAAACGAAGTCCTGACCGTCTTCGTGAGTATGGCGTGGGTATTCTACAACCTGATTATCCTGGGTGGCGCGGTGGCGGTATCGGTAGAAAGCAAACAGGTGCGCCGTGCGCATCGTGTTGAGATCAGCATGCCTGCGGCAATTGCCCGCGAAGATGGCCATCTCTTCTCCTGTACCGTGCATGACTTTTCTGACGGCGGTTTGGGGATCAAGATCAATGGTCAGGCGAAAGTGCTGGAAGGGCAGAAAGTAAACCTGCTGCTCAAACGCGGTCAGCAGGAGTATGTCTTCCCGACGCAAGTCGTGCGTGTGTCAGGTAATGAAGTCGGTCTGCAACTTATGCCGCTGACCAAAAAGCAACATATTGATTTTGTGCAATGTACGTTTGCCCGCGCGGATACGTGGGCTCTCTGGCAGGACAGCTTCCCGGAAGATAAACCACTGGAAAGCCTGCTGGATATTCTGAAGCTGGGGTTCCGTGGCTATCGTCACCTTGCAGAATTTGCCCCGTCGTCTGTGAAATTAATTTTCCGGTCACTTACCTCGCTGATTTCCTGGGTTGTATCGTTTATTCCTCGTCGACCTGAACGGGATGAAACGAAGCAATCAGACCCGGTTATGGCTCAACAATGATGATAACGCGATGAAAACAAAACTTTCCTGGATATGTGCAGTGGCAGTGGGGATGAGTGCACTTCCCTCCATGGTGGCGAATGCAGCCCCTGAAAATACCGCGGCTACGACTGTGCAAGCGACCGATCAGGTTGTCACCGCTGCATCGACGCCAGCCGAAAACGAGGCGGCTGTTCAGCCGACTGGCGGGGATGCTCAGACCGTTGGACGTGTCCTGCCTGGTGTACGCGGTGCTGATGCGCCAATCGTCGTGGACAACGCCCCGTCCAGGGATGTGAAACTCACCTTTGCTCAGATCGCACCGCCTCCGGGCAGTATGGTGCTACGTGGCATTAACCCTAACGGTGGCGTCGAGTTTGGCATGCGAAGCGATGAAGTGGTGTCGAAGGCGATGTTGAACCTGGAATACACGCCGTCACCGTCGCTGTTGCCGATACAATCGCAGCTGAAGGTGTACCTCAATGATGAATTGATGGATGTCCTGCCTGTTACCAAAGAACAACTGGGTAAAAAAACGCTGGCACAGGTTCCAATCAATCCCCTGTTTATCACCGACTTTAACCGCGTGCGTCTGGAGTTTGTCGGTCACTACCGCGATGTGTGTGAAAACCCTGCCAGCAGTACGCTCTGGGTCGACGTTGGCCGTAATACGTCGCTGCAAATGACCTACCAGTCACTGGCGCTGAAGAACGATCTTTCCGCTTTCCCCATTCCGTTCTTCGACCCGCGTGATAACCGCCCGTTAAACTTACCGGTGGTGTTTGCTGGCTCTCCGGATGTGACCCAGCAACTGGCCGCCACCATTGTGTCCTCCTGGTTTGGTTCCCGTTCTGGCTGGCGTGGGCAGAGTTTCCCGGTTTTGTTTGATACCTTGCCGGACCGTAATGCCATTGTGTTTGCCACTAATGAAAAACGTCCCGCTTTCCTGCGTGACCACCCGGATGTGAAAGCGCCGACGGTTGAAGTCATTAACCATCCTGACAATCCTTACGTGAAACTGCTGGTGGTATTTGGTCGTGATGACAAAGATCTGGTCCAGGCTGCAAAAGGGATCGCTCAGGGTAACGTACTGTTCCGTGGTAACAGTGTAGTGGTGGATGATGTGAAACCTCTGCTGGCACGTAAACCGTACGATGCGCCGAACTGGGTACGTACCGATCGTGCCATCACGTTTGGTGAGTTAAAAACCTATGAAGAGCAGCTTCAGTCTACGGGGCTTGAGCCTTCGCCTATCAACCTTTCACTCAACCTTCCACCAGACTTGTATCTGCTGCGCACTAACGGCATCGATATCAATCTGAACTACCGCTATACCGCACCGTCGGTCAATGACAGTTCGCGTATGGATATCAGCCTGAATAATCAGTTCCTGCAATCCTTTAGTCTGGCCAGTAATCAGGATACCAACAAACTGATGCTGCGCTTGCCGGTACTGCAAGGCTTGCTGGACGGTAAAACGGATGTATCCATCCCGGCGCTGAAACTGGGGGCGGTTAACCAGTTACGTTTTGACTTTCAGTACATGAACCCGATGCCTGGTGGGTCGGTTGACAACTGCATTACCTTCCAGCCAGTGCAGAACCACGTGGTTATTGGCGACGAGTCGACTATCGATTTCTCGAAATATTATCACTTCCTGGCGATGCCGGATCTGCGGGCGTTTGCCAATGCCAGCTTCCCGTTCAGCCGCATGGCTGACTTGTCTGAGTCCATTGTTGTGATGCCAAAAGCGCCAAATGAAGCGCAACTGACGACGCTGCTGGATACCATGGCTTCAGTGGGGGCGCAAACGGGATTACCGTCCATCAATGTGACGCTCACTGACGATGGCAGCCAGATTCAGAACAAAGATGCTGACATCATGGTGATTGGGACTATCCCGGATAAGCTGAAAGACGATAAGCGTATCGATTTGCTGGTGCAGGCCACTCAGTCCTGGGTCAATACCCCGCTGCGTCAGAGTGAATTCCCAAGCATTATGCCTGACAGCGGCGATCGCCAGGCCAACGTCCAGACCCGCGTGACTTCTTCCGGTCCAATGGCCGCGATTGTGGGCTTCCAGTCACCGTACAACGACCAGCGAAGCGTTATCGCGCTGTTGGCTGATAGTCCGCGCGGTTATGAACTGTTAAACAATGCGATGAATGACAGCGGCAAGCGTGCGTCGATGTTCGGTTCAGTGTCGGTCATTCGTGAGTCGGGGGTAAATAGTCTGCGTGTCGGTGATGTTTACTACGTGGGGCATCTGCCGTGGTTTGAACGTCTGTGGTATGCGCTGGCAAACCATCCGGTTTTACTGGCGATTCTGGCGGCAATCAGCGTCGTTCTGCTGGCGTGGGTGCTGTGGCGTCTGCTGCGTATTATCAGCCGTCGTCGCCTCAACCCGGACCACGAGTAACACGTGATGAGAGCCTTTCGCTGGTGTGTTTTGGCTGGACTGATGTTGGCGGCGGTTGATCTTCGCGCCGCCTGCACCTGGCCTGCCTGGGAACAGTTTAAACAGGACTATATCAGCGAGGGGGGGCGCGTCATTGATCCGAGTGATGCGCGCAAAATTACCACCTCCGAAGGGCAAAGCTATGCGTTGTTCTTTGCGCTGGCAGCCAATGATCCTAAGGCTTTTGATCTGCTATTGACCTGGACTCGCGATAACCTGGCTCAGGGTGACTTACAGCAACATCTGCCAGCCTGGTTGTGGGGGCAGAAGGGTAAAGAGACCTGGACTGTGCTCGACACGAACTCTGCGTCAGATGCTGATATCTGGATTGCCTGGTCACTGCTGGAAGCGGGACGTTTATGGAAGAAACCGAACTACACCAGCATGGGGAAAGCGTTACTTAAACGCATTGCCAGTGAAGAAGTGGTGAAAGTACCTGGGCTGGGGTCCATGCTGCTTCCGGGTAAAATCGGTTTTGCTGAAACCGATGCCTGGCGTTTCAACCCCAGTTATCTTCCTCCTCAGTTTGCGCACTATTTCACCCGCTTTGGCGCGCCATGGACCGCTCTTCGTGAAACAAACCAGCGCTTATTGCTGGAGACAGCGCCAAAAGGGTTCTCACCTGATTGGGTGCAGTACCGGAAAAACAAAGGCTGGCAGTTGAACCAGGCAGCGTCCCTGGTGGGAAGCTACGATGCCATCCGGGTGTATCTCTGGGTGGGCATGATGAACGATAACGATCCGCAAAAAGCCCGGCTACTGGCACGCTTTCAGCCGATGGCGACGGTGACGACAAAGCAGGGCGTACCGCCGGAGAAAGTGGATGTGGCGAGCGGAAAACGCACGGGAAAAGGCCCGGTCGGGTTTTCTGCCTCTTTGCTGCCATTTATACAAAACCGTGACGCGCAAGCGGTACAGCGTCAGCGTGTCGCCGACAATTTTCCCGATAATAATGCCTATTACAGCTACGTGCTGACTCTCTTTGGACAAGGATGGGATCAGCATCGTTTTCGCTTCACCGCAAAAGGTGAATTAATACCGGATTGGGGCCAGGAATGCGCAAGTTCACATTAAATTTACTCAGTTTATCGCTTGGCCTTGCGCTGATGCCTTTGGCTCAGGCCGCCAATTCTCCGCAACAGAAACAGCTGCTGGAACAGGTGCATCTGGGTGAGTCAACACAGCGTGAAGATTTGGTACGCCAGTCGCTCTACCGCCTTGAACTGATCGACCCAAACAATCCGGACGTGGTGGCTGCGCGATTCCGCTATCTGCTGCGTCAGGGGGATGTTGCAGGGGCGCAAAAAGAGCTGGATCGTCTTAAAGGACTCGCACCCAGCTCGAACGCCTATAAATCCTCACGTAACACCATGTTGCTCTCGACATCGGATGGCCGTCAGGCGTTGCAACAAGCACGATTGTTAGCCACGACAGGCCATACTCAGGAAGCCATTGCCGCTTACGACAAACTCTTTGATGGCAATCCACCCACAGGGGATTTGGCAGCAGAATACTGGACAGTGGTTGCGAAAGATCCTGCCAGACGTAACACAGCCATCGATCAGTTGAAGAGAATTAACACGAATAATCCCGGTAACACGCAACAACAGGCTTCTCTGGCGCAGTTATTGTTCCAGAATGGGCGACGTGATGAAGGGTTTGCGGTATTGCAGGATATGGCCAAAAGCACCAGTGGCCGTGACCAGGCGTCTGAGCTTTGGTATCAGCAAATTAAAGACCAGCCAACAAGCAGTGCCAGCGTCAATGCACTACAAAAATACCTCAGTGTTTTTAGTCATGGTGACAGCGTGACCGCTGCTCGCTCGCAGCTTGAAGCGCAACAGAAACAGCTCGCCGATCCAGCGTTCCGTGCGAAAGCAGAAGGGTTAGCCGCAGTCGATGCCGGGCAGGGTGGCAAGGCCGTAGCGGAACTGCAAAAAGCGGTCAGCGCGAACCATGCCGACAGTGAAGCCGTCGGCGCACTGGGCCAGGCGTATTCACAGAAAGGCGATCGTGCCCGCGCAGTCGCGCAGTTTGAAAAGGCCATCGCTCTCGATCCGCAGAGCGACAACCGGGGCAAATGGGATAGCCTGTTAAAGGTTAACCGTTACTGGCTTTTAATCCAGCAAGGTGATGCCGCACTAAAAGCGAACAATCCAGGCCAGGCGGAGCGTTATTACCAGCAGGCACGCAACATCGATAATACCGACAGCTATGCAGTCCTGGGGCTGGGGGATGCCGCGATGGTGCGTAAAGATAACGTGGCGGCCGAGCGTTATTATCGCCAGGCATTGCGCATGGACAGCGGTAACAGCAACGCGGTACGTGGTCTTGCAAATGTGTATCGCGCGCAATCGCCAGAGAAGGCCACACAGTTTATTCAGTCCCTTTCTGCCAGCCAGCGTCGCAGCATTGATGACATTGAACGTAGCCTGACGAACGAACAGCTTTCCCAACAGGCAGAACAGTTGGAAAATCAGGGTAAATTTGCACAGGCTGCAGAAATTCAGCGTCGTCGTCTGGCGCTCTCACCAGGCGATGTATGGATCACCTACCGTCTTTCACGCGATCTCTACAGTGCAGGACAGCGCAGCCAGGCGGATACATTAATGCGGCAGCTTGCGAGTCAAAAACCTGGCGATCCGGAACAAGTTTACGCCACCGGGCTTTACCTCTCAGGGAACGATCAGGATCGGGCTGCTCTGGCTCACCTGAATACGCTCCCGCGCGATAAATGGAATGGCAATATTCAGGAGTTGTCAGACCGTCTGCAAAGCAACCAGGTGCTGGAAACGGCAAATCGTCTGCGTGACAGCGGGAAAGAGCAGGAGGCCGAAAACCTGCTGCGCCAGCAACCGGCCTCAACACGAATTGATTTAACCCTGGCTGACTGGGCTCAGCAGCGTGGGGATAACGTTCAGGCACAGGCCGCATACAGCAAAGTCTTGCAGCGGGAGCCAAACAACGAAGATGCGATTCTCGGTCTGACGGAAGTTTATATTGCACAAGGCAATAAAGATGCCGCGCGTACAGAGCTGGCAAAACTGTCTGAGGTGAAAAGCGATCAGCCGCCATCTCTCAATGTACAGCGTCGTGTGGCCCTGGCTCAGGCAGGTCTTGGTGATACCGCTGCGGCTAAGCAGACGCTCAGTAACATTGTTCCGCAGGCAAGGACACAACCTGCCTCTATGGAAAATGCGCTGGTGCTGCGTGATGCCGCCCGTATTCAGGCGCAAAGTGGCGAGCCTCAGCAGGCGCTGGAGACTTATAAAGACGCGATGGTTTCCTCCGGTATTACGACTACGCGTCCGGCAGATAATGACAGCTTTACGCGTTTGACGCGGAATGACGAGAAAGATGACTGGTTGAAACGGGGCGTGCGCAGTGACGCAGGCGATCTGTATCGCCAGCAGGATGTGAATGTCACGCTGCAACACGATTACTGGGGGTCAAGCGGTACGGGCGGGTATTCCGACCTGAAAGCGCATACCACTATGCTGCAAGTGGACGCGCCACTGGCGGATGGGCGTATGTTCTTCCGGAGCGATTTGGTGAATATGGATGCCGGAACTTTTGCCACCAAAGACGGGAAATACGATCCGCAATGGGGTACGTGTGCAAGAACGCCTTGCCATGGCAATACAAATCAGACTGCCAATGGCGCAAGTGTGGCGGTTGGCTGGCAAAACGACACCTGGGCGATGGACATTGGCACAACGCCGATGGGCTTCGATGTGGTGGACGTGGTCGGTAGTCTGGCATACAGCAACGATTTGGGGCCGATCGGTTATACCCTGAACGTTCACCGCCGCCCGATTTCCAGCTCTGTGCTGGCTTTTGCAGGACAACATGATTCGAATACCGACACGACCTGGGGCGGCGTACGTGCCACCGGTGGTGGCGTGAGCATGAGCTATGACAAGGGGGAGGCGAACGGTGTCTGGTCCAGCCTGAATGCGGATAGCCTGACAGGTAAGAATGTGGCGGATAACTGGCGCATCCGCTGGATGACCGGGTATTACTACAAAGTCATTAATAAAAATAATGAACGCCTGACGGTCGGCGTCAGCAATATGCTGTGGCATTACGACAAAGACCTGGGTGGCTATACCCTGGGACAAGGCGGTTATTACAGCCCTCAGGAGTATGTTTCCTTCGCGCTGCCTGTCACCTGGCGCAAACGTACCGAAAACTGGTCGTGGGAATTGGGTGGCTCGGTTTCATGGTCGCATTCGAAAACCAGTGACGGGATGCGATACCCTCTTCAGGGGCTGATTCCGAATGATAATTACGATGCTGACGATAATCTGATGTATGCCGATAAGCATGAGCCTGTAAACGGCAGCAGTTCGTCGGGTACGGGTTACACCGCGAGAGCGATTATTGAACGTCGTGTTACGTCAAACTGGTTCGTTGGGCTGGGCGTTGACATACAGCAGGCGAAGGATTACACACCAAGCCACGCGCTTATTTATGTGCGTTATTCTGCCGCAGGCTGGCAAGGGGATATGGACCTCCCGCCGCAACCGCTCATACCTTATGCGGACTGGTAACCAGAATAATCCTTAATCCATTTGTAAGTCTCTCTTAAAATCTCATCAATCGGGTATACTCAGGCGCACCAGGCTAACTCCCTGGTGTGTCTTGCGCTTCGAGTTCTGTGGAGAGTCATTTTGCGTGTCAGCCGTTCTTTAACTATCAAACAGATGGCGATGGTTTCAGCCGTCACTATGCTGTTTGTTTTTCTATTCTGCGTCATTTTGCTGTTTCATTCCGTACAGCAGAATCGCTATAACACGGCTTCGCAATTAGAAAGTATAGCCCGCTCAATACGCGGCCCGCTCTCAGCCGCGATTTTGAAAGGGGATATTCCCGAGGCGGAAACCATCTTAAAACGCATCCAGCCGACGGGGATTGTCAGCCGTGCGGATGTCGTCTTACCCAATCAGTTTCAGGCGCTACGGATGAGCTTCATTCCTGAGCGTCCGGTTCCGATGATGCTCATGCGGTTGTTTGAGCTGCCAGTGCAAATCTCATTGCCTGTTTATTCGCTTGAGCGCCCGGCAAACCCACAGCCGCTGGCCTATCTTGTACTCCAGGCGGACTCCTACCGTCTGTATAAGTTTGTGATGAGCTGGGTTGCCACGTTGGTAACTACTTACTTACTTTTATCACTCATCCTGAGCGTGGCTCTGACCTGGTGTATTAACCGCCTGATTGTGCACCCGCTGCGCAGTATTGCCAGAGCGCTGGATAATCTCTCGCCTCAGGACCAGGTTGGACATCAACTGGACGTTCCGCGCCTGCATCATGATGATGAAATCGGCATGCTGGTGCGTAGCTACAACATCAACCAACAGCGTGTCATGCGCCAGCAGGATGAGTTGAACAGCAATGCCACTCGCTTCCCGGTATCTGATTTGCCCAACAAAGCCTTTCTGATGGCAATGCTGGAGCAAACTGTGGCGCGCCAGCAGACGACTGCGCTGATGGTAGTGGCATGTGAAACCTTGCAGGACACGGCTGGCGTGTTGAAGGAGAGCCAGCGGGAAGTACTGCTGCTGACACTGGTTGAAAAAGTAAAATCTGTTCTCGCACCGCGTATGGTGCTCACCCAGGTGAGCGGCTATGACTTCGTGATTATCGCGCATGGTGTAAAAGAGCCATGGCATGCGATTACACTAGGTCAGCAAGTACTCACTGTTATTAACGAGCGGTTGCCGATTCAGGGAATCCAGCTGCGGCCAAGTGCCAGCATCGGGATTGCGATGTTCTATGGCGACCTGACGGCTGAGCAACTTTATCGCCGCGCCTTCTCGGCTGCTTTCACTGCTCGTCGTAAGGGCAAAAATCAAATTCAGTTCTTCGATCCGGAGCAAATGGAGAAAGCGCAGCAGCGCCTGACAGAAGAGAGTGACATTCTGACTGCGCTGGATAACCATCAGTTTGCGATCTGGTTACAACCGCAGGTGAACCTGCTGACCGGAGAGGTGAAAAGTGCAGAAGCCCTGTTGCGTATGCAGCAACCCGATGGCTCATGGGAACTGCCTCAAGGGCTGATTGAGCGTATCGAGTCTTGCGGTCTGATGGTGACCGTGGGTTATTGGGTGCTGGAAGAGTCCTGCCGACAGCTCGCCGCCTGGCAAGAGCGGGGTGTCATGATGCCGTTGTCGGTGAACCTGTCTGCATTACAGCTTATGCACCCGACGATGGTGTCGGAGATGCTGGAACTTATCCACCGTTACCGGATCCAGCCTGATACGCTGATTCTGGAGGTGACGGAGAGCCGACGTATTGATGATCCTAATGAAGCTGTCGCCATTCTGAAACCGCTGCGTAATGCGGGTATCCGCATCGCACTTGACGATTTTGGTATGGGGTATGCCGGGTTGCGTCAGCTCCAGCACATGAAAACGCTGCCGGTTGATGTCCTGAAGATTGATAAAACCTTTGTTGACGGTCTGCCGGATGACAGTAGCATGGTCCAGGCCATCATTCAGATGGCGCGAAGCCTCAAACTGCATGTGATTGCCGAAGGGATTGAAACGGAAGCGCAGCGCGACTGGCTTGCCGGGGCGGGTGTTGAGAGTGGACAGGGCTTTCTGTTTGCTCGTGCTGTCCCTGCGAATGTGTTTGAACAGCGATATCTTTTTGGCGAAGACAATAACGCAAACGTGT